>JBILMZ010000057.1:0-16956 GCA_044375275.1 Micropepsaceae bacterium | reverse complement strand
TCGACATCTCGGGCATGCAGGACCCGGAACGCACCGGCGCGCTCGCGGGCCTCGGAACCTTTGCCGACCTGAGGACCGTCGCCGAGGAGATCGACATCGGCGACGCCGCGATCCTCGCCCAGGCCAAGTCGCTGATCGACTGGCACCAGCGCCACGGCTTCTGCGCGAATTGCGGTGCGACGACCACCGTCGCAGATGCGGGCTACAAGCGCGTATGCTCAGCCTGCAAGACCGAACACTTCCCGCGCACCGACCCCGTCGTGATCATGCTCCCGACCAATGGTGACACCTGCCTCATGGGACGCCAGCCGAAATGGCCCGCAGGTTTCTTCTCGGCCCTCGCCGGATTCATCGAACCCGGCGAAACCATCGAGGAAGCCGTCGCGCGCGAGTGCAAGGAAGAAGCCGGCATCGAGATCGACCAGGTGAGCTTCCACTCCACGCAGCCCTGGCCCTATCCCTCATCGCTGATGATCGGCTGCTACGCCCGCGCGAAGACAACGCAGATCATCCTCGACGGCAACGAGCTGTCGGAAGCAAAGTGGTTCACCAAGGACCAGATCCGCGCCGCCATGGTGAAAGGAACCAACGACCTGAGAATGCCCCCCGCCCTCGCCATCGCCCACCAACTGGTGAAGAGCTGGATGGAGGGGGACTGACCCCCTTCGCCTGCAGCATCGCTGATGCGATGCGCAGGCACTTCCCCCGTAAACGGGGGAAGAAAAGACTTGAGGCGCCCTCCGAGTTTTCTTCCCCCGTTTACGGGGGAAGTGGCTGCGCCTGCCGAAGCCTTGGCGTAGGCAGGCTGCAGACGAAGGGGGCCTACCCCACCGGCTGCACCAGCGTCTTGCGGAACGGATGTGCCGGATAGACACCAACCACGCGCAGATGCGTGCAGAAGAACTGCAGCTCTTCCAGCGCGAGCCGCACATTGCGCTCTTCCGGGTGCCCGGCAATGTCGGCATAGAACTGCGTGGCGTTGAACGAGCCTTCGAGCTGGTACGACTCCAGCTTCGTCATGTTCACGCCATTGGTCGCAAATCCGCCCATCGCCTTGTAGAGCGCCGCGGGAACGTTCCGTACACGGAACACAAAGGTCGTGATGACATCGCCGCTGCCCGCTTCCGCGTCATCCGCATCGCGCGCCATGATCAGGAACCGCGTCGTGTTGTGGAGCGCATCCTCGACATCGGCCTTCAGGATATCGAGACCATAGATCTCGGCAGCAAGCCGCGACGCCAGCGCCGCAACGCTCGGATCCTTCATCTCGCCGACCTGTCGCGCCGAACCGGCCGTATCTGCGCCGATGATCATCTTCAGGCCCATTTCCCGGATGATGTTTCGGCATTGGCCCAGCGCGGGGATCTGGCTCATCACCGACTTGATCCCGGCAAGCTTGGCCCCCTTCACGCCCATCAACTGGTGATGGATGCGCAGGAAATGCTCGCCAATGATGTAGAGCCCGGACTCCGGCAGCAGGTGATGGATGTCAGTGATGCGTCCGTGCAGCGAATTCTCGATCGGCAGCATCGCAAGGCGGGCCTGCCTCTCTTTCACGGCGGCAAAGACATCCTCGAATGTAGCGCACGGAAGCGCCGTCATCGTCGGATACACTTCCTGGCACGCCATGTGCGAGTTCGCGCCAAGTTCGCCCTGGAAAGCAATCGTGTTGTTTGGATCGGACATCATGTGGCCTTCCGGGATTTCATCCCGATGAGTTGTTTCGCACGTTCCAGGTCTTCAGGCGTGTCGACGCCAAGCGGCACGGCATCAACGACACGAATGGCAATCGACATGCCGGCCTCAAGGGCCCGCAACTGCTCGAGCCTTTCTCGCTGCTCGAGTGGCGACGGCGGCAGCTTCACGAACCGCTCGAGCGCCGGCCGGCGATAGGCGTACATGCCGATGTGATGGTAATGCGGGCCCGCGCCCCACGGCGCCGTTGCGCGCGTGAAGTAGAGCGCCCGCCCCTCTGTCCGCCCGGGCGCAATCGCCACCACGGCCTTCACCACATTCGGATTCGTCCGCTCGGACTCCTCGACGATCTCGGTGACAAGCGTGGCCATGTCCGCGCCGGACTGCATCAGGGTCTCGAACACGCCGCGCACGAGCGCGGGGTCCAGCGTCGGCAGGTCGCCCTGCACATTGACGATCACCTGGTGCTTGCCCCCCGGGTCAAGCCGCGTGAGCGCCTCAAAGATCCGATCCGACCCGGATGGGTGGTTGGGGTCCGTCTGCACGGCCTCGCCGCCAGCTGCCGTCACGGCAGCCACGATTTCGGGCTCGGCTGCCGCAACGGCAACACGCCCGCATGCGGCTTCCATCGCGCGTCGCCAGACATGCACGATCATGGGGGCGCCGTGAATGTCGGCGAGTGGTTTTCCCGGCAGGCGCGTTGACGCCATTCGGGCAGGGATCAGGATCAGTGGTTCGCTCATCTCAAGGACAGTGTGTTCTAGGCTTCGCGCGAGAACCAAAATGCGACGTTCCGCCGCAATGACCCCATTGCCGCCAAAGCTATTGTCGGCCCCGCGTTTCAAAGTGCTGCGCGGCGCCGTTTCTGGCGCGCAGCATGTCCTGAAATCTCCGCATTCTTCCGCCAAAGTTACCGTGCAAGGGTTGCTCAATGGACTCCTTCGAGTGGAACAAGATTTTCGGCGCGGTGCTCGGCACCGTGCTGTTAGTGGTAACGCTGAACATTCTCGTCGGCGACCTGATGACACCGCCCAAGGCGGAAAAGCCCGGCATGGAAGTCGCCGTGGCTGAAGAGAGCACCGGTGGCGGAACGACCGGTCCCGTCGTCGAAGCGAAGCCGGATTGGGGCACGGTGATCCCTGTTGCAGACCTCACTGCCGGCGACAAGGCCCACATTCGCTGCCAGCAATGCCATGATTTCTCGAAGGGCGGACCCGACAAGATCGGCCCGAACCTTTACGCCATCGTCGGCGCGCAGCACGCGCGCGCTGCAAGCTACGCCTACTCTCCAGCCCTCGTTGCCATGAAGGACAAGGTGTGGGGCTATGACGAGCTCGATGCGTTCCTCAAGAACCCGAAGGGCGCCATCAAGGGAACGAAGATGTCCTTCGCCGGTCTGTCGAAGCAGACGGACCGCGTGAACCTGATCGCCTACATGCGCACCCTGTCGGATTCGCCTCTCGCCATCCCGGCACCAAATCCGGCCGCGCCTCCCGCGGCACCTGCTGAAGGAGCAGAGCCACCAGCTGGCGAACTCCAGGCACCGCCACCGGGCACAACGCCTGAAGGAGCAGCCGCACCGGCAGCCCCCGGCGCAGCCCCTGCCGCTCCGGCCGCAACGCCGGCAGCAGCACCTGCGGCACCAGCCAAGCCGGCCGGTGGTGGTCACTAGCTGACCGCACCCGGAAATGGCCAAGGGCGCACTCTACTTTCAGCCGATTGGCTATCCGCTCGAATTGTGGACGCCTCACCTGAGGCGTCTGCTGCCTGACCTGGACATCCGCACCGAAGAGCCGCCGGCCAGCGCGGATGACATCCACTACTGCATCGCCTGGAAACCAAAGCCCGGCTCGCTCTCTGCCCTCGCCAATCTGAAAGTCGTCTTCTCGATGGGCGCCGGCGTCGATGCGATCGTCGCCGACCCGACCTATCCGAAGCATGTTCCGCTGTCGCGCGTGGTCGATCCGACGCTAAGCCAGTCCATGACCGAGTATGTCGTGCTCAACGTGCTCTACTGGCACAGGCGCATGCACGATCTCCAGTCGCTGCAGCGTTCAGCCAAGTGGCGCCTGATCATGTCCCCGCGCGCCGAACACATCCGCGTCGGCATCCTGGGTTTTGGCGTGCTCGGACAGGCCGCCGCGGTTCCGCTGAAGGCGCTGAACTATCGCCTCTCCGGCTGGAGCGCGACACCCAAGACCATCGAAGGTGTCACCACATTCCACGGCAAGGACGGACTGAAGCCTTTCCTGGCCCAGACAGACATCCTTGTTTGCCTGCTGCCGCTGACACCTGACACGCGAGGCATCCTGAACGCACAGACCTTCGCCGCCCTGCCCGCAGGGGCCTGCGTAATCAATGCCGCACGCGGCGGCCATCAGGTGGAAGAAGATCTCATCGAGGCGCTCGACAGCAACCACCTGCGCGGCGCAACACTTGATGTGTTCGCCACCGAACCTTTGCCCGCATCAAGCCCGCTCTGGTCGCACCCGAAGGTCGTGGTGACCCCGCACGCAGCCGCAGCCACGGACCCCGCCTCCTTCATGGCCCACGTCGCGCGCACCATCACCCGCGTCGACCAGGGCCTGGCACCCGAGAACCAGGTCGACTTCACGCGCGGCTACTGAGCCACGCTGAATTCCTTTGAAAACAAGACATTTCTGGCAGCATGGCACAACGCTTGTGCCAAGGCGTTGTATCTCTGGAATCCCCCCGGGTCAGCCATAACGCGCCTGCAGCATCGAGAAGATCGCGCGCACGGTTTGCGCTTCCGCACCCAGCGGACGACCAGGCCGGGCGCGATCATTCCACGCCGCAATGTCGAAATGCGCAAACGACTTGGCCTTCTCGACAAAGCGTTCAAGGAAAAGCGCCGCCGTGATGGCACCCGCATTCGGACTGCCCGGATTGTTGGTGAGGTCAGCGATCTTGCTTTCAATGAGCTCCGCATAGCCGCGCCACAGCGGAAAGCGCCACATGGCATCGGACTCACGGGCAGCAGCCGCCGCAAGCTGGCTGGCCAGCGTATCGTCCTGCGTGAAGAACGGCGGCAGGTCAAAGCCGGTGGCCACGCGGGCGGCCCCCGTCAGCGTCGCCATGCAAATCATGAGCTCAGGCGCCTCCGTGTCTCCTTCGGCAAGCGCATCGGCCAGGACCAGGCGCCCTTCGGCATCGGTGTTTCCGATCTCGACCGTCAGCCCCTTGCGGCTGCGAAACACGTCGCCAGGCCTGTACGCGTCCCCGGAAATGCTGTTCTCGACGGCAGGAATGAGGACGCGCAGCGACACGGGCAGCTTGGCATCCATCACCATGTGGGCAATGCCCAGCACGGCCGCAGCGCCACCCATGTCCTTCTTCATCGTGAGCATCGCGCTCGACGGTTTGATGTCGAGACCGCCGGAATCAAAGCAGACGCCTTTTCCGACAAGCGTGACCTTCGGATGCCTTGCATCGCCCCAGCGAATGTCGATGAGCCGCGGGCTGCGCGATGAACCGGCACCGACAGCCCAGATCAGGGGGAAATTCTTCTCGACGAGCGCCTGCCCTTCAATGACGGAACAGTCCGCCCTGTGCTCGCGCGCCAGGTCCGATGCCGCGACCGCAAGTTCACCGGGCCCCATCTCGTTCGCAGGCGTGTTGATCAGGTCACGCGCGAGGAACATGCCCCGCGCCACGCGAAGGACCTGCGCGCGGTCCGCAGCCTCGGGCCATGCGAGCACAGGCCCCGGCTTTGCGGCGTCCTTGGACTTGTAGCGCGAAAAACGGTAGTGCCCCATGGCCCAGGCCAGTGCGAGCATTGTTGCATTGCTTGAGGCCGGGATCGTGGCCAGGCGATAGTTCCCTTCCGGCAGTGCACCCGGCAGCGCAGCACACTGGAATGCATCATCATCCCGCCCCAGGCCGAAAACCACGCCACCGACACTTCCATCATCTGCCGGCAGAAACTGGATCTTGCCCGCCGCAGCCGTGAAGCCAGAAGCCTTGAGCCAGGAAGCATGCGGCTTCAGCGTGCTGCGCAGCTGGTCTTGGTAAGTCGCGAGACTGACCAGATGAACCGGTGTTGCGTTGCTGCTGTCTGCAGAGAAGAAGCGGTCAATACCCATGGAAATCCGTACCCTGTGAATACGCTTTCAGCTGTGTCAGGAGGCGCGGGCGGGAATGGCCGCAGCCGCCATCATCAGAAGCGCAAATGCACTCGCGTAGTAGCCCACAACATGGGGCGAGGCAAAGGCATTCAGCCCCAGCAAAACCAGTCCACCCATCATGAAAACGACACCAAGCAGGCGCGTCAGGCTCAGGGTCGCAAGCCCTTCGGCGCGCCAGAACAGGACACCGGACGCAAACAGCAGCACCGCCATCGCAGGCGCAATCATCGGCTTGATCGTCAGGTTGTACCCCAGTGACTGTGTCACCAGCATGATGCAGGTCAGGTTGATGGCAACGATCTGCGACATGTTCAGGATGAGAAACGCACGCAACCCATCAATGGCGACGAAAGCCTTGTGCTGCCAAAGGGCGACGACGGTTCCAAGCAATCCGGCGACGGCAGCAAAATTGGCCACGAGAAGCACAGTGCTCGCGCGCGTGCCAATGATCGTCATGTGTCCCAGGACATCCCACTGGATCACCAGCCTGTTCGGCAGGGCTCCATAGAAATGGGACACCAGCGCCGTAGGCGCGAGCCCCAGAACAATCATCACGGCATAGGTGAACAGCGGCTGCCTGCGCGCCACGACATCGCCCCCCTCAAGGCCTCAACGGCTGAGGTTAGCGTAGAAGCGCCGGGCACCGTCATGCAATGGCGCATTTGCCACCACAGTCGCCTTTTTGTGATCGAGGCTGGCTGAAAACGCCCCGCGGGTCTTGAGTTCACGCTGGTTGGCAGGATTCCAGAAAGCCTTCACGATCTGGGTAGCCGATACCCGGTCAAAGCTCTTGTGAACGACCCACACGCTGGCAACACCAAGCGCCTGGATGGCCTTTGACGACCTGTATGTCCCCGCCGCCAGGCTGAGGCGGCTGTACATTTCATTGCGACGCGACAGCTTCTGGAGTGTACGCGCTTCAAGTCCCAGCAGTCGGGCATAGCCACGGCGCATCAACTGATCGACGGCCGACACGGGGGCGACACCCAGCACAAACAGGGCATCGATCTTTCCGGCGCGAATATCTTCTGCAGCGCGATCCGCCGACATCCTCCGGACGAAGCGCGGAAAGCGGACCCCAGCCGCAGCAAACAGTTGCCGCACCGTGTACTCCGTCGCCAGGTTTGCAGTATCGATGGCAATGCGCTTGCCCTGCAGGTCCTTGAGACGCTTCACGCGGGAACGCGTCGACACGGCGACATGCAGCACTTCGTCATGCAGGCGGGCCAGCACGCGCAGGTCCTTGAGCGATCCTTCGTCGGCGAAGGGCCCCGTCCCGTCAAGGGCCGCGAGCAGGATGTCACCCTGGACAAGTGCCGACTGCACCGAGCGGCGCTGGACGGCAAGCGCGTTTGAAATGGAACCGCTCGATGAGCGCGTCGTGGCGATCAGGCCGCGCGGCCCGCACACGGCGCCCGTCTGGCATTTGACCAGGCCCGAAGGATGGCTGATCGTGATCGCAATCGCCTCCCCCGCCTGGAGGTAGGAACCCGAGACCGGCCCTGTTGCAATCTGGAAAGGAATGCGCTCGAGCTCGGGAGGATTTTGCGCCTGGGCGAGCCACACGCCAGCGCCGGTCCAAACCGCGGTGATCAGAACCGCGAAGACTGCAAACATCTGTGTCCGTGACGAAACGCTCATCATCAAAGATATAGGCCTCAACTCATAACGCCGAAAGCCGCGTTAACGCGCGATTATGCTTAAACATTTGTTATGCGCTTTGCAGTGACATTACGCACGTTCTGTCGGGTGTCAGCATCACAAACGCGCGCGCCCGCCTTTCCTGCCGAAGAGGAATACAAATGCGCCCCATTCTCCGCCACAAGCTGGTCCTGTCAGCCAGTCGCGTCGCCATCATCGCAGCAACGGCCGCCCTGAGCGGCTGCAGTGGCGCCAACTTCTTTTCGAATTCCGACAGTCCGGGCACGCGCAACCTCATTTTGCCTGAAAAACAGGACGTCGTCGGCGGCGCCGCCTATTGGGGCGCCCGGTATGATGCCAACCGCGCGGACATCCCCGCAGCCATCAGCTTCGCGAGGAACCTGAGGCAGATGGGCGGCGCGCAGCAGGCCGTGACCCTCCTCAAGGAAGTGGTCATGACCGCACCCGACAATCCCAGTGTGCTGTCTGAATATGGCAAGGCCTTGACCGCCGTGGGGCGTTCTTCAGACGCGATCCCCTTCTTCGCTCAGTCCGTCCAGATGGACCGTCGCGACTGGACCACCTTTTCGGCCTATGGCGTAGCCCTCGACCAGACCGGCGCCCACAAGCAGGCCCAGGACAATTACTTCATCGCGCTCGACCTCTCGCCCAACAACCCGACGGTTCAGGGCAACCTGGCCATGTCCTATGTCCTCGGCGGCCAGATCGCCCAAGGCGAGGCCATCCTGCGCAAACTTGTCGCCAGACCGGACGCAACGGCTCAAATGCGCCAGAATCTGGCGATGGTTGCTTCGCTCAAGGGCGACAAGCTTGAGGCCGAGAAACTCGCACGTCAGGATCTGACGGGCCCGGACGTCTTCAACAACTTGGCCGTCATGCGCCAGTTGAGCGCCACCAACGGCAAACCCGCAGATGCGCCCAAGCCCCCCGCTCCGGCGGCTGTAGCACCAGCAGCGAAAACCCCGCCAAAGGAGACACCTTCGGCATCTCTGGTCCCTGCTGCCACGCCCTATACGCCCAATGGCGCCCCTCTGCTCGTCCGCCCGAAGGACACCAGCGTGCTGCCCGTGCCCACACGGCCCATGGCGCCCGTTGCCGACGGCGACGCTCAGCCGGCACAGGCGGTTGCTGCTGAAGTTGCGGCGCCGAAGAGCATCGTTGCGCCCGCCGCAGCTGTCACGACACCTGCCGCACCGGTCACCCAGAAGCGAAAGCCGCCGGTAACAATGGCGCCGATCCCCGACGAAGCCCCAGCGCCTGCCCCGGCGCCTGCAAATACCGCAACGCCGGCACCCGCTGCTGCCCCGGCTGCCAAGCCCGCAAACCAGGCCTTGGCTCCAGCGGTGCTGCGACAGTCGCAGAAGGACGAGACACTCGGCGCCGAACCCGTGGAACTGGCCGTCAGCGCTTACTGAGTTCCTCCGACAGACAAACAAAAGCCGCGCTGTCACCAGCGCGGCTTTTTTCATTTCTCCAAAGGGGGCCCGGGCAGAGGCCCGCGACCCACCCGCGAATTAGAGCTTCATGATCTTGATGGCCGCTGGTCCCAGAATGATGATGAACAGGGCCGGCAGGAAGAACACGATCATCGGCACCGTCAGCTTGGCCGGAAGAGAAGCGGCCTTCTTCTCGGCTTCCATCATGCGCATTTCACGGTTTTCCAGCGCCATCACGCGCAGCGCTGTACCCAGCGGCGTACCATACCGCTCCGCCTGGATCAGCGATGTACAGACAGCCTTGACGCCAGGATGCGCACAGCGCTTCGACAGGTTTTCATAAGCCATGCGACGGTCCGGCAGATAGGACAGCTCGGCCGTCGTGAGTGCGAACTCTTCCGCAAGCTCGACCGACTGGGTACCGATTTCGGACGCAACCTTGTTGAACCCGGATTCGACCGACATGCCCGACTCGACGCAGATCAGCAAAAGGTCAAGCGCATCCGGAAATGCCTTCATGACCGACGTCATGCGCTTGTCGATCAGGTTCTGCACATAAAGGTCAGGGAGATAAAACCCCACGAAGGCCGCACCAAACGCCGCCCCCACCTTGCCCAGCGGAGCCAACTCGTACTTTGACATGAAAAACAGGTAGACGATCGCCACCGCAAAGACCACGAAGGGCATCACGAAGCGGAAGAACATGAAAGTGTAGATCGCCGACTGTCCGCGGAAGCCGGCGCGGGACAGCTTGTCTTTGGTATTGGCCGACTCCAGGAGGTTGCGCAGATTGAGCCTCTCGACCGTGTTCTTCATGAACGCGGTGGGGTTCGACCTCAACTGTCCCTTCTTGGAAAGGGCCTCACGCTGCAAGCGGCGCAATTCTTCGCGGCGAAGCGCCACGCTCTTCAGACGCGCATTGAGCTTGTCGCCCGCCATGAGAGGAGCCGCAAGTGTCAGCACCGTCGCGAAAACCGCCATCGCCACAAGCATGGTCACCATGAACTGACGGTCGAATAGCGCGTTGATTAAGCTGTCCATGAGCTGTTCTTCCCGTCAGAACTTGAAGTTGATCATCTTCTTCATGACGAAGATGCCGAGCGACATCCAAACGCCGCAGCACAGCAGCAGGAAATTGCCGAAGCGTTCCGTGAAGAGGAGCGTGATGTAATCAGGCGTCGTGAAGTAGACCAGCGTCGCCACAATGATCGGAAGCGACCCGATGATGCCGGCGGAGGCCTTGGCTTCGGATGAAAGTGCCTGGATCTTTGCATGCAAGCGCTTGCGGTCTCTCAGAACACCAGAGAGGTTTCCAAGAGCTTCCGACAGGTTGCCACCTGTCTTCTGCTGGATCGTCAGCACGATCTGGAAGAAGTTTACCTCGGCAACTGGCATGCGCTCGTACATGCGGCGCAAGCCGTCTTCAAGCGTCACGCCAACCTTGAGACCTTCAACGATGTTCCGGAATTCCGGCCCGACCGGCTCCGAAGCCTCCTGCGCGATGATCTTGAGGCATTCATTCAGGGGCAGACCCGACTTGACGCCACGCACGATCACGTCGATGGCGTTCGCAAATTCCTTCAGGAAGGCTTTCTTGCGCCTGCTGATCGAGAACGCCAGGAGCCAACGGGGAAAGCCGATCCCGACGGCGGCGCCGGCGCCAATCGCGACATACCAGTCGTACCCCATGATCATGAACATGACGACGGCGACAACGCCAAGCACGCCCGTCATGATCAAGAACTTCTGCGGATCAATCGCCCAGTCGGCCTGCTGCAGCATGGCAGCAAGCGTCGGCTTCGAATTCGCCTGCGCCTTCTTTCTTTCAATCTCCTTGAGTGTGTCCTGGACCTGCTTGCGCCGTTTTACGTTCGATTCGGCACTGTCCGCGCTCTTGCCACCGGCAATCTTCGCCGAACCGCCGCGGGCCGCGGCCGCTACACGCTTGTTGGCACGTCCGGCATCGCCGCCGGCGCCCAGAAAGGCAAAAGCCACCCCACCAACGGCAAGCGCCGTGGTCAGGGCTATTCCCACAATCAGCAGCGTCGCCTGGTCCATGCTGGCAAAGGGCCGTGCGCCCCCCCTCCCTATGTCGCTGCTGCCGCTTCGAGGGCGTCAAGCAGTTCTTTTTCTCTGTTGTAGTAGCGCGCGCGTTCCCAGAAGGCCGGACGCGAAATTCCTGTCGATACGTGACGCCCCTTCACGCGGCCGGATTCATCTTCGCCCGTGATCTCATAGACGAAAAGGTCTTGCGTAATGATGACGTCGCCTTCAAGGCCGATCACCTCGGTGACATGGGTGATGCGGCGTGAACCATCACGCAGGCGCGCAGCCTGAACAATGACGTCGATCGCGCCAACAACCATCTCGCGAATGGTCTTGGACGGCAGGTTATAGCCGCCCATCGTGATCATGGATTCGATACGCTGCAGGGCTTCGCGCGGGCTGTTGGCGTGCAGCGTTCCCATCGAACCGTCGTGACCGGTGTTCATGGCCTGCAGAAGGTCGAAGGCCTCGGGGCCACGGACTTCGCCGACGATGATGCGTTCAGGACGCATGCGAAGACAGTTCTTGACGAGATCACGCATCGTGATTTCACCCGTACCTTCAAGGTTGGGCGGACGCGTTTCGAGACGGACCACGTGAGGCTGCTGCAACTGGAGTTCGGCGGCATCTTCGCAGGTGATGACGCGTTCATCGAGATCGATGAACCCGGTCATGCAATTGAGAAGGGTCGTCTTGCCCGAACCCGTTCCGCCCGAGATCAGCACATTGCAGCGTACGTTGCCGATGATCCCGAGGACCATGGCACCTTCAGGCGAGATGGAGCCGAACTTCTGCAAGTCCGACATCTTCAGCTTGTCTTTTTTGAACTTTCGGATCGTCAGCGTCGGCCCGTCAATCGCGAGCGGCGGGGCGATGACGTTGACACGGCTGCCGTCGGGAAGACGCGCGTCGCATATCGGTGACGATTCATCGACGCGTCGTCCGATCTGGCTGACGATACGCTGACAGATGTTCATCAACTGGGCGTTGTCACGAAACCGGATATTCGTGAGCTGCACCTTGCCCGAAACTTCGATGAACACGCGGTCAGCGCCATTCACCATGATGTCGGCGATGTCATCGCGCGCCAGCAACGGCTCGAGCGGACCGTAACCCAGAACGTCGTTGCAGATATCCTGCAGGAGCCGTTCCTGCTCCGCAATCGACATCACGACGTTCTTGATCGAGATGATCTCGTTGACGATGTCGCGGATCTCTTCGCGCGCCGAAGTGGCATCAAGCTGGGCGAGTTGCGCGAGGTCAATCGTGTCGATCAGCGCGTTGAAGATCGTCGTCTTGACTTCGTAGTACTGGTCGGAACGCGAGTCGATGGCAACAGCCGGCGGCGGTGGCTCTGCGGCCTTGCCGGCAGGCTTGTTCGCGACAGCAACCTTGGCAACCGGTGGCGGCGGAGGTGGAGGCGCAGCCGACGACCCGCCGCTGCGCTCGCGCGAAGTACTCTCATTGCCACTGCCGGGACGCTTGCCAAACATATTGTACTAGGCCTTCTTGCGCCGCAGAAAGTCGAAGCTGAGCTTGCTGGCAGGCTTCGCATCCATGCGCGGCTCACGGCCCGTCAGGACCTGCGCCAGTTCACGGAAGCCCTGCGCAGCACGCGATTGAGGGTTGAGTTCACCCACGGTCTGTCCGTTATTGTTCGCCGTCGCGAATGTCTGCGGATCGAACGGCATGATCAGCGCCGGATCGCAGCCCATGGCTTCGGCAAAGTCCTTGACGGGAATCTCTGGCCGCCGTGGAATGCCTACCTGGTTCAGCACAAACTTCAGCGGCTTGTCATTCGGCCGCGCCTGGTTGAGCATGTCATAGAGGTTCTTGCCGTTGCGCAGGCTCGACAGTTCCGGCGTCGCGGTAATGATGATCTCGTCGGCCGTGGTCAGCACCTGCTTCACCCACGGCGTCCACAGATGCGGAACGTCCACGATGACACAGGGAGACACCTGGCGGACTGCATCGATGACCGTTTCCACGGCCACGGCTGAAATGGGGCCCTCGCGATCCAGCGCGGCCGGCGAAATGAAAAGGTTCAGGCGGCTGCTGTGCTTGATGAGGAGGCGATCCAGCAACACATCGTCGAGCCGCTCAGGGCTGGCAAGGGCTTCGCTTACACCCTGCCCTGCATCCTGATTGAAATCGAGCCCGGTTGTACCGAAGGCAACGTCGAGATCAACGATCGTCGTCGCGATCTGCAGGTCTTCAGCGATGGACCAGGCAACGCTGTGGGCAAAGGTGGACGACCCTGCGCCACCGCGTGCACCAAAGAACGCGAACACTTTCCCGATCGGAACGGAGGCCTGACCATGATAGAGCGCGGCAAGGGCTTCAATGATCTGCAACGGATTGAGTGGGGCCACGAGGTATTCGCTGATCCCCTGGCGGATCATCTCGCGATACAGCGTGATGTCGTTCGAGCCACCGATCACGATCACCTTGGTACCCGGATCGCAGACATGGGCGAGCTTCTCGAGGTCAGCGAGGATCGCAGATCCACGCTCACGGGTCTCGACCATGATCACATTCGGCGTCGAGGAATCCTGGAAGTACTCAACCGCGCCAAACATCCCGCCCATGTGCACCGTCAGGTGCGCTTTCGCGAGCCGGCGATCCTGGCCGGCGCGCTGGATGGCGTTGCCCGTCTCCGGCGATTCGCAGAAGGCATGAATCGAGATCCGCGGTACCGGCCGGTCCTGGACAGGCGCGCCGAAGGGAACTTCGGTCTTATCCGGCGACTTGGACTTGCTCATGACGTTCGGTTCCTCAACTCTATGACTTTACTGGAGTGGCCTATTGGACCGCGACCTTGGACACCTGGCCACTGTCTTCATCCGAAGAGCGCTTCGTGTACGTCGGCTGGCCCTTGCGATACTTCTGGAGCATGTCCGAACGGCGGAGCGCGTCTGGCTTGTCCAGCGTGCGCGGACGCTCGAGATCGCGGGGATCCTCGATGATGGCTGCAAGATTGTGCTGGCTTGAGCAGCCGAATTCCGGCCACGGAAGATTGCGCGGTGCAAACGCCATGTTTTCCGACCAGTCCGTGCCGCACTCGGCTGCAACCGCAGCGTCAGCAATGAAGCTCAGCGTGACCGGCGCGTTGTCATCACCCTTCGCCGCGCGATAGGTCGCCGTCCGGATGGAACCCTTTGCAACACCGGCAGACGAAAGGATCTTGCGGATCTCGCCAACGGCCGCATTCGCATCAGAGTTGCCCGGAGACGAAATGCTGAGGGCACCATGTCCCCTCGCCGCCCACGCCTCGGCAAATGACTGCACGCGGTCAGCTTCACCGTTCTGGATCCCGCGACCATCTGCATCAGCCCGGACCACAAGTGTAACCACCTGCGGCTCGACCTTGATGGCGAAACGGTTCTCGAGCCCGGACAGGTGCTCTGGACCATTCTCCGCGGGCGTAGCGCATCCGGCGGCTGTAATGGCCATCATTCCAATGACGGTGATGCGGCTGATGAGACTCATGACGCTGATCCTAACCTTTCGGTAATTGCCAAATCCTTGAACGAAGCGCGTTGCCTCGAACCATAAGTATTACTGAACTGTGAACCCGACAGGCCCCTTGAGCGATCCCTGGACCGGCTTGCCCTTGCCGTACACCGCGTTGAGGCGTGAAAGCAGAATTGACTCGGCGTCCGACGGAGGAACGAACCCGTCAACCGGGGAAGCGAGATCACGCGCAGCCACGGGCTTGACCAGGTACGGCGTCACGATGACCACCAGTTCCGTTTCACCCGACTGGAAGTCGCGGCTCTGGAACAGGGAGCCAAGAACCGGGATGTTCTTGAGACCAGGAATGCCGTCAATGTTCTGCTTCATCGACTGCTGGAGCAGACCAGCCATGACCATGCTGCCACCAGACGGCAGTTCCACCGTCGTCTCGGCGCGGCGGACGCGCAGGCCCGGGATCGTGATACCGTTGGGACCACCACCCGTCGACACGAAGGCGTTCTCGGACGTTATTTCCGACACTTCAGTCGAAATACGCAGGCTGATACGACCTTCTGAAAGAACGAGCGGCGTGAAGCCAAGGCCAACACCGAACGGCTTGAACTCGATCGTAACGTTACCATCCTGGTCACGGCCAACCGGAACCGGGAACTCGCCACCAGCAAGGAACTTCGCGGACTCACCCGAGACGGCTGTCAGGTTCGGCTCGGCAAGCGTACGGATCATGCCCGAACGCTCAAAGGCGCGCACGACCGCTTCGACGGAGTTTCCAAGCGTCATGTCACCGATCTGCAGGGCCTGCGAAGTGGACAGCGCCTGACCCAGCAACGAAAACGGATTGATGCTTGTCGCGCTGATCGGAATGGACTTGCCGATGTCAAATGCCGCCGCAAAATTGGTGCCCAACTGCTTCGAGAGGCTGCGCTGCATCTCGGCGACGCGCACGCGAAGCATCACCTGGTCTCCACCACGGATGCCAACGCGGCTCACAACTGAATCCTGGCTCATGGCTTTTCCAGACTCGGTCACGTAGCGCATGGCGATCTGGCGAGCCGCTTCGGCATCACCGGCATTCTTCACGGATCCGTTCAGGACGACGCTGTCATTGATGGTCTCGACCTGGACGTGGGAGTCCTGGACATTCCGCTCAATGATTGTCTTCAGTTCGCCCATGTCGCGTTCGACGCGGATTTCAAGGTTGAGCAGCTGCTTTCCGTTGGCAGCAAAGAAAAACGCATTGGTCGGCCCGGACTTCAGGCCGACGAGGTAGATCTGGCGCGGCGTCCGGACGATGGCATCCACAACGGCCGGATTGGACACGAGCACGTCGCGCGCATCCTCCGGCAGCTCGACGATCATGCCCTTGTTGATCGACAGGGTGACACGGTGCGACTGCGGCCCCGACCCTCCCGGACGTATCCGCAGCTTTTCAACCTGGTCCGAGACGGCAGGACGTGCCGCCGCCTGCTTTTCGCCATCAGCGGCAGCCGTGAGCGAAAGGGAAGCACCGATGGCTGCCAGAAGTAAAACGCGTGTGGTTTTCATCATGTCACCTGTTACTCGCTCGATGCAGCTGTCGACTTGCCCGGCATGCCGTACCGCAGCACTGTGATTCCATCAGCGCCTTCCGTTTCGAACGGATTGGCGTTGTTCTCGGCGGCCTGGTTTGCACCCTCGGCCTTCGAGAGCGAGCGGAGTGTCAGCGACAGGTCACCCATCGCTTCTGCAAGGGCCACGATCTCGGACTCCCGTTCGCTCAGTTCAATCGTCGCCGTCTTTCCGACGATGGCCTTGGAGTCGCCCTCCTCATCCGAGGTCTGGTCAACTGCCAGGACACGGATGTCACGCAGTACGGTCGCGGCCTGGTAAGCCGGCACACCCGAACTGTCCTGCCCGAGCTTGCGCGTCAGGATGACATCAACGCGGTCGTTCGGAAGGATGAAGCCGCCGGCGCCACGTTCTGCACTGACTTTTATGCCCACCGCGCGCTTGCCCGGTGTCAAAACCGCTGCCATGAAGCCGCCGCCATCAGCCTTGATGACATTCTGCGCCGTAACAGGCTGCCCAGCCGTCAGGGGAGCGCGAGCGACCGCACCTTCCGACATGTCCTCGATGGCCTTGGGCTGAGCCTCTTGCGTCATGAAACTGGCGTCGACGGCGGCTTTCGGCCAGCCCATCCACTTTACGTCCGCCGCCGTAAGCTTCGTTCCAACCTCAATGCGCCGCGACGCGACAAGCACTTCGGTGAGATCGACAGCGGGTGCAGCCTCTGCCTTCGTCTGGCCGCCGACCATGCTGCGGGCAAGCAAGGCAGCCACGCCGGCCGCCACCACTGCACCCACCAACACGAGGATCCTCGTCAAGTTCATCGGCAAACTCCTCCAGCCCGCATTCGTCTTTGTCCCGGCTTGAACCGTTTTACGTTTGAAGTCTCAAGCTATGGTTAATTCAGAAGTGACAGTCTTCAAGATGTGATGAAGTTGTTCCTGAAGCCCCGG
>JBILMZ010000238.1:0-5103 GCA_044375275.1 Micropepsaceae bacterium | reverse complement strand
TGGCTGCTGGGAAAGCTGCTCGAAGGAACACGCCGTTACCTCGGCGACGTGAACATGGACTACGCCTGGCACTTGCGGGAGGTAAACCCTTCAAGGCTGTGGCGCTTCTCGCTGATCAAGGCCGTCGAAGGACCAAGGCGCATCACGCCGCCAGCTGTCTGGCACGCGGCAGGCCTTGCAGCCGCCATGGTCGAGGACTGCGGCCCCTGCATCCAGATCCACGTGAACCTGGCCCTCAGGGATGGCGTCGATGCCACCATGCTGCGCGCGCTGGTCGAAGGAAACGTGGAGGCAGCTCCCGCGGACATCGCCCTCGCCTTCAGATACGGTGACGCAGTGGCCCGCGGCATCCCCGCGCAAGAGTGGCGCGACCGGATCCGCGCACGCTGGGGCGAGAAGGGCCTCATCGAACTGGCCTTCACAATCGCGACGGCCCGCTTCTACCCCGCGGTGAAGCGCGGCATGGGATATGCGCAGGCCTGCGAGCGGGTTATGGTCGGGGATCAGGCGACACAGGCCTTGCGAGCCGCATGAAGACCGACCAGCACACGACACTCTTCGAGGGCGAGCGCCCGCGCCTGACGTCCATGGCCTATCGCATGCTGGGGCGCTGGAGCGAAGCCGAGGACATCGTGCAGGACGCGTTCCTGCGCTGGCAGGCCGCCGACCACGCGGCGCTTCAGTCGCCGCAGGCCTGGCTCACCACCGTCGTCACGCGCCTCAGCATCGACCGGATCCGCCGCAACCGCGCCTCGCGTGAAGTCTATGTCGGCCCCTGGCTTCCCGAACCGGTGCTCACGCCCGAAGGCGGAGAACGCTCGGACACCGGCATGGAGAATCTGGCAAGCGATCTCTCGCTGGGCCTCCTTCATGTGCTCGAGCGCCTTGGCCCGGAAGAGCGCGCGGCCTTCATCCTGCGCGAGGCCTTTGACGCGTCCTACGCCGATATCGCAGCCACGCTGGGCAAGAGCGAGCAGGCCGTCAGGCAGGTCATCTCGCGGGCCCGCACGCGCGTGCGCGAGGCGCGGCCCCGTTTCGAGTCACGCCCTGAAGTGCATCAGCGCCTGCTGACCCAGTTCATGACGGCCGTCGCCGCCGGCAGCCCCGAGCAGCTGACCGGCATCTTCCGGCCCGACGTCCAGCTCGTAAGCGATGGCGGCGGAAAGCGTCCGGCAGCGTTGCGTGTCCTGAACGACCCGCAGGAGGTCGCAAAGCTGATCCTCCATTTGTCAGCGGCCAAGGGCGGCCCGCAGCAGATCAGGCCCGTCACGCTGAACGGCGCACCCGCTTTGTGGCTGTGCGATGCCCAGGGCTTCGAGACCACGATGCAGCTCGAGATCGTGGACGACGCCGTGAAGGCCATCTTCATCGTGCGCAATCCCGACAAGCTCGCGCATCTGCGGCTGCAGGCATGAGCCGCAAATGAAAAGGCGCACCGGCTCGTCACCGATGCGCCTTGACCGTCACCAGGTCAGTTCAGGGAACTAGTAGCGATAGCCGTCACGATAGTGATGGCGCCGGTCGCGCTTGCAGCCGTCACGGGCGATGGCATTCCCGGCAACACCGCCGATGATGGCGCCGACGACAGTCGCAGGTCCACGGTCGCGACCGCGTGCTGCATTGTTTCCGATCACGCCACCGATGATGCCACCGACAACCGCACCTGCAGTGCCGTCCTTGCGGCAGCGGCGCCGGTCATCGCGGTAACGGTCATCGCGGTAGTAGCCAGGCCCGTAGCCCGGTCCATATCCCGGACCGTAACCGGCCTCGTAGCCGCGCGGCGGGCCATAGCCAGGACCGTATCCGTGTCCCGGCGGGGGACCATAGCCCGGGCCGTAACCTGGGCCAGGCGGCGGGCCGTAACCAGGTCCGTACCCCGGGCCATATCCCGGCGGCGGTCCATCATATCCCGGCCCGTAGCCGCCATCATGATTGGCGAGCGCGGGGCTGACAGCACCAGCAAGCAGGGCCATCGCGGCAAAGGCCGACACGACAAGTTTCTTCATCTCAAATCTCCTGAAGCGGCGGTCAGTCCGATTGGGCTGGAGGGCCATCCGCTGTCGGGCGCAGATATGGAATCCCGCGGCTGAATGCAGGATGAACGGCATTCATCTTCGTGAAAGTCGCGGATTACCGGGAAAATCCGGCTCTCAGATTTCGACCTGCGTCCCCATTTCCACGACGCGATTGGCCGGGATACGGAAGAATCGGGTCGCCGACAGGGCCGCAGCCTGCATGGCGATGAACAGCGCAGCCTGCCAGCGCCGCAGCTCGGAGCGGTTGGCCGGGATCAGCGTCTCGCGACCGAGGAAGAAGGTCGTCTGCATCAGGTCAAAGGAAAGGCCGAACTGGCGACAGAGCTCGAGCGCACGCGGGACATCCGGCCTCTCCATGAAACCAAGATGCACCGTGACCTTGTGGAAGCCCTTGCCAAGCTTCTCGACCTCGATGCGCTGCGCATCGTTCACGCGCGGCACGTCTTCGACATTGACCTTCATGATCACGACGCGCTCGTGCACGACGTGATTGTGCTTGAGGTTGTGCAGGAAGGCCGTCGGCACCACGGCGGGGTTCGAGGTCATGAACACCGCCGTGCCTGTCACGCGCTCCACCGTGCGGTCCCAGCGGTCCAGGAACTCACGGATCGGCATGGCATCGCGATAGAGCTTCGAGACAAGGATCTCGCGTCCACGGTTCCAGACGATGAAGATCGTCATCGCACCAATCGCCACCACGATCGGCAACCAGCCACCGGTCGGAATTTTGAGCATGTTCGATCCGAGGAACAGCAAGTCCACGACCAGGAATACGCCGAAGACGGAATAGGTCGCCCAGCGGCTCCAGCCCCACAGCCAGCGCGCGACGATCGCAGCGAGGATCGTGTCGATGGTCATCGCCCCCGTCACGGCAAGACCATAGGCATGTGTCAGGGCACTGGCGCTGCCAAACGACATGACAATGATGACGACGCCGATCATCAGCATCCAGTTGATCTGCGGGATGTAGATCTGGCCCATCTCGGTTGCAGACGTGTGCTTGATGTCCATGCGTGGCAGATAGCCCAGCTGGATCGCCTGGCGGGTCAGCGAGAACACGCCCGAGATCACGGCCTGGCTGGCGATGACGGAAGCGCAGGTCGCAAGGGCAACCATGGGAAACAGCGCCCACTCCGGCGCCATGTTGAAGAACAGGTTCTCGAGCGAACCCGGCGACTGCAGCAGGAGCGCACCCTGGCCGAAATAGCTGCAGAGCAGGCAGATGGAAACACCAGCCCACGCAAGCCGGATGGGGCCCTTCCCGAAATGGCCCATGTCCGCATAGAGCGCCTCGGCACCCGTCACGCAAAGCACGATGGAGCCCAGGGCCACAAACGCAATCCAGGGCTGGGCGATCGCAAGGTCGATGGCATACATCGGCAGCATCGAGATCAGGATTTCCGGACGCTGCACGATCTGCATCAGTCCCAGAATACCGATCGTGCTGAACCACAGGACCATGACCGGGCCGAAGAACTTCGAAACACCATGCGTGCCACGGCTCTGGAACAGGAAGAGCGAGATCAGGATCATCGTCGCGACGGGCACGACATAGGGCTTGAACTCTTTCGAGCCCGAAAGCCCTTCCACCGCCGAGAGCACCGAAGTGGACGGCGTGATCAGCGCGTCACCATAGAAGAAGGCAAGGCCCATCAAGGCGAGCATCGAGATCATGCGGCGGCGCTTTGGAGCGGCATGACCGGTGCGCAACGCCAGCGACGCAAGCGCGAGCACGCCACCTTCGCCCTTGTTGTCCGCACGCATGATGAAGGCGCAGTACTTGATCGACACGATGATCATCAGCGACCAGAACGCGAGCGACAGCACGCCGTAAACGGCCGCCTCGTTCAGCGCCATGCCGCCGGAGGCGCCGAACGTCTCCTTCATCATGTAAAGCGGGCTGGTACCGATATCGCCAAAGACAATGCCCAACGCCGCAAGCGCCAGCGTGCGCTGGCGCAAGGGATCGTGCTTCGGGTCTTTGGGATCTGCATCCATGATGGAATCTGTCGGACTGGACTTGTGAATCTATGTCTTGGTCCGCTCGCGGATCATTTTCATCTGGCCCACGATAACCTCTGCCTGCCGAATTGAGGCCAAATCTATAAGCTTTCCGTTAAGGGCCACGGCCCCCATGCCCTTGCCAGCCCCTTCGGCCATCGCCTTGAGGATGGCTTCGGCGCGCTCGACTTCGTCGGCCGGCGGCGTGAAGACCTGGTTGGCGAGCGACACCTGCGACGGATGAATGGCCCACTTGCCCTCGCAGCCCATCACGGCCGAACGCCGCGCCTGGGCGAGGAACCCGTCGGCATCGGAGTAGTCGCCGAACGGACCATCGATCGGCCGAAGCCCGTGAGCGCGCGCAGCCGCTACCATGCGAACCGTTGCGTAATGCCAGAGATCCGACCAGTGCGTGTCACGCGCGCCGGCAGCATTCTTGTCGGTCAGTACGACATAGTCCTTGTTCGGACCGCCAATGTTCGTGGTCCGCATCCCGGCCGAGGCCGCATAGTCGGCCGAACCGAAATGCAGCGACTCGAGGCGCTTCGAGGCACCGGCAATCGCGTCGATATTGTTGAGGCCCAGCACGCTTTCGATGATGACTTCGAGCTTGATCTTCTTCTTGCGGCCCACGGCCATCTCGGCCTGGGAGATGAGCATGTCGATCGCATAGATGTCGGCAGCGACGCCAACCTTCGGGATCATGATGAGGTCGAGTCGTTCCCCGGCCTGCTCCACGATGTCGATGACATCGCGATAGCACCAGGCCGTGTCGAGTCCGTTGATGCGCACCGAGATGGACTTCGTGCCGAAATCGACAGTCTTCAGCGCCTGGATGATGTTGGCGCGCGCCTGCGGCTTGTCGCCGGGCGCAACACTGTCTTCGAGGTCCAGGCAGATCACGTCCGCATCGGATGCCGCAGCCTTCTCGAACAGGGCAGGACGGACACCCGGAGCAAAAAGCTGTGACCGGTTCAGGCGCGACTCGATGCGTTCAACGTTTGTGAAGCTCATTTAAACGCCCTGCAGGAAGCAGGGACTCCCTCTCCGCGAGGCCGGGAAGCTA
>JBILMZ010000056.1:0-16984 GCA_044375275.1 Micropepsaceae bacterium | reverse complement strand
GGGACGCAACCGTTTGAACCAGGCGGTGCTTCCGTTGCGCGGCAAGATTCTGAACGTAGAGCGGGCGCGCTTCGACAAGATGCTTTCGTCGGGTGAAATTGCGACGCTGATCACCGCGCTTGGAACCGGCATTGGTCGTGAAGAGTTTTCGGCCGACAAGCTGCGCTATCACAAGATCATCATCATGACCGACGCCGACGTGGACGGTGCGCATATCCGTACGCTGCTTCTCACGTTCTTCTACCGGCAGATGCCGGAGCTGATCGAGCGCGGGCACCTCTATATCGCGCAGCCGCCGCTCTACAAGGTGACGCGCGGAAAGTCGGAGCGTTACCTGAAGGACCAGCGCGAATTCGAAATCTTCGTGATGGCCGAAGGCATACGCGATGCCGTCCTGCGTCTCGCCACGGGTGAGCAGCTTGCGGGTCCGGATCTTGGCGCCGTCGCCGAGTTTGCGCGCATGGTCAAGACGTCGGTGCAGAGCCTGTCTGCGAAGTATCCTGGCTTCCTCGTGGAGCAGGCGGCCATTGCCGGCGCGCTCAATCCCGAAACGCTGGCAGATCCTGCACGCGCAGAAGCGGCCGCCCAGACGGTTGCAGCGCGGCTTGATGCCGTTTCGAATGAGCTCGAGCGTGGATGGACAGGTCGGCTCTCCGACGGTGCCTTGCTGTTCCAGCGCAAGGTCAGGGGTGTCACGGAAGACGTGACGATCGATACGCTTCTGGTTACTTCAGCCGAAGCCCGTCGGCTTGACCGATGGTCGAAGGACCTGATCACGCATTATGGCCAGTCCGCCGAGATCACGCGTGGCGATGAGACGAAAGCCGTGCGCGGACCCGGAGAACTCGTCGATGCCATCCTGGCGTGGGGCCAGAAGGGGTTGAGCCTGCAGCGCTACAAAGGTCTGGGTGAGATGAACCCGGAACAGCTCTGGGAAACGACGCTGGACGACAATGTGCGCTCGCTGCTTCAGGTGCGTGTTTCGCACGGGGATACGGCTGACGACATTTTCTCGAAGCTCATGGGCGACATTGTCGAACCGCGGCGCGAGTTCATCCAGGAAAATGCCCTGGCTGTCACCAATCTGGACATCTGAACCTGAAGGCTTGCGTCCATGAATGTCAGTGATGCGATCAATACACGGCTTACGGCCCGTGCGTTTCTGGACAAGCCCGTTGACGGCGCCCTTGTCCGGCAGATCCTGGAGACCGCGAAGCGCGCGCCTTCAGGAGGCAACCTTCAGCCCTGGCGTGTCTGGGTGCTCGGGGGCGAGGAGATGGTGCGCTTCAAGCTCCTGATGAAGGACAAGATCTCGGCCAATCCGCGCGGCGAGGGGACAGAGTACAACATCTATCCGGCCGAGCTGAAGGAGCCGTACAAGTCACGCCGCTTCAAGGTTGGCGAGGACATGTACGCCACGATCGGCGTTACGCGAGACGACAAGTTCGGAAGGCTTTTGCAGTTTTCCCGGAACTTCGAGTTCTTCGGGGCACCGTGCGCGATGTTCTTCGCGATTGATCGCCAGATGCAGCAGGGTCAGTGGGCTGATCTCGGCATGTTCATGCAGTCGATCATGCTGCTCGCGCGCGAACATGGCTTGCATACAGCGTCTCAGGAAGCCTGGGCGATCTGGCACAAGACGCTGGGAGAGTTCCTCGACATTCCGCCCGAACTGATGCTGTTTTGCGGCATGGCGGTCGGGTACATCGACCCGGCCGCGCCCATCAACAGCCTGCGCTCCGAGCGAGATCCGCTCGATGCGTTCGTGACGTTCAAGGGGATCTAGCCAGCCGCTCTAACCAAGGTGTACGGGGCAGAGGCCCTAGGGAGCGCCCGCCGCTTTCCTTGCGCGCGCTACGTCTGCTTGCGGAATCTCAAGTTCCTTTGCGACACGGTCCAGCATCATCGACTCGAGCCGATGCAGCTGTCCATCCGACATGGCGACTTCCCAGAGCTTGGCGAGGATCTCGACCTTGTCCTGCATGGGAAAGCCTCGGTTGATCGCCTTGCAGAAAATCCAGTCATCATAGGTGTTGGCCTGACGGATCTCGGCGAGTTCCAGCAGCGAGCGTGCCTCTTCGGCAGGCAGTTTCAGCGTTTCGCGGATCAGCCTGATCACTGTGCCCTGTTCAACGGCATCGTAGTGACCATCAAGGCGTGAGGCTTCGACGAGCAGCGCTGCGACGGCCACATGCTTTCTCTCGAATGGATGGGGGTTGATCGCGTTGTTTTCCATACGCGTCTCAAGGTAGGCGACGATCTTCTCGAACATCAGCTGTCATTCCCTCTGGGCTGAAACGCTCGTGACCGTTTGGCCTGAAACGTTCCTCACTCCCGTTCTGCCATAAAAAAAGGGCTGGAACGTTAACGTTCCAGCCCCTGCAATGATAATCCGCATGGTGTTTTCGGACAACCGGGCTAGTGCCAGTGGCCTCCCGATTCCGGGCCCGGATAGGGCAGCTTCCTGCGCGGGATCAGGGTGTCGATAACCACAGCGATGCCGGGAAGTGCGGTGAGCGCCATGATCATGTTTGTCATGAACATGAAGGTCAGCAGGGTACCCATGTCGGCCTGGAACTTCAGCGGCGAGAACGACCAGGTCGAAACGCCGACCGCGAAGTTCAGGGCGGTGAAGAACACGCCGTTGCCGGTTTCGAGGATGGTTTCCTCGTAGGCTTCGGTAATGTTCACACCCTGGGACAGGTGGTACTGCAAGCGATTGTAGATGTAGTAGGCGTAGTCGACGCCCACGCCTACGACCAGCACGATGACGGGCAGTGTCGATACCTTCAGGCCGATGTCCAGCTCCATCATGAAGAAGTAGCCGAAGAACGTCGCAAAGAGCAGCGGCAGCATGCAGCCGACGGCAGCGCGCCAGTCAAAGTAGGTGATGTAGGTCAGGAAGAGCACCATGGCGAACACGATCAGCGTGGATGGAACTTCGTAGATCTCCAGCGTCTCATTCACGGCCGCAGTCACACCCGAGTTGCCCGAGGCCATGCGAATACTGAAGGCGTCGGGAACGCCGTCAATCACGAAAAGCTCGGCCTTGGCGAACTCAGGCTTCGAGATCAGCGGAAGCAGGTCGACCTTTGCCGTGCCATCCTTTCCAACCTTCACTTCGACGGTGCCTTCGGCGCCCTCGACGACCTTGCCAACCAGGCCGCGCAGCTCGAACTTGTCGGGTGGCGGTGCGAGGTAGCCCTTGACCGTCCACGTTTGTGGCTGGTCCTTCACGGCTTCAGGCGCCGTGTAGATCAGATTTGTCGCCTGCTCGCGGTTGACGGTCCAGGTTGAAGTCGGGCTCTGCTCGTCGCGCAGCGGCTTGCCGTCCGGCAGGAATTCCGGCGGCATGATGCGCGTACCGTTGGCGCGGCCGGCCGACAGCACTGGCGTGAAGCCACGGGCCTCAATCCAATCTTCGACGGCGTGCACTATGTTCTTCAACGTCGTGGCCTTGCCGTCGACGAGGAAGATCTGCAGCGGCATGATCGTACAGTTGTTGTCGATCAGGCCCGAGCTAGAGCCGATCGGACCCGTTGCCTGTACCAGCGCCGAACGGTCGTGGGGCAGGGCGCGCCACTTGAGGTTTCCTTCGTTCCAGCCTGCTGCG
Organism: Micropepsaceae bacterium; assembly: GCA_044375275.1. Lineage (GTDB taxonomy): Bacteria > Pseudomonadota > Alphaproteobacteria > Micropepsales > Micropepsaceae > SZUA-430. The sequence goes on along the minus strand of JBILMZ010000056.1, from coordinate 13,371 downwards.
ATCGTCTTGGCGACGAAGGCTGCGCTCTGCACGTCACGGACACCTTCGACGTTGCGCATGTACCAGCTGAATTCGTTCATGTAGACCATCGACTGATAGTCCACGCACGACTCTGGCGGCGTTTCGACGATGACCGTGAAGAGGTCCAGACCGACCGAGAACTTCTCGGAAATCAGCTTGGCATCGAGATTGTAGCGCGCGTCGGGGCGCAACTCCGGCGAGCCCGGGTGCAAGTCGCCGACGTGGCGATCCTGGCTGTAGTAAACCGCGCCGCCAAACATGCACAGGAACACGAATGTCACCGGGAATGCGACTGCCGGACGGCCGAAGACGCCGAGCAGCTTGATGTACTTTGCGCGGGAGTCACGCGCAGCCGTTACGCGGGCACGGTAGCCGTCGTCATAGGTGAAGTACGACGAGATGACCGGCAACATGATCAGGTTCGAGATCAGCTTCAGTCCGGTACCGATCGACGCCGTTATCGCGAGTTCCTGAATCTGAGGGATCGGAACGACCAGAAGGGCGGCGAAGCCGACCACGGCGGTTACCAGCGACAACGAACCCGGGATCAGAAGGCCGCGGAAGCTTGAGCGTGCCGCCTGTTCGGGAGTCGAGCCGTGGGATATTTCGGCCGTTATCATGTTCAGCTGTTGCACGCCGTGACTGGTGCCGATGGCGAACACAAGGAACGGCACGAGGATCGCGAGGGGGTCCAGACCAAAGCCCAGAAGCGTGATCATGCCGAATTGCCAGACCACCGACGTGGCCGAGCAGCCGACGGTCAGCCAGGTCAGGTTCCAGTTGCGGCAATAGAAATATACGGCCAGCACGGTGAGGATGAACGCGCCGCCGAAGAAGAGAGGCGCGGATTCGCTACCGCCCTTGGCGATATCGGAAATGTTCTTCGCGAAGCCGATGATGTGGACCTTGATGCCGTCCTTTTCGAACTTGCCGCGAATTTCCTTTTCGAGCTGCTCACCGAGGGCGATGTAGTCCAGGCGTTGCTGGGTGGCAGGGTCGTACTCCAAGAGTTCGGTGACAACCATCGAGGAGCTGAAGTCGTTCGAAACGAGGCGGCCGACCAGGTTGCCCTTCAGGACGTCATTTCGAAGCTGCTTGATGGCCGCGCCTTCCATCTCGTCGGGCGTAATGGTGCCCGGGATGACGTCGCGTGCGTTGATGCCGTCTTCGGTGATTTCCAGAATTCGGGTGTTGGGAGTCCAGAGGCTGGTGACTGTCTTGCGGTCGACGCCCGGCAGGTAGAAAATCGCCTTCGTGACTTCGTCCAGGGTCTTCAGGAACGGCTTGTTCCAGATGTCGCCTTTGGTGTTCTGCAACACGATAATGACACGGTTCGCGCCAAACAGTCGGTCCTGATACTCCAGGAACGTGTCGATGTAGGGGTGATCGGTCGGCAGGCTCTTGTAGAAGCCGGCATCCATGCGGAGCTTCGTGGCTTCGTAACCCAGCACGATCGTGACAAGCGCGATGACCGCCAGCACGAGCACGCGGCCGCGGAAAAAGATTGTTTCAAGAATCCTGATCATTGAACTCGTTTACTCCCCACGCGTCGTCGGCGCTTATCTGCTGTTTTTATGAGATTCTATTTGAATTGATGAGATGTACAGTGCCGAAAGCAGTCGCTTTGCCCGATTGCGGACGGCTTGTGTCCGCATGCGACGTATCCATTTCGAGCCCCCTCCATCCACAAGTCCGGCCAGACCATCTGCCCCCAAATGATCGCGCACCGTGGTCTACTGCGCCACGCAAATTGCGGACACAGCGTTCCATTTCTATTTGCTCTAACATATTCGGAGCACGGCGCGAACTATTAGGTTGAGGCACTTTCTGATTACCCGGATGAAGTGTGGAGTGTAGGTCGCAGTCAGAGCGGCAATTCTATCTAGAGTTGAATTAAGCATAGCATGATGCCCCTTAAGGCCGTTCTAACCGGAGCGTGGCATTATCAAACCTGACTGGAACGTCACTTTTGAAGTTGACGCCAGCGTCATTTATGTATTTTGTTGAGCGTCAGTCGCACGAACGGGAGTTGCAGGACCATGACTACGAAGCAGATCACCAAGGACAACGCGTATGACGCGCTGGATCCGACCGACTTTCCGGCCATGATGAATGCTGATCGCTACAACGATCGCTCCACGGCCTTTGACAAGATCATTTCGGCGACCCACGACCACTTCTGGGACCCACTCGACAAGAAGTACATCGACTTCAGCGAGCCCTTCGACATCGAGAATGAAGCCATTCTTCCCGATGAGTTCTTCCCGATTTTCCAGACCAAGCTGGGCGAGAAGCTGTCCGGTCGCGACCGCGTGAAGTTTGCAAACGAATCCGCACGCTGGATCCTCTCGTCGATCCTGCATGGCGAGCAGGGAGCCCTGTCGCTGTCGGCTTCGCTCTGCCATATCCTGAAGGATCCGGGCGCACAGGAATATGCCGCCAACCAGGCGCGCGAAGAAGCGCGTCACGTGACGGGCTTTGCCCGCTACGTCCAGGCACGCTGGGGCAAGCCCCTGCCTGTCGGTCCGACGCTTGGCAGCCTGCTGACGGAACTCGTCCTGGCGCCTGAGGTCTACAAGAAGATCGTTGGCATGCAGATGCTGGTTGAAGGTCTTGCCATGGGCGCCTTCGCGACGCTGTACACGCGATCGCGCGATCCGCTGCTGGTGCGCCTGACACAACTCGTCATGACGGACGAAGCGTTCCACCACAAGTTCGGCAAGATCTGGGCTGACCGCACGATCCCGAAGCTGAGCCCGGAAGAGCAGAACATCGTCGAAGACTGGGCAGCCAGCTGCTTCCAGACGCTGCTGTTCAACCTCATCAATCCGGAGCAGATGAAGTCGGTCTATGCCATGGTCGGCATCGAGTGGCAGGATGCCCAGCAGGCCCTGATGGAAGCCATCACGGACGAGCATCGCAAGGACCGCATGCGCGAGTCGACCGACATCTTCCGCGTTCTTATCAAGACCCTGCTGAAGGCCGGCATCATCACCGACCGTACCAAGGCCTTCTACGCCATGTATGTGAACATGGACGAGCTGAAGGCCGAGGGTGACCGCATGATCGGCGATGACATCGCTGAAGAAGGCATCCGCTATCTCCAGACGGTGAACTTCGGCAAGACATCCGGCAGTTCCCTGCTCGCAGCCGAATAGGGCCTGCCTGCAATACGGTTCATGGGGCGGTCTTGTTGGCCGCCCTTTTTTGTATCTGCGGGCATCGGTTATGCTGAGGCATGGCAGAAACCTATCGCACCTTTGGTTCAACCCCTGATGTGGTTCGCGGCGTCAGCCGGCTCATGCTGGAGCTTGGACATTCGCCCCTGGCAGAGTTCACGCTGCCCAGCGGCCGGCGCCTCGACATTGCAGCCGTGACTGCGTCCGGCGGACTTGTCGGCGTGGAGATCAAGGTCAGCGTCGAGGACCTGCGCGGGGACAGGAAATGGACGGAGTATCTGGAGTATTGTGACGAGTATTTTTTTGCGGTGCCCGAGGGGTTTCCGGAGCACCATCTTCCCACTGACCATGGCCTGATCATCGCCGACCGGTTTGGCGGCGCCATTGTCAGGGCATCCCAGCAGTTTCAGGTTTCAGCGGCGCGCCGCAAGTCAATGCTCATCCGCTTCGCGCGCTCGGCTGCAGAGCGCATCGCGCGCCTCAACACCGATCTTCCGGTTCCGTAGATCCTATTTCGGGGAACGCTTTGCCAGAATGCGCTGCAGGGTCCTGCGATGCATGTTGAGCCTGCGGGCTGTCTCGGAGACGTTCTGGCCGCAAAGTTCATACACGCGCTGGATATGCTCCCAGCGCACACGGTCTGCTGACATGGGATTGTCGGGCGGGGCCGGCTTGGACCGGGGATGGGCAAGCAGTGCGGCTGCCACGTCGTCTGCGTCAGCGGGCTTGGACAGATAGTCGATCGCGCCGTGCTTCACTGCCGCGACGGCTGTCGTGATGTTGCCGTATCCGGTGAGGACAACGACTCGTGCGTCGGGGCGGGTCTGGTGAATGACGTCGACCACGTCCAGGCCATTGCCCGACTGACCGAGACGGAGATCCACCACTGCAAACGCCGGCGGCGTGCGGCGAGAGATCGCCATGGCCTCATCCGCCGTTTCTGCAGCTGTCACGATGAAACCGCGCGCTTCCATGGCCCGCGCGAGTCGCTGGCGGAAGGGGGCGTCATCATCGACAAGGAGCAATGATTTGTCGGGCAAGCCCTCAGCGGAAAGTGCCACGGGAGATTCCCTTGAGATTAAGGATTGTTCGAAGGGAGGAATATAGGACCGATGAAACAGTTATGCTAGCGCTGCAGGGGTCCGTTACACGCGATTTCTCATCGGATTCTCCAAACTTTCTCGCGGAATAATTAACTTGATGCGAGCGCCGGCCCCCGGGTGGTTACCAAACGTCATTTGTCCACCGATGCGTTCTAGAAGCGTTTTGGCGATAAAGAAGCCGAGGCCGAGTCCTGCGTGACCTTCGGAATGGGTGCTCGAATTCGCGTTCGCGGGCCGTGGTGCCTCTGATCCTGCGCGGGACGTCACGTAGGGCTCACCCAGCCTCGCGAGAATTTCGGGATCGAATCCTGATCCGTCATCCGTGATGGTCATCGTGATCAAGGCATCGTCCCATGATGCTTCGATCGAGACCCGGGTGCTTGCAAAATCGACCGCATTTTCAACCAGATTTCCGAGGCCATGCATCACTTCCGGCAAGCGTACGACAGACAGTGCGCCGGGCGTAAGAATGTTCACTTCGACATCGATACCGAACCCGCGGTGCGGGTCCGCGATCTCGTCGATGAGGGCTGCGAGCGGCAGATGCTTCGAGATGTTGTCTTCATCCGTGTCCTGCTGCGAGAGCTGCGATAGGATTTGCCGGCATCTCTCGGCCTGTCCTCGCAGGAGCCTCACATCTTCAATCCACTTGCTGTCGGGGCCCATGTCCCGTTCGAGTTCACGTGCCACGATCGCGATCGTGCCCAATGGCGTGCCCAGTTCATGGGCGGCCGCAGCGGCGAGTGCGCCCAGGTCCGACAGGCGTTGCTCGCGTGACAGAGCGGACTGGGTGACAGCAAGTGCTGCCTGCATGCGCCTCGCCTCGTCGGCCGTGCGCCATGCGTAGATCAGGCAAAAGCCGATACCCAGGCTCAATGAGATCCAGTTGCCAGCCACGAAGAGCGGCGGCAGGAGGAGGGGAGCCTGCGGGTCCCAGGGCAGGGGCCAGTGAAACACGGCGATACAGGAAATACTGCCGAACGCCAGCATGGCCAGGGACAAGGTCGCGCCCAGGCTGAGATTGCTGGCGGCAATGACGATCGGGGCCAGGTACAGGAGCGCAAACGGGTTTTCGATCCCCCCGGTCAGGGCCAGCATTGCCGTCAGCTGGCATATGTCAAAGGCCAGATGCGCAGCCGCATCGCGTTCGCTGAGGATGTGGATGCTCGGGTAGAGCACCACCAATGCGGTATTGAACGCGAGCGCGATTGCGACGACTGCGAGGCACTGTCCGATTGGCATCTGGTACTTCAGGCCGAAGAACACGATGACAATCGAAACGACCTGGCCGACGATGCCCAGCGACCTGATGAAGACGAGCGTGCGCAGGCGAATGCCTGAACTGGCGTCATTGCGAAATGCCGACAGCACGCTAGCGGAAAAGGTCGGTACGGGTTGCGCGCCTGTCTTGGGCGGTCCCGTGAAGTCCATTTGATCGCTCGCTATTTTGGGCCCGCTTTCTTGAGCAGCGCCGCCGTGTCCTGCCAGCCAGCGCTTTCTGCGATATCGAGGGCAGTTGCACCCGACGCATCCGTTTCTTCCAGATCCGCGCCCTTTGCGACGAGAACACGAATGACGGCGTTTCTGCGACCGCGCGCTGCCTTGATGATGGCGGTTTCACGCAACGAACCGGGTTCGTTCACGTCTGCTCCATGGTCGAGCAGCAAGGTCACAATATCCAGATTTCCGTTGGCTGATGCGAGGGTCAGCGCCGTTGTTTCGTCCTTGGCCTTGACATCAGGTCTTGCTCCGTTTTCGACGAGCAAGCGAACGAGATCAACGTTTTCAGACTTTGCTGCGATCACCAGTACCGGGGTTCCGTCTTCAGCCTTGGTGTTTGCGGATGCGCCGTCAATCAGCGCCGCCTGCGTGTCCGAAACCGATCCCTTCTTTGTCGCCTCCACGATGGGCTGATCAGAGAACAGTCCTCCAAATGAATTGGGTCCGGCCGCCGCCGTTTCGAAACAGATTCCCAAAGCAAAAGCCAATGCGAGCCCGATCTTGATGAACCCATTTGTGTCCCGGGATGCCACGGTGCCTTGTCCTTCCTTTTGCCAAATGGGCCTTTTGCCAAATGGGCCTTGTGCCGCATGGGGCGTTTTCCAACTCTAGCAAGTTTTCCCTCATGTTTGAACATCAGCTAACCCGACATTAATTCCTCAGGATTCAGCGGGTGTTAAGGCCGATTCCCTACAACCATACCGGCGACCGGAATCCGCACCATTCATGGGAAAATCTGACAAGAACAAGGGCAAGCGAGGCCAGCGGTCATCGCAGAAAAAGGCACCTGCGGCGCCGCCAGCCAAGGACGCGCCTGGTTCCAGCCTTTTGTGGAAGCTCACCTATACCTTCATCATCGTCGTCATCTGGGGGGTGATCGGCGTTGCCGGCATGCTGGCCTATTTTGCGCGAGACCTGCCTTCAACAGAAGGCCTGTTTACCGCCGGCAGCAGCCAGGCCATCACGATTGTTGACGTCCACGGCAAGGTGATCGCCCGCCGGGGGCGCCTGTCGGGAGACTTCGTATCGACGGCGGACCTGCCCGCGCATGTCTCAAACGCTGTCATCGCGAGCGAAGACCGACGCTTCTATTCGCATTTCGGCATTGATCCCTGGGGCCTGGGTCGCGCGTTCTGGGTCAACATGCAGGAAGGCCGGGTGGTGCAGGGTGGCTCGACCATCACGCAGCAGCTGGCCAAGAACCTGTTCCTTAAGCCGGAGCGCACGATGGTTCGCAAGTTCCAGGAAGCCCTGCTTGCGCTGTACCTGGAGTCTTCCCTGTCAAAGGAAGAGATCCTGTCGCTCTATCTCAACAAGGTCTATTTCGGCGCTGGCGCTGACGGCATCGATGAAGCCGCGCGGCGCTACTTCAACAAGTCGGCGACCAAGCTCGGGCTCGTCGAGGCGGCGATGCTTGCAGGATTGCTCAAGGCACCTTCGCGCTACTCGCCCGTGAACGGAAACGATCTTGCCTGGGAGCGGGCGCGTGTCGTGCTGCAGACGATGGTCGAGACCGGCTTCATCTCCCCCGAGATCCGTGATGATGCGCTTCACACGCGGCCGAAACTTGCTCCCGGTCTTTTCGGCAAGGGAAGCCAGTATTTTTCCGACTGGGTGGATGCCCAACTGGACGACCTGGTTGGTCATACAGCGCCTGAAATCATCGTCGAGACCACGCTTGATCTCAACATGCAACGGCAAGCGGAAGATGCGGCGCTGCGCGCCCTTTCGGAGCCTGGTTACGAGAACCTGCAGGTTGCACTCATTGCCATGTCACCGGACGGTGCCGTCCGCGCGATGGTCGGTGGCAGGGAGCACGGGCACACATTCTTCAATCGCGCGACGGCGGCGAAGCGACAGCCCGGTTCTGCCTTCAAGCCCTTTGTCTATCTGGCAGCGCTGGAAGCTGGCCTCTCCCCACAGTCCATCGTGATCGACGAGCCCGTCACCTATCGTGGCTGGACGCCGGCTAACTTCAAGGCCGGCCATTCCGGAGAGATTACATTGACTGATGCGCTGTCCAACTCCGTGAATACGGTGGCTGTGCAGCTCTGCCTGCAGGAGACCCCCGAGACGGTTGTTGATGTCGCCCAGCGTCTCGGGATCACGTCAAGCCTCGATGCCGTTCCTTCCATTGCACTTGGTACGTCGGAGGTGTCCCTGGCTGAACTTGTTTCTGCCTATGCACCCTTTGCATCCGGTGGAACCGGTGCCATCACTTATGGCGTGAAGCGTATCCGGACCCCTGACGGGGCATTGCTCTACGAACGTTCGGGATCGGGCATGGGGCGTGTGGTCGATGTCGTTCATGTTGGCCAGATGAACCATATGCTCATGCAGGCAATCAGGTCAGGGACCGGCAAACAGGCCAATCTCGGATCGCGTCCCGCTGCAGGAAAGACGGGTACCACGCAGGATTTCAAGGATGCCTGGTTCGTGGGGTATACGCGCCAGCTCGTTGCGGGGGTCTGGATCGGTGCCGACACCGGTCAGACGATGGGCAAGGGCGTCACGGGCGGAACGCTGCCCGCGCAGATCTGGAAGAAATTCATGCTGTCGGCGACGGCTGGCCAACCTATCTCGCCGCTTCCAGGGCTTGATCGAATGGACGAGCAGCCTGCGCCGGATGCCTTCGAAGACATTCTTGCGCGGATCCTCAAGGACAGTGACGATACCTCGGGCCAGAACTGAGTATCTCAGTCGATGGCTGCCGCGTATCGATGGAGTTCCGCGCCGTTCTCCCGCAGCCAGGCTTGGGCCTGTGCAGCTTCGTCCTGACCTACAAGCTGGTCGACGAGCCGCCAGAAGCGGCGGCCATGGTTCATTTCCCGCAGATGTGCGACTTCGTGTGCACAGACGTAGTTCAGAACGAAGCCCGGAGCCAACACGAGGCGCCAGGACACGGAGATCGCGCCCGTCGTCGAGCATGATCCCCAACGGCTCGCTGTATCGCGTACGGTTATGCGTGACGGCGATACGCCAAGAAGTTCGGACAGTGCAGAAATCCGGCGGATGATCTGGGCGCGAGCCTGCTTCTTCAGCCAGTCTTCGACGCGGCGAGGGATGTGTTCGCGGAAGCCGGACACGCGCAGCACGGGCTTTTCGGAGTCAGTGTCGATCCAGACGCCGCCGCGCTGCTCCGGTGTTGACCGGATCACGTGAGGTGTCCCCTTGTAGGGTACGGTCTGTCCGCACTTGAGATATATGCGTCCCGGGACCCTGGAGAGACGGTCGGCGATCCATTCACCTTCCTGACGTGCAAAATCCAGGGCGCTCGGCACTGACCGGCGTGACGGCGCGACCACGGCCACTTCGCCGGTGGAAGGATGAACCTTTACGATGAGGCGGCGCGCGCGCGGATTGAGGCGCACTTTCACGTCGACCGACTGGCCTCCGATCCTCATTGTCCTGTGCTGCGCCTTTGACACCTCTTGTTTACCCTTCGCGATTGAAGTCCACTCGTGTCAGCCGTTCTGTTTCCACGGAGATGACATGAGCGAACGCCCCCGTTTCCATCTTGCCTTCCCTGTGCACGATCTCGAGGAGGCTCGTCGGTTCTACGGCGGCATTCTCGGATGTGCGGAAGGCCGATCCTCTCCTGAATGGGTCGATTTCGACTTCTTCGGGCACCAGATCGTTGCCCATTTGAGCGCTTCGGAGGGGGCGTGTGAAGGGGCAAACGAGGTTGATGGAGAGCAGGTGCCTGTGCGGCATTTTGGACTGATCGTAAGTCCTTCTAAATTCAGGGAAATTTCCGATTCACTGAGGCAAAAAAATATTCTCTTCCTCATTGAACCGCAGGTGCGCTTCAAGGGGGAGGCAGGCGAGCAGTTTACGATGTTTTTCCGGGACCCTTCCGGCAATGCGCTGGAGATCAAGGCCTTTGAGGATGAACGGTCGATTTTTGCCAAAGGTTAACGCGATCAGCGTCTGTTAACCATATGCGCCGTCAGCCAAGCTTCATGCCGAGGTGCCGTTCGAGTTCTGCAATGGCATCGTCCCCCGTGACCACCTTTATCGTGGTCATGCCGAGCGCCTTGGCCGGCTTCAGGTTGATGCCGAGGTCATCCAGGTACACGGCCCGTTCGGGCTTAACCGACAGGGCTTCGAGCATCATGGTGTAGATGCGAGGGTCGGGCTTGCGGATGCCGATCTTCGAGGATTCGAGCACGTGCCCGAACAGGGAAAATGCTTCTGCGACCTTTGCGTCCCTGTTGGAATGATCCGGCCCCGCCGCCTTGACGTTGTTCGTTATGCAACCGGTCCTGAACTTACCCGCAATGCGCTTCAAGGCTTCCAGCATACGTGGCCGCACGCTGCCGTGCAGGCAGGACAATACGTCCCTGCCAGCCAGCGACACACCCAACGCTGCGGCTTCCTCGGAAAACCTGCGGTCAAACTCTTCTGGTCCGATTTCGGAGCGTTCGAAAAGTGCCCACGCATTGGTGTCCGGATTTGTCGCGTTGATTCGTCTTACCGTGTTCGGTGAAATGCCCAGACGCGCTTCCATCCGGTTAAACGCTTCAAACGGGCTCTCGGTGATCACACCGCCAAAGTCAAAGATTACTGCCTCGAACATGGCTTTGCCCCCCATGGTTGCCGGTGACGCGGCAACTCCTGCTTGCTCATACAGGCCGCTTGTGAAAATTAGTAGCCGAATGTTCCTGATTTTCCTTCCTGCCTTCAACCTGAGGACTGCCAACCATGTCTGAGGCCCGAACCAAGGTTCGTGCAGCTGCAAGGCCGCTCGCTCCGCATCTTCAAGTCTATCGCTGGCCGATCACGATGGGCACATCGATCCTGCACCGCATCACGGGTGTCGGTCTCTCCCTCGGTACGTTGCTGCTTGCGTGGTGGCTGGTGGCTGCATCTGAAGGGCCCGAGAGCTATGCGGTGTTCGAAGCCGCCGCCGGTCACTGGTTTGGGCGGTTCGTGCTGTTCGGGTTTACGCTGGCGCTCGTCTACCATGCGATGAACGGTGTTCGGCATCTTCTGTGGGATGCCGGCATCGGCATCAGTCTCAAGGCGGCCAACCGCTCGGGCCTCATTGTTTACGGGCTGACGCTGTCGACGACACTTGTCATCTGGGTTGTCGCCTATCAATCGATGGGAGGCTGGCAATGAGCATCCAGACACCGCTTGGCCGCGTCCGCGGCTATGGATCCGCCAAGAGCGGCACCCAACATTTCTGGTACCAGCGCATGACCGCGGTCGCGCTGGTTCCGCTGACGCTCTGGTTCGTGTGGGCCGTCGTCCGCTACACCGGGGCTCCGTACTCCGAAGTCATGTTGTTCCTCAGCCATCCTGTCAGCGGTATCGCCATGGCCATGTTCGTGGTTGTCGGCCTCTTGCACATGCTGCTGGGCGCCAAGGTCGTGATCGAGGACTACATTCACCGAGAGTCGACGAAGATTGCGCTTCTCGTACTGCTCCATTTTGCTGTTTTCGCTGTCGGGGCGACATGTGTCGTCTCCGTGCTGCGTATCCTTATCTAATTCCGAGGCTGATCCCATGACCGCATATCCCGTCACCGACCATACTTTTGACGTTGTTGTAGTAGGGGCGGGAGGCGCCGGCCTCCGGGCGACACTTGAGGCCGCAAAAGCCGGCTTGAAGGTTGCCAATGTCAGCAAGGTGTTTCCGACGCGCAGCCATACGGTCGCGGCCCAGGGCGGCATCTCGGCTGCGCTTGGCAACATGGAAACCGATGACTGGCGCTGGCACATGTATGACACCGTGAAGGGGTCAGACTGGCTGGGTGACCAGGATGCGATCGAGTATCTCTGCCGCAATGCGCCAGAAGCCGTTTACGAGCTCGAGCACTTTGGCGTTCCTTTTTCGCGCACCGAAGAAGGCAAGATCTACCAGCGCGCATTCGGGGGCATGACAAAGGAATTTGGCAAGGCGCCGATCCAGCGTACCTGTGCGGCAGCAGACAGAACCGGTCATGCCATACTGCATACCCTGTATGGCCAAAGCCTTCGCTACGACGCCGTGTTCTTCATCGAGTACTTCGCGCTCGACCTGATCATGGAAGACGGCCGATGCCGTGGCGTGATGGCGTGGTGCCTTGATGATGGCTCCATCCATCGTTTCCGAGCCAACAAGGTTGTCCTTGCGACAGGTGGTTACGGGCGCGCTTACCAGAACTGCACGTCTGCGCACACCTGTACGGGTGATGGAAATGCGATGGTCCTGCGTGCTGGTCTGCCCTTGCAAGACATGGAGTTCGTGCAGTTCCATCCAACTGGTGTGTTTGGCGCGGGGGTGCTCATCACTGAAGGTGTCCGTGGTGAGGGTGGGTATCTCACGAATGCGAATGGCGAGCGCTTCATGGAACGCTACGCGCCCAATGCAAAGGATCTGGCCTCACGCGACGTGGTCAGCCGTGCCATGACGATCGAGATCCGTGAGGGCCGCGGCTGTGGGCCGAACAAGGACCACATTCACCTTCACCTGAGCCACCTCGATCCGAAGATCATTCACGAGCGCCTGCCTGGCATCTCGGAATCCGCGCGTATCTTTGCGGGCGTAGATGTGACCAAGCAGCCGATTCCGGTCCTGCCAACCGTTCACTACAACATGGGTGGCATTCCGACGAACTATCATGGCGAGGTGTTTACGCTGAAGGATGGCAATCCGGATACGATTGTTCCGGGCCTCATGGCCATCGGTGAAGCGGCTTGTGTTTCAGTACATGGCGCCAATCGTCTGGGATCCAACTCCCTGATCGATCTCGTTGTGTTTGGCCGCTCTGCGGGCATGAAGTGTGCAGCTGACGTCAAGCCCGGCGAGCGGCAACCTGACCTTTCCAAGGGCGCTGGTGACAATTCGCTCGCGCGCCTTGACCGCTTCCGCAACGCGAAGGGCAAGGTACCGACGTCGGAACTGCGCCGGCGCATGCAGAAGGCCATGCAGGAGCACTGCGCGGTGTTCCGCGAGAAGGACATTCTGCAGGCTGGCCGTGACCTTGTTGCCGGGGTGTATCGGGAAATGCCGCAGATCGGTGTCCAGGACAGGTCGATGATCTGGAATTCAGATCTTCTCGAGACACTTGAATTCGACAACCTGATCTCGCAGGCCGCGGTGACTGTGGCGGGTGCGGTGACACGTGAGGAGAGCCGCGGTGCGCATGCCCGCGAGGACTTCCCCAAGCGCGATGACCAGACCTGGATGAAGCACACGCTTGCCTGGTTCGACACACAGACCGGCAATGTGAAGCTCGATTACCGGCCGGTGCATACGTACACGCTGTCAAATGATGTCGAGTACATTGCGCCGAAGGCGCGTACGTACTGATACGCGGTTCCTAGTTCGCCGGCGCGAGCGTTGCGCCGGCGATTTCCTTTGCAGCACGCGCCTTCCAGTCGGCGCAGCGCTTTACTGTCTCGAGCGTGTTGGCGAGCGTGCGTGGCGCGCCGACAATGCGCGTCTCAAGCGGCTCGAAGAACTTCCGGATCTGGACTTCGTGGGCGGTCGAGCACAGGCTCGAGGGCAACTGCACCAGTCGGAATGCCGCGTTCTCACCCGTCAGCGATACGAGGCTGCCAAAGTTCTTCCTCAACCAG
>JBILMZ010000237.1:0-5136 GCA_044375275.1 Micropepsaceae bacterium | reverse complement strand
CGGAACACTCTCACATGCGGGCTGTTTACATGCGCGCCCGTATAGATGTCCTTCATGGACGTCAGCGTCCGCCGCAGGGGCGCGGGCTCCATGATGATGACGTCGAACATGCCGTCGTCGGGAGCTGCGTCCGGCGCAACCTTCATGCCGCCGCCAAAATACTGGCCATTGCAGACGGCGCAGGTCGAGATCGTCACCACGTCGTCGAACACATTGTCCACCTTCAGGCGCACGGGCCGGGGCTTGAAGCGCAGGATGGCGGACAGGCTGCTCCACGTATAGGAGAGGCCGCCGGTATAGCGTTTCAGCATCCGTGCACTGTTCACGCGGTCGACGACTTCACCGCTCAGGCCAAAGCTCGCGATGTTGGCGAAGTAGCGCTTGCCGGATTTTCCTTCCGGGGACACGAAGGTCAGGCACCCGACGTCGATGCGCCGCGTCCGGCCCTCGGCAATGTGATGCAGCGAAGGCTCGAGCCCGGCTTCCATCTCGAAGGTCTTGCGGAAGTCGCCGCCGGTGCCGAGGCTGAGCAGCGACAGCTCCGCCTCGGGATTGATCATCTCGCCTTCGTGGAAGAAGCCGTTCACGACCTCGTTGATGGTGCCGTCACCGCCCACCGCGATGATGCGCTCGAACCCTTCAAGCAGGGCGCGCGACGTGATGAGGGAGGCGTCCAGCGGCCCGCTGGTAATGGCGACGCTGAGGGGGCCGGTCACTTCCGCCAGGCGCCGCGCGATGTCCTGCGCATCGCGGCCCGTCTTGCCGCCAGCCGAGCGAGGGTTGATGACGGCGAGCGTCTTCATGCGGAGCCCGTCAGCGGTTCATACCGCCAGTTGATGCTGCCGATCTGCCGCTGGCGCTCTGTCTCGCTCCAGCCAAGCTCGCGCGCCATCAGCGTCGACACGGTTTCGATGGCGCCAGCTTCCAGGGCCCCAAGCGTGCCCATGCCCGTCCGCCGGAACATCACGTCTTCAAGCGTCATCGCCATCTCGTCGCGCACGGCGAACACGACCTGCGCGGCGATGTCCGGCAGTGACTGCGACACGCTGCGGAGCAGGGCGCTGTCGTTAACTGCAAGCTGCAGCAGCCTGTCGGACTGGGCGCCATAGTTGCGGGCGAGGTTCTCTGCGGCCGAAGGCGCGAGATCGGGATGAGCCTTGGCCAAGGCCGCGACCTTGGCCTTGTGGTTGCCGGCGGCGCCGGGCAGGGGCGCGTGGGCGGTATCGCAGCGTTTGGCTTCAGCCTTGAGCTTGCGGGCGATCATGTTCACGCACTTCTCGGCGATGTCGCGTGATGTCGTCCACTTGCCGCCAATCGCCGACAGCAGGTTTGACGGTCCGCCCTCCACCTCGTGGTCCACGATCTCGGCCTTGCGGCTGGCATTGTAGCTGTTCTTCGACCCGTCATCGACGAGCGGGCGCAGGCCCGCATAGGCATAGGAGGCATGGTCCGGCGTGAGGTTCAGTCCCGGCAGGCCTTCATTCACGAAGGAGAGGAAGCCGCTGATCTCGTCACGCGTGACCGTCAGTTCGTCCGGGTTGCCCGTGAACACGGTGTCGGTGGTGCCGATGATCGAATGGCCGCGCCACGGCACGATGAAGAAGTGGCCGCCCTTGTGGCCAACGGCGAGCGCATGCTTGTTGGTCACGCCCCGCGTGACGACGTGAATGCCCTTCGACCGTATCAGCTTGTGGGCGTTGGAGCCGCCATCGATGAGTTCGAGCATCCGGTCGGCCCAGGGCCCCGCGGCATTGATCGCAATCTTGCAGCGGACGCTGGCCTCTCCGCCGCCAATGCGGTCCTTCACGCGAAGTGCATGGATCGACCCGGACTGTCGCTCGAACGCCGTCACTTCCGTGTAGTTGGCGATCACCGCACCATGCGCTGCCGCATCGACAAGACACTCGAGCCCCAGCCGCTCCGGCGAGTACATCTGGCAGTCATAATAGACCATGGCACTGTCGAAGGGCGCGTCCGCCAGCGACGGTTCGAGCGCCCGCGCCTCATCCGCCGAGAGCGAGCGATGCCCCGGCATCCTCTGGTCGGGATCATCGATCCAGTTCCGGTCATAGGAGAGCCAGTCATAAAGCGTGAGGCCCGTGCCCAGCACCCATCGGTCAGCCGGCTTCTGCAGCGGCATCAGGAAGGGCATGGGATAGACCATGTGGGGCGCAATGCGCTCCCACACCCGACGCTCGCGCAGCGACTCCCGGATGAGGCTCAGTTCGAATGACTTGAGGTAGCGCAGGCCGCCATGGACGAGCTTCGTGGAACCGGCGCTCGTGCCGCAACTGAAGTCACCCTTCTCGACCAGCGCCACGCTCAGGCCCCGGCGTGCGGCGTCGCGCGCAATGCACGAGCCCGTGATGCCGCCGCCAATGATGGCGACGTCGAAGACCTGGGAGCCAAGATTTCTGAAAGACCGTTGCATGAAACGACTGTAATTGCAGGGAGTTGGCCTAACTTCAGCCTGCCAGCCCCAATGTCAACGGCTGAGTTGCGGTGGCAGGGTGCTTGCCTTCCGGTTATGCCCTGTTAGGGTCGCGCCCATCGACATCAAACCGGACGTGACACCATGCCCCAGATCAAGGCGAATGGCCTGAATTTCGAGTACGAGACCTTCGGCGACCGCAAGAACCCGGCGATCCAGCTGATCATGGGTTTCTCGGCCCAGATGACGATGTGGCCGGTCGAGCTCTGCGAAGGCCTCGCCGACAGGGGCTACCACGTCATCCGCTTCGACAACCGCGACATCGGCCTGTCCCAGAAGATCACGACAGCAGGCGAGGTCAACGTCATGGAGGCCTTCATGAAGGCCGCCTCCGGACAGCCGGTGAGCGCGCCTTACCAGCTCAACGACATGGCCGCCGACGCGGCAGGGATCCTCGACGCCCTCGGCATCGAGAAGGCCCACATCGTGGGCGCCTCCATGGGTGGCATGATCGCGCAGCTTGTCGCCGTCAATCATCCACACAAGGCGCGCAGCCTGACATCCATCATGTCCACGACGGGCCGCCGCGACCTGCCGCCATCAAAGCCGGAAGCCATGGCCGTGCTCACCCAGCCCGCGCCCGTCGAGCGCGAAGCCCGCATCGCTCACACGATGGGCGTCTGGCGCATCATCGGAAGCCAGCCGGTCTACGCCGCCGATGACGAGGAACTCCGCCGCATCGCGACGTCCATCGTCGACCGCGCGCCCTACGATCCCGCAGGCATCGCCCGCCAGCTCGTCGGCATCCTCGCATCACCGCCGCGCAACGAGATGCTGAAGAACGTGAAGCTGCCGGCACTCGTGATCCACGGCGCCGACGACCCTCTCGTCAACGTCGAAGGCGGCAAGGACACCGCCGCCTCTATCCCCGGCGCGCGCCTGAAGATCATTCCTGGCATGGGCCACGACTTCACCTCGAAGCTCGTGCCAGTCTACCTGCGCGAGATCTCCGACTTCGTCGCCGAAGTCGACGCCCGCAACAAGTAGGGATTGAACACGAAGATCACGAAGACCACGAAGCCAAATGCACATTGGAGCAAGCGGAGAGGCGGTTCGTCCGGACCACGTCTCTCCGACGGCGCGCAATCCAGTTTTGACGGCGCATCGCGCCGTCAAGAGAGCCTCCCGGAGTGTGCATCCCCGCTCGCCTCTCGACGTCCATCTTCTTCGTGCCCTTCGTGAGCTTCGTGTTCAAACCCTTTCCACCATCTGAGCCGCTCCAACCTCTGAGAAACGTCACATGACCAGCTTCATCCGCGCCAATGGCATCGACATCTGCCACGAACTCTCCGGCCCGGAAGACGGCATCCCGCTGGTCATCATCCAGGGCTTCGGCACCCAGATGACGAGCTGGCCCGACGCCTATCACCGCCGCTTCGCCGACAGCGGCTTCCGCGTCATCCGCTTCGACAACCGCGACGTGGGTCTCAGCCAGAAGTTCCACGGCATCATTCCCGACAACGCCGCCAATGCGAAGGCCATTGCCGAAGGCCGCAAGCCTGACGTGCCCTATACGCTGAACGACATGGCCGACGACGTCGCCGCCCTCATCGAAGTGCTGGGCTTCACGTCCGTTCACGTCTCCGGCGCCTCGATGGGCGGCATGATCGCCCAGCTGATGGCCATCAGCCACCCGGGCAAGACGCGCAGCCTGATCTCGCTGATGTCGACGACAAGCGACCCGTCACTGCCGCGCTCCGACCCGAAGGCCCAGGCCGCGCTGATGCAGAAGCCACCGGGCGAAGACCGGCAATCGGTAGTCGAGCACACGCTGAAAATGCGTGCCGTAAACGCGAGCCCCGGCTATCCGGAAGACCAGGACGAACTTCGCGAGCGCATCGCCGCCAACTACGACCGCAGCTACTATCCCGAAGGCGTCCTGCGCCAGTGGGCCGCCATCATGGCATCGCCGCCGCGCACCGAGATGCTGAAGAAGCTGAACTGCCGCGCGCTCGTCATCCACGGCGAGGACGACATTCTGATCAGGCCCGACGCCGGTCGCCACACGGCCGAGTGCATCAGGGGCGCCGAGCTGAAGCTGGTGCCGGGCTGGGGACACAACATGCCCATCCGCGCCGTCGACACGATCGCAGGCCCCATGATGGATTTCATGCGCCGCGTCGAGAAGGAGCGCACCGAAGCCTTCGCGACCAAAGTCACGCCAGGCTGCTGCGGCTCACAGATCCAGCAATAGGCCGGGCGTGGCCCGAACGCCTTGCCGGAAACCACCGACCGGAAGATGACACGAGCGCCGAATCCCCGAGGCTGTTTTTGGCTGTCTGCTGCGATTTGCCGGTGAGGAAGATGACACTTTCGTCGAAGGTTTTGCATGTGCAGGAGAAGCTCCGGGGCAGGGTGGCGCCGGACAGACTCCGGGCCACTCCCTCCGCCTTTCCTTTTCGCGCGGGGCTCACGAGGTGATCGGCCAGGCCGTGGGGCGAGGCTTCACCGGGCATCTATTCAATTGTCAAATTGCGGGCAGCCGGGGCTGCGTATACGGGAAAGAACATAATAGGAACAAAATGGTGGATCAAGTGGATCCTACCGCGACCTTTTGGACTGGTCTCAGGCACCCTCAGCACCGCCCCCCTCGGGTGCAGCAGCGATGCTGCGCACCCACTCCCCCGGTGCGCTACCGCGCTCCG
>JBILMZ010000235.1:0-5140 GCA_044375275.1 Micropepsaceae bacterium | reverse complement strand
TCCTTGCGCGCCCGTGGCGGCAAGCAGATCCGTGGCCTGCGAAAGATGTGCCTTCAGCCGGTCCAGTTCCTCGCGAATGTCGGCGCGTACCAGCAGCAAGGCGACTTCCTGTGCAATCCGCTCGGGGCTCACACCGGTCTGGCCGGGTTCAAGCATCGCCAACGATGCCTTCAGCTTTGCCTGCAGCTGTTCAGGCTGATTTGCCACCAGTGCCGTGGCCTGCGCCGTTAGGTCGGCGAGCTTGGTCACCTGAGCCGTCAGGAACCCATGCAGACGGGCTCCCTCCTCGCGGCGCGCCTGGGCCAAACCGTCGACGGCCTGCGCAAGGCTCGACAACACGGCTGCATCCCGCGCTGCGAGCTCGGCTTCGTTCAGTTCCGATTGCTGGACTTCGATCACGCCGCGCAATCCCAGAATTCCATCAAGGCGGGGCGGGTCAGCCTTGACCGTTCCCTCCAGCGTGCGCAGTACGGCGAGGATCTGGTTCAGCGCATCGTGGTTCACTCTCACAGCGCCGCGTCCTGCTTCGGAATCCACGGTCAGGGATGCCGTGACCCCGCCGCGTGTAAACCGCTCGCCGGCAAGCGTGCGTGTCGGCTGCTCGAGGCTTTCGAAGCCTTCCGGGAGGCGCACCCGAAGGTCGAGGCCGCGTGCATTGACGCTCCTCACCTCCCAGTGCCAACGCCAGTGCCCATGCACGCCATGGGAACGGGCGAAACCAGTCATGCTTGATAGTGGCATCGTCATCGCCAATCCGGTTCGAGTGATCATGAACCACGAGGATAGTCCGCGGCCGCCCTGCGCTCAATGTGCCACGCAGGGATCTCCCTCACTCAGAAGGATTGGCGACCCCGCAAGCGGGTCCAACTCAGGGCGTACCCTTGGCCGTCGAAGCCCGCTCTCTTTCGATCTGACGCCAGTTCTGGACGTTCCTGTCGTGCTCGGCAAGCGTTGACGCAAAGACATGACCACCCGTCCCGTCTGCCACGAAAAAGAGGTCGTCGGTCTCCGCAGGGTTCAGCACGGCGGCAATCGCTTCTCGCCCGGGGTTTGCGATCGGGGTCGGCGGCAAGCCGTTGATCACGTAAGTGTTGTATGGCGTTGCCTTGTCCAGTTCGCTCTGGCGGATGCCGCGGCCCAGCGGCACGCCCTTGGTCAGGCCATAGATGATCGTCGGATCGGACTGCAATTTCATGCCCTTGCGCAGCCTGTTGACGAATACCGAGGCGACACGCGGACGCTCGTTGGCAACGCCCGTTTCCTTCTCGACGATTGAAGCCAGAATGACGGCTTCTTCCTTCGTGGAGATGGGCAAGTTGGGCGCCCGCTTCTCCCAGAGTTCATCGATCACCGCTGCGTGATCTTTCTCCATCCGCTCGATGAGCGCGTCGCGCGACATGCCCCGGTTGAAGATATAGGTCTCCGGCAACAGGTCACCTTCAGCGGGCATTCTTGTTACTTCGCCCTGCAGCGAAACGTGCTTGGATACCAGATCCAGTGCCATCGCCGTGGTGAGACCTTCCGGCAATGTCAGCTTGTAGACGATCGCCTTCCCCTCGATGAGGATTTCCATCACGCGCTGGGGCGAGGCACCCGACGGGATTGCGTACTCGCCGGCTTTCAGTGCGCTTGCCTTGCCGAAGTACATGACGCCGGCGCGGAAGATGAGGCTGTTCCCTATGACACCCTGCTCTTCAAGCGTTTCAGCAATGCGGTTCAGACCGGTTCCACGGGGCAGGTTGACCACCGTTTCAGTGGCGCCATTTTCTGACTGTGGGCCAGGGGCCTGGAACTCGCTCCATACATGCCACGCGCCATAGCCGCCGATACCGGCCGCAAACAAGACAAGAAACAGGAATGCTCGAAGAACGAACCGCAAGTTACTGGCTCCGTTATAAATTGGGGACCGGGGCCTGATATTTAACTATTGGGGCCCGGCGGTCAAAATCAGAGTGGCGTTTGTTCCGCCAAATCCAAATGAATTTGACAGCGCTGCCCTGATTTCCCTCTTTTTCGCCTTGTGAGGCACGAGGTCAATCTTGGTTTCAACCGATGGGTTGTCCAGGTTCAACGTAGGCGGGCAGATCTGGTCACGCAGTGCGAGCACGCAGAAAATTGCCTCAACAGCGCCGGCCGCGCCCAACAGGTGTCCAATGGACGACTTCGTGGACGACATTGAGACTCGCTCAGCCGCGTTGCCAAACAGGCGTTCCACGGCTTTCAGCTCGATCTCGTCGCCAAGCGGGGTCGACGTGCCGTGGGCATTTACGTAGTCAATGTCCGATGGCATGAAACCGGCCCGTTTCAGAGCCATCTGCATGGATCGGTAGCCGCCATTGCCGTCATCTGCGGGTGCGGTGATGTGATGGGCATCGCCCGACATGCCGTAGCCCTTGATCTCGGCATAGATCTTCGCGCCACGACGTCTGGCGTGCTCGAGTTCTTCCAGCACCACGACGCCCGAGCCTTCGCCCATGACGAATCCGTCCCGTCCCTTGTCATAGGGTCGAGAGGCCCGCTCTGGCTCATCGTTGTAGCCCGTCGATAGTGCACGGCACGCTGCAAAGCCGGCCATTCCAATGCGGGAAATGGCAGCTTCGGCGCCACCGGCAACCATGATGTCAGCGTCATCCAGCGCGATCATGCGCGCGGCATCGCCGATCGCATGGGCACCGCTTGAACACGCGGTCACCACTGCATGGTTGGGCCCCTTGAGGCCAAACTTGATCGATATGTAGCCGGACGCCAGATTGATCAGACGCCCCGGAATGAAGAAGGGACTGATCTTTCGCGGTCCTCTTTCATGCAGGGTGATGGCTGCTTCCGCGATGCCGGGCAGACCACCAATGCCGGAGCCCATCATGACGCCAGCGCGGGCCTTCTGGTCTTCTGTCTCGAGCTTGATCCCCGAGTCGTGGATTGCCTGGGTCGCGGCGCCCATCGCGAAGATGATGAAGTCATCAACGCGACGGTTTTCCTTCGGGTCCATCCATTTGTCGGCGTCAAAAGTGCCGTCACTGCCATCCCCTCGCCGCACGTTGGCGGCAATTCGGGCAGGCAGATCTGCCGTCTCAAACGTCGTGATGCGGCGGGCACCGGATTCGCCCCGCAGGAGGCGAGCCCAGGTGTCCTCGACACCACATGAAAGCGGCGTCACCAATCCTAATCCCGTAACGACTACGCGGCGCATGGCTTATCCGGCAAACAATGGCAGACCAACGAACTGCGGCCGTTTCAGGCTGCAGCCTTTTCCTTGATGAACTTCACAGCGTCGCCAACCGTCACAATCGACTCAGCGGCGTCGTCCGGAATTTCAACTTCGAATTCTTCTTCAAACGCCATCACCAGCTCGACCGTGTCCAAGCTGTCGGCGCCGAGGTCGTCGATGAAACTGGCGTTTTCGGTGACCTTTTCGGCTTCTACGTTGAGATGCTCGATCACAATCTTCTTCACGCGGTCGGCGACGTCGCTCATTTTCTGGTCCTTTGATAAATCAGTATCCCGGAATGGGTACCCCGAAAGTCGTGCGGAGAATAGAGACTCTCCCGGAGAATTTGCGGCTTGTTAACACACCTTCCTTCGGCTTGCCAACTGCCTGCCGAAAATGGTTAAACCCTTCAAATCATGGCCATTCCGCCATTCACATGAAGGGTTTGGCCCGTCATGTAGGCGGCGTCCTCGCTGGCGAGATAGGCAACGGCTGCCCCGATATCGCGACCTGATCCGAGTCGACCCGCCGGAATTTTGGCCATGATGGCCTCGCGCTGCTGGTCGTTCAACACATCCGTCATGGGTGACTTGATGAAGCCGGGCGCGACGCAATTGACTGTTATGTTCCTTGAGGCGACTTCCTGGGCCAGTGACTTGGTCATGCCGATCAGGCCAGCCTTCGTGGCTGCGTAGTTGCCCTGGCCCGGGTTGCCTGTCACGCCCACGACTGAAGTGATCGAAATGATGCGGCCCCAGCGCTTCTTCATCATCGGCTTGAGGACCGCCCGCGTCAGGTGAAAGGTGGCCGTGAGGTTGACCTTGATCACCTGGTCCCACTCATCGTCCTTCATGCGCATGAAAAGATTGTCGCGCGTTATCCCGGCGTTGGACACCAGAATGTCGAGGCCGCCCATCAGCCCCTCGGCAACCTTCGGCAGTTCGTCCACCTGGGCGAGATCAGAGAGATTGCAGACAGCAATGTGCGCCCGCGAGCCCAGTTCCGACCGAAGGGCCTCAAGCGCTTCCTGACGCGTTCCGGAAAGGGCGACGGTGGCGCCGCGCGCGTGGAGCGTTCGCGCGATGTCGCTGCCGATGCCGCCGCTCGCGCCGGTTACCAGCGCGGTCTTGCCCGTGAGGTCAAACATGAAAATCCCTTCCTGATGTCAGAGTGTCTTGAGAAACGCTTCGATTTCCTGAGGCGTTTCAATGGACAGGCCCGGCAAGTCCTTGTCGATCCGTTTGGCCATGGTCGTCAGCACCTTTCCGGCCCCCACTTCCACGACAGAGCTGATACCGCGTGCCCGCAGGCCCGCAATTGTTTCGCGCCACCGAACGCGGCCAGTCACCTGTTCCACGAGCAAGCGCCTTATCCGCGCAGGATCGTTCTCCGGGGACACGCTGACATTCGAGATGACAGGGACCCGCGGGGGGCGCATGGTCACTTTTTCCAGCTCAGCCTCCATCTCGCGCGCGGCAGGTGCCATGAGCGGCGAGTGGAACGGGGCGCTGACCGGCAACATCATGGTTCGCTTGATGCCCTTGGCCTTGGCGATTTCAGCTGCGCGTTCAAGCGCGGCCTTGCTTCCGGAAATGACCACCTGGCCCGGGGCATTGTCGTTCGCCACCACGCATACCTCCGTGCCTTGCGTCGCCTCGCGGGAGACTTCTTCTGCCTGATCGATCTCTGCGCCGAGCAGGGCGGCCATCGCCCCCTGCCCCACAGGCACAGCCCGCTGCATCGCGCGGCCTCGTGCCTTCAAAAGGCGGGCGGCATCTGGCACAGAGAATGTGCCAGCGGCTGCAAGAGCGGAATATTCACCCAGGGAGTGGCCCGCAGCCAGGCTTACGTGGCGTCCCCACTCGAGCTTTCCTTCGACTTCCAGGACGCGCATGACGGCAAGGCTGACCGCCATCAGCGCCGGCTGGGCGT
>JBILMZ010000236.1:0-5140 GCA_044375275.1 Micropepsaceae bacterium | reverse complement strand
CAGGGTCGCCGCCCCGAACGTGCCCATCATCAGCGTGGCCGCGTTGAACAGCATGGCCTCGAAGATCATGGACATGCCCATGGGCACGCCGAGGCGGAACACCTCGCGAAAGCGGTTCCAGTCCGGACGGAAGAACCGGTGCAGCAACCGGTACTTCCTGAATTGCGGCGAGAACAGCAGCAGGCAAAGCATCGCCGTGAACGAGAACGCGTAGGCGATGACCGTTGCGATCGCCGCCCCCGGCACGCCAAGTGCCGGCGCGCCGAACTTGCCGTAGATCAGCACGTAGTTCAGAGCGATGTTGACCAGCAGCGTGGCAATCGAGATCGCCAACACGGCAGTCTGCTGTCCCGTGGCCGACGCAAAGTTGCGCAGCACCCCGAACGCCAGGGTGAACGGCAGGCCGAAGGCAACGATGCTGACCCAGGGCACCGCCATCTCGACGATGTGAGGCTGCTGGCCGAGCGCCAACAATACCGGGCGCGTCCAGATGAGGAACAGCATCAGCGGGATCGACACCATCGCAACCGCCCAAAGCCCCATGCGCACGGCGGCGCGCGAGCGTGCGCGGTCATTTGGATGCGCGCCGAGAATCTGGGACACGATGGGGGAAACGGCCATGACCGGCCCGTAGCCGGCGAGCCAGGCGAAGTAAAACATGACCGCGCCGATGCTCGTGGCGGCCAGGGCATCCTCTCCCAGCGCACCCACCATGATGACGTCGGCCGTGACCACGCCAAACTGCGTCAGCTGCATGATGATCAGCGGCGTGGAAACCTTCATGAGTTCCCGCGCTTCGCTGATCCAGGGTGCCAGGGCGGCGAACCGGCCGGGCGTTTTTGAGGCTATGAAGTCTGTCATGATGTTCAACATGGATCTGGTATCGGCTTGCCCGCCGCATTCGTGTGAATCAGGCGTGTGAATCAGGGAGGTGACGGGCAAACAAAAACCCCTCCTGAGCGGGCTCGGAGGGGTGGACAGGCTCAGGTTTTCTGCTGAGTTCTAATCCACGGCTCCCTCACGAGCGCCAAGCGCCGAGACGCGCGACGCCGGATAGGCGCAGCACGATACGGCTGAAATGGTCATTGGCGTGTTCATGAAACGCTCAACTCGTGATGGGATATGCAAAGCCCCATGCCTTGCATTTGTCCTTGGTTCGTACGTGCGGACGTAGGGGAAGTCAAGGCGCGAAGAACCTGGGAGCGCGGACTTCCAGTCCGCTGTTGCTGCAAAACAAGAGCGGGCTGGAAGCCCGCGTTCCCAGGGATCACCCCTTCACGCAGACGACCTGGCGCAGTGTGTGAACGACCTCGACGAGGTCCGCCTGCGCGGCCATGACGGCGTCGATGTCCTTGTAGGCCATCGGCGTTTCGTCGATCACGCCGGTGTCCTTGCGGCACTCGACGTGGGCGGTGGCGGCGATGTGCTCCTCGAGCGTGAAGCGTTCCTTTGCGGCCGTGCGTGACATGGCCCGACCGGCGCCGTGCGAGCAGGACTCGAACGATTCCGGATTGCCAAGCCCGCGCACGATGAAAGAGCGCGCGCCCATGGAACCCGGGATGATGCCGAGCTCACCCTTCCGCGCGCGCACGGCGCCCTTGCGGGTGAGCCACACGCGTTCGCCGAAGTGCTCCTCGCGCTCGACGTAGTTGTGGTGACAGTTCACCGCCACGTCGAGCGTTTCAAGGTCGTTCCAGGTCTTGCGGAGGACCGCGATTACGGCCGCCATCATCACCTCCCGGTTCGAACGCGCATAGTCCTGCGCCCAGCCTACGGCCTCAACATAGTCGTTGAAGGACTGTGAGCCCTCGCCCAGCCAGGCGAGATCGCGATCAGGCAAGCGCAAGCCTGCCGCCTCGACCTCCTCCTTCGCCTTCGAGATGAAGTAGGTGCCGATGCGGTTGCCGATGTTGCGCGATCCCGAGTGGAGCATCACCCAGACGCGGTCCGCCTCGTCGAGGCAGAGCTCGATGAAGTGGTTGCCGCCGCCGAGCGTGCCGATCTGGAGTGAAGCGGACTTCTTCTCGGCGATCTTCGGATGCTTCGCCTCGATCGCCTCGTAGCCCGACTTGTGGCGCGCATACCATGCCGCTTCCGAACGACGCGGTGGCTGCTTGTGCGACGCCTGGCCGACCGGGATCACGCTTTCGATGCCGGCGCGGATGGCCTTGAGGCTGTCCGGCAATTGCGAAGCCGTGAGGCTGGTCATGACCGCGGCCATGCCGCAGCCGATGTCGACGCCGACCGCGGCCGGGATGATGGCTCCCTTGGTCGGGATCACGGAGCCCACGGTCGCGCCACGGCCGAGGTGCACGTCCGGCATCACGGCGATGTGGCCGTGGACGAAGGGCAACTCCGCGATGTTGCGCAACTGTGCGCGCGCCTCGGCTTCGACGGGAACGCCGTCCGTCCACGCCTTGATCGGTACACCTGAGGATTCAATATGCTTGTGCATGCTCTTCTCGCGCAGCAGGCCTTGCTGCGCACCTTCCATCAATATTTGCAGGCCCGCCTTCAAAAGAGAAGGCGGTTCGTCATGACGGAGGGGCCATAAAAAACCCCTCCGAAGCTTGCGCTCGGGAGGGGTCCAAATTCAGGGACCGGACAGCCTTCCGTCAGAAGGCCCCTCCGTGCGCAGTGCGTGCGTCGACGCGTGGCGAGGTGCCACCCAGGACGCTTGCGTTTGTTCTTTTTGTTGCTTCGAAAGTCATGCACTGCCCTGCTGTTTCGTTATTGCGCGCGGGCTACCCCCGCGCAAGGGACGCGGCTTCTACGCGTGCGGATTCTTCAAGTCAAGCGCGGAGGAGCAGCTTTTTCTCGAGTGCGACTCGAAGTACCGGCGGGAGCGGCGCAGGCCCGTTCTCGCCGATCGCGACCTGGATGGAGTCACACACGCCGACGCAGTTGTCGCCCGAGAAAAGGGCGCAGCCGATCTCGAACGATGTCTTGCCGAAGCGCGCCACGCCGACGCCGACGTCATACTCGCCCGGGTACTGTGCCTCGGCGAGGTAACTGATGCCGACATGCGCGATCACGAAGCGATAGGCCGGCGCCTCTCCCGTCATCGAGCGCAGGAAGGACACACGCGCGTCCTCATAGAATGACGCCAACGCCACATTGTTGAGGTGCCGCTCTGCGTCCATGTCGCTGAAGCGCGCGATCACGTGGCGGAAGAAGGGATAGGCGCCCCTGGAAAGGCGAAAGAGTTCTGGTTTCATGACGACTACCTGGCTGAAACACCAACCATCTGGCAAGGCAAGGCTCGCGCCTCTCGCCAAAGTTGAACGCTCACCCGCTAATCCACAGCCTTGCCAGAACTGTCACGATTGCAACATCGATCTGTCAGTCGTTTGAAACAAACTTTTGGTTAATCGCGATTCGTAGCGTGGCTAACGCGAAGCTGAATTGCCCGCGAATGTTTCGCTGCGAAAGAGACCAACAGAGATCGACCCTCAACAAGCGTTCGGACACATGTCCGCAGCGGTGGAGCAGTCATGCGCCTGCAAGACAGCATTGCCTCGACGGTTGAACCCATTCGCGTTGTGCTTCCCGACTCTTCCGTCTTCGACCTCCCCGGCGGCGATGCCATCTCAGGCGGCGTACGCGCGGCACAGATCCGGTATCTGCTTGATGATGCCGTCGCAGCAACGACTGCGCGTGCGGCCTTCGAGGATTCAGTCCAGCTGACGAAATGCCTTGATCTTCTTCGTATTCCCGCCCCCGGTGTCTGGATTGAATGGAGCGAGGCGGGTCGTCGCAAAGTCATGCAGGAACTTGGCCTCGCACAGCCTGTCGAGATCGCACGCATTACAGGCCGGGCGGGTCTTCTGGTCAGTGCCTCGGAGTCAGGTCGCAGCGGATGCATCGAGATTGCGTGGGACGGAGAATTCGGCCAGCCGGAACTGTCGCCGTTCATCATCGACTTCGATCTGGACAATCCCTGCTTCAATGCCACGCACCATCCCGAGCACGTGACGCGCAGGCTCCGGATCGACGGCAGTGATGCCCTCACGGCCCTGCTCGCACACGTGCGTTTTCGTCTGAGGCCTGAGTGGCACGCCTATTATGCAGCGGCGTGCCCGACCATGGAGTCGTTCGAGCGCGCCCTGCATCAGAATCTTGCGATCATCGCCGCAGACTTCCCCTATCTTGCGGGTTTCTGCCTGTTGCTGGCTGCGAGAAACGCAGTTGCTTCCGTTCCGGTTGACATGACGCGCCTGAACCTGTCGCGCGCGAAGCGTGGCAAAGACCCCCTTCTCTGCCACGTGGAGGTCAAGGCGCGCCTTGCGATGCCGCCCCGGTTCTCGAAACTGGATCCCAACCAGAGACGCCTTGCCGCGCGCATGCACTTTGTGGCCGGACACCTGGTGCGGCGAGGCCAGAGCATTCACTGGCGCCGCGCCCATATCCGTGGCAACGCCCATTTGGGCGTCGTCTCCAGCCGGACCATCGTCATGCAGCGGACCCCCGCGATGCAGCGTGGGTCTGCCTAGCATCGCCCTTCCCGAGAGCCGTTTGTCTCGTGCCTGTTCAGACGCTAAGGTCGGTCATCACATCATTGAGGACACGACCGATGGACTTCCGCATACCGCAGAGCGTCAAGGAACTTCTCGTCCGGATGGACGCCTTCATCGAGAGCGAGATCAAGCCGCTCGAGAACAAGGATGACAATATCCGCTTCTTCGACCATCGCCGCGAGCATGCGCGTACCGACTGGGACCGCGACGGCCTGCCCCGCCATGAGTGGGAAGACCTGCTGCGCCAGATGCGCAAGCTTGCCGACAAGGCGGGCTTCCTGCGCCTGCCCTTGCCCAAGGAGTATGGCGGGCAGGAGATTGGCAATCTTGCCATGGCCATCATCCGCGAGCATCTCGCGGCGAAGGGGCTTGGCCTGCACAATGACCTGCAGAACGAGAGCTCCATCGTCGGCAACTTTCCGCAGGTGCTGATGTTCCGCGACTTCGGTACGCCGCAGCAAAAGGATGAGTTCATCAACGGCATGCTGGCCGGCACTCATCGCGCGGCCTTTGGCCTGACGGAGCCAAAGCACGGCTCGGACGCGACCTGGATGGAGACGCGCGCCGTCAAGGAAGGCAATGGCTGGCGCATCAATGGCGAGAAGTTCTGGAACACGGGCGTC
>JBILMZ010000055.1:0-17085 GCA_044375275.1 Micropepsaceae bacterium | reverse complement strand
GGGGTGAATAGATGAGGAGGAAGCGCAGGTGTCTCCAGCCATCCTGCCAGGTCCGCAGATGTGGAGGTCGTGAGCGCCCGTCCGGGTGAAGCCGGGTGGGGACTTCCTCGATTCGATAACTGGCCAGCGCGGCTCGCACGACCATTTCGCTGGCGAACTCCATTCCTGTTGTTCGCAGGTCCAGGGACAGGAAGCGGTCGCGGTTGAACCCTCGCAGTCCGCAATGAAAGTCACCTGTCGGCACGCTGAAGAAGAGGCGGCCGAGGAAGCTCAGGACGGGGTTGCCCAAGTAACGGTGCAGCGGCGGCATTGCGCCCGGCGAGATCCCGCCCTTGAAGCGGTTACCCATGACAAGGTCTGCGCCTGCGCGCAGCCTGTCGATGAACGGTGTCAGTGCCGAGAAGTCATAGGAGTCGTCTGCATCCCCCATGATGATGTATCGACCGCGGGCGGCTGACATGCCGCCGAGAAGGGCGGCGCCGTATCCGCGCTCCTCCACCGGATGCACCTTGGCTCCCAGTGACTGGGCAATGTCCCGGGAGCCATCCGTGCTTCCGTTGTCGGCGATGAGGACTTCGCCGGCGATGCCGTTCGCGCGCAGGAATGTCATCGCCTTTCCGATGCAGGCCGCGATGGTTTCTGCCTCGTTCAGGCAGGGCATCAGGATGGTCA
Source organism: Micropepsaceae bacterium (assembly GCA_044375275.1). Lineage (GTDB taxonomy): Bacteria > Pseudomonadota > Alphaproteobacteria > Micropepsales > Micropepsaceae > SZUA-430. The sequence continues at coordinate 16,413 of JBILMZ010000055.1, read as the reverse complement.
GTTCCAGTTCGTCACGCGGCATGGAATACCTGTCTTCGCTTCACGCCGGACCCTTTCGGCGCGGGGTTCGGGAGCGGTCTCTCAAAAAAAGAGGCGCCACCGGGGCGCCTCTTTGCATTTCCGAATTATCGTTCGCTGATCAATCGTAGATCGCGAAGTCGGCCCTGCAGCCCTTGCTGACCCAGACGCCGCGGCGATCGTAGCCCCAGGTCTTGTTGAAGCGGCAGGAATTGCGGCTGCGCTGGCGTACAAGTTCCGCGTGGCTGCGGATGCGCACCGGGCAGTACTTGTACTTGTTGTTTTTCGAACTGCAGGTAACGACCTCGTAGTCGTCTTCGTATCCGCCATAACCACCGCCATGTGGAGGCGGAGGCGGATAACCCGGGCCGTAACCACCCGACGGCGGCGGCGGAGGGCTGTGGTGTCCGCTATCATCATTGTCAGCTGCAACGGCTCCGAGGATGCCGAGCGCGAGAATGCCCAGTCCGATGGCGGCGGCATCGTCATTGTCGTCGCGCTCGCGGCGACCGATGCGGAAGGTCGCGCTGCAACCGTTGGCGACCCAGATGCCGTTTCGGTCATAGCCCCACGTATCGTTGTAGTAGCAGGCGTAGCCCGAGTGCTGGTAGACGAGCTCCACGCCGCGCGTTGTGTCCACGCGACAGTAATTGTTGGCGCCGGGTACCGAGCCGCAGCGCATTTCCTCGGCCATTGCGGGCGAGGCGACGACGCAGGAAATTCCAATCGTGAGGGCCGTCCAGGTTGCGGCCATCAATGGCTTCAGTTTCATGGTTCGATTCTCCACCCTAATGTAGCGGCCATTACAACCTGCCTGAGGACAGATTTGCAAGCCTGTGCAGCGACGCATCCGCTGTGGTATCGTCCGGGCGATTTCGACAACGTTTCGCGTTTGCGAACAACATCATGGAGACTTTCACGATGAGCATCCGTTTTCTTGCAGCGATCCCGCTCGCAGCCTTCCTTGCTTCAACCGCAATCGCTGCGGGAAATCCTGCGGATTACAATGGCGACGGGAAGATCAGCCGCGAGGAATTCCGAAATGAAGCCGCGAAAGCGGCCTTTGGTGCGGACAAGAACAAGAACGGCTTCGTCGATGAAGATGAGTTCAAGCTGAGCGACGACCAGCGCAAGGGCATGGATGGAAACGGGGACGGCAAGGTCTCGGTGGAAGAGTTCCAGTCCGGCCAGATGTCCGGCTTCGATGCGCTGGACAAGAACAGCGACGGTTTCCTCGACGCCGCTGAAATGCGGGGCTGACACTGGCGCTTCACATCATCAAGCTTTGTGTCGGCGTTGATTCCGTCGAAGACCTGCGCAGCTGGCAGAAAGACCATGTCGCTGCGCAGAAGAAGCGCGGGATCGCGCCTGAGCTCAGGCACACCACGCGCATGGTGCCAAAGCGCCGGGACGAGCTTCTCGAGGGTGGCTCGCTGTACTGGGTCATCAAGGGCTACACCGCGGTGCGGCAGCCTCTGATTGACATTCGTCCGTTTGTCGACGGGGAAGGCGTGTCGCGCTGCCATCTCGTCTATGGGCAGGAGTTGGTGCTCGTCAGTCCGCGGCCCCGTCGCGCGTTCCAGGGCTGGCGCTATCTCGATCCCAAGGATGCGCCGCCCGACATCGGCAAGGGCGCCTCGGGCGAGATGCCAGACAAGCTCCGTCGCGAACTGGCGGAGTTGGGGCTTCTCTAGCCTGCGTCAATTTGTTCTCTTTTTGTTTTCGGCGATTTCGGCGATGTTCGGCGCTGTAAATCGATAGCGTCGGAATCTGCCCAGAGCTGATCCGGCGCTTTTTTGTGTCCGGCGGGCTGGATGCTGGCGAATTGACTTGATTGATTTGTACAAAGGGGTTTCAACCCCGGAACACGGTCTTTCGCCTTTCCTGACAGGGTTGAGCACTGGTGATGCCTGAGACTGCCAACATTCCGCGGCTTGAGACCGAGCGGCTGGTCCTGCGGGGCCACGTGCGCGCGGACTACCAGAACTGCGCCCGCATGTGGGCCGATCCGCTTGTCACCCGGTTCATCGGTGGCGTGCCGTCGTCCTATCAGGAGTCCTGGTTTCGCCTGCTGCGCTATGCGGGGCACTGGTCGCTTGTCGGCTATGGCTACTGGGTGATCGAGGAGAAGTCCTCGGGACGCTATGCGGGGGAAATCGGGTTTGCCGATTCCAAGAGGGACATGAAGCCTTCGCTGGAGGGCATGCCGGAATCGGGCTGGGCGCTGTCGCCGTGGGCGCAGGGCCATGGCTATGCCAGCGAGGCCCTCACGGCTGCCCTTGGATGGGCGGACGTGCAGTTCGCGAAACAAACGACATGCTGCATCATCAGTCCTGACAACTTGCCGTCCCTGCGCGTGGCGGAAAAGAACGGATATGTCGAGGCGACCCGGACGCTCTACAAGGGTGACCCGATCATCATCTTCAGGCGGGAAAGCGTTGCCCCGACGCATCTTGCGTGACGGGGCTTAACGTTGGAATGTCCGGTCCCATGACCATGGACAATGCGCGCCAGCAGATGGCGCGGCTCTATCTTGCGGACGAAACCGAGACCGTCGAGGCCCTGCTTCCGATGGCACGCCTCAGCGGACGCGAACGCGCCGAAACCGAAGCGCTTGCCCGTGACCTCGTGCAGCGTGTCCGCGCGCAGCGCAAGCGGGGCGGGCTTGATGCCTTCCTGCACCAGTATGCGCTCTCGACCGAGGAAGGCGTGGTGCTGATGTGCCTGGCGGAGGCCCTGCTGCGGGTTCCGGATGCGGAAACCGCCGATCGCCTCATCAAGGACAAGATCGGCTCCGCTCACTGGGACAAGCATCTGGGGCAGTCGTCGTCGGTCTTCGTCAATGCCTCGACGTGGGCGCTGATGCTTACGGGTCACGTCGTCAAGCTGGGCGAAGGCACGCAGGACTGGACGACGATTTTCGGAAAGCTCGTGCAGCGCAGCGGCGAGCCCATCATTCGCCAGGCCATGACAACGGCCATGCGGATCATGGGCGGCCAGTTCGTGCTGGGGCGCACCATCGCCGAAGCGCTGAAGCGCGGCAACGATGCGGCCAAGCGCGGCTTCCGTTTTTCGTTCGACATGCTCGGCGAGGCGGCGATGACGCGTGATGATGCCGAGCGTTACGCCCGCGCCTATGCCGATGCGATTGCCTCCATCGCGAAGCACGAACAAACCCGCAAGGGCGACGTGTTCACGCGCAACTCGATTTCGGTGAAGCTGTCTGCGGTGCATCCGCGGCTTGAGTTCCTGAAGATGAACCGGGTGCTACCGGAGATCATGCCGCGGCTGCTGCCCCTGTGCGTCGCTGCGAAGGAGGCCGGCATCGGCTTCACGATCGATGCCGAAGAGGCCGACCGGCTTGAAGTGCAGCTCGACATCTTTGAAGCGCTTGCTGGCGCGCCTGAGCTTCGGGGTTGGGAAGGGCTCGGCCTTGCGGTGCAGGCGTACCAGAAGCGGGCGCCTGCGGTGATTGACTATCTTGCAGGCGTTGCTGCTCGTCACAAGCGGCGGCTGCCGGTGCGCCTCGTGAAGGGCGCCTACTGGGACAGCGAAATCAAGCGTGCGCAGGAGATGGGCATCGAGGGCTATCCCGTGTTCACGCGCAAGGCGTCGACGGACGTTTCCTATATTGCCTGTGCGCGCATGTTGCTCGCCGACCAGGCTGCGTTCTTTCCGATGTTCGCGACGCACAACGCGCATACGCTGGCCGCGGTCAAGACGCTGGCTGGCAATCGCGACGACTACGAATTCCAGCGGCTGCATGGCATGGGCGAAGAGCTCTATGACGAGGCCGTCGGGGCTGAGCATCTTGGCGTGCAGTGCCGCATCTACGCACCGGTTGGCGCGCATGAGGACCTGCTTGCCTATCTCGTGCGTCGCCTGCTCGAGAACGGGGCGAACACGTCGTTCGTGAACCGACTTGCAGACGACGAAGCGCCGATTGAATCCATTATCGCCGATCCGGCGGACCAGGTTGAAGCCATGCCACAGAAGTTCCATCCACGCATTCCGCTGCCCGTGAACCTCTTTGCTGACCGGCAGAATTCACAGGGCGTGCTGCTGAGCGATCCGACGCGTGCCGAGCCTCTTGTGCGCGCGATTGGCGAAGCGGTTTCCAAGCCGCTGAGCGCAGCGCCCCTCGTGTCTGGCGAAATGCAGGCCGGTGACGCGCGCGACGTGTGTGATCCCTCCAATCGCTATCGCCGCATTGGCAGCGTGGTGGATGCCACGCCTGAAGTTGCCGCGCGCGCGGTGCAGGCTGCTGCGGCGGCCCAGCCTGCCTGGGACCGTCTGGGCGGTACGAAACGCGCGGAGATCCTCAACCGCGCGGCTGACCTGTTCGAGCGCGATGCCTCGGTCCTGATCGGCCTGTGCGTGCGTGAGGCCGGCAAGACGATTGCCAATGGCATCGCGGATGTGCGCGAGGCCGTGGACTTCCTGCGCTATTACGCCGGGCTGGCCAAGGCCGAGTTTTCCGAGGCGAAAGTGCTGCCGGGGCCGACGGGGGAGCGCAACGAACTCTCGATGCATGGGCGCGGCGTGTTCGCCTGCATCAGCCCGTGGAACTTCCCGGTGGCGATCTTCTCGGGGCAGGTGGCGGGTGCGCTGGCTGCCGGCAATGCGGTGGTTGCGAAGCCTGCCGAGCAGACGCCGCTTACGGCTTATATCGCCACGCGCCTTCTGCATGAAGCGGGCGTGCCGGGTGATGTCCTGCAGTTTCTCCCCGGTGACGGGCCGTCCGTTGGTGGCGCGCTTGTGCGTGACGCGCAGGTTTCGGGCGTCGCCTTCACGGGTGGCACGGACACGGCGCGGCGTATCAACCGGATGCTTGCCGAACGCGACGGTGCCATTCCGCCCTTCATTGCCGAGACAGGCGGCCTGAACGCGATGATCGCGGATTCGACCGCGCTGCCTGAGCAGCTCGTGCGCGATGCGGTGATGTCGGCCTTTGACAGTGCCGGGCAGCGCTGCTCGGCGCTGCGCGTGCTGTTCCTGCAAAGCGACATCGCCGACAAGGTGCTGAAGTTGCTGTCGGGTGCGGTCGACGAACTCAAGATCGGGGATCCGATGAAGCTCGATACGGATATCGGGCCCGTGATCGACGCCGACGCCCTGTCGATGCTGGAGGCGCATGCTGCACGCATGTCGCGCGAGGCCCGCACGATCGTCGAAGCCACACTCAGCAATGAAACCGGTGACGGCTATTTCTTTGCGCCGCGCGCCTACGAGATCGAATCCATCGGCGCGCTCGAGCGCGAGGTTTTCGGACCGATCCTGCATGTCGTGCGCTATCAGGCGAGCCATCTCGACAAGGTGCTCGAGGCAATCAACCAGACGGGTTACGGGCTGACGCTGGGTGTGCATACGCGCATCCAGGAGACGGCGGATTTCGTCCGGTCGCGGGCGCGGGTGGGCAATCTCTACGTCAACCGCAACCAGATCGGCGCCGTTGTCGGCGTGCAGCCTTTCGGTGGCGAAGGGCTCTCAGGCACGGGACCGAAGGCCGGTGGGCCGCACTACCTGCACCGCTTTGCGGTCGAGCGGACCGCGTGCACCAACACGACCGCGGCCGGCGGCAATGCGAGCCTGCTTTCGCTGGGTGACGGGACGGCCTGAAACCTTGGGTGTCCCTGACAGCGCGTCCTTGCTGTGTGAAACATGCCGTTTTCCCTTTCGGGAAACGCAATGCTAGTTTTCCACAGCGAAGCGAATCAGGCTTCCCGGGATGTGCAGTGCGGGGTATGGCGGGCTTTCCTACATCACTGATCGTGGTCGGAAACGAGAAGGGCGGGTCGGGCAAGTCGACCATCGCCCTTCATCTTGTGTCCGGCCTCATGTCATCGGGATTGCGAACGGGCGTGATTGACCTGGATTTTCGCCAGCAGACGCTGACGCACTTTTTCGCCAATCGCGTGCGCTGGTCAGAACTGCAAGGCAAGGCTCTCGCGTTGCCCAGACTGGTGACGCCGTCGCCGTCCGTGGCTGAGTCACGCTCCATCGCGGAAAGTGAGGATGCCCAGCGGTTTCGTTCGGTCTTCGAACTTCTTGCCCAGGAGTGCGATGTGGTTGTCGTGGATTGTCCGGGGGCTGATACGCCGCTCGGGCGGGCGGCGCATGCGCTGGCGACAACGATCGTGACACCCCTCAATGACAGCTTCGTCGATTTTGACCTGCTGGCGAGCGTCGATCCCGAAACCTACGAGGCCAAGGCGCCGAGCATCTATGCCGAGTTCGTCTGGGAGAGCCGCAAGAAGCAGATGCTGGAACGGCGTCGGACGATCGACTGGCTCGTGGTCAGGAACCGCATGACGCCCCAGGAAACCCATAACCGCAAGCGCCTGACACAGGCGCTGACCAAGCTGTCCCAGCGCATCGGTTTCCGGCTGGCGCCGGGCTTGAGCGAGCGCGTCATCTATCGCGAGCTGTTTCCCAAGGGGTTGACGGTCATCGACCTGATCGAAGGGCGGGAGCGGGGGCTGACCATGGCGCAGATCGCGGCGCGGGCAGAAGTTCGCGGGCTGATCTCGTCACTGCGCCTGCCGCAGCTCGGGCGTGCGCTGGCCGCTGCAGGCTGAGGCGAAGTCTTCCTGATTCAGCGAACGGCGAGAGGGCGGCTGGCGGCCGAGTCTGACTGGTCCCATGAGCCGTCTGTCACAACGAGACAGCTCACGCCGCGTTCCTGCATCTTGTCGCAAACGGTTTCAGCTTTCTTGGGCGTGAAGGCGCCAAAGCGTACACGATAGAACGTGTTGCCATGAATGGTCAGCGGAACAATTGCTCCGTCTGCCGTTCCCAGGATATCGCGCATGCGCTTCTTGACGGAGCCAAGCTGGTTGTCGGCATTTTCGCGAGATGAATGGGCACCGACCTGGATTCCCCATTTTGCTCCAATCGCGGGAGGCGTGACCCTCTTGCCCGCGTCAGCGCTGTCACCCTGGCCAAACTCCCTTGACGACGCTGGCGCAGAGGCGACCATGCCTGCAGCATTTGTGGCCTGCGAGATCTTGTCGTCCGGTCCGACCGGCTTCGCGGCAGCGGGCTCGACTGCCTGTGGCTGGGATTCCGATGCGGGTTCTGCCGCTTCCGCGGCTGCAGCCTCATCGTCATCCAGCACCAGAGGTGACATTGCCATGATTACGGGTGCCGGACGTCCGAGACCGAGCTTCGTGAACTCTGTCTCGAGCAGCTGCGCCGTCATGTTGTCACGTTCGCGGGCTGATCGCCCTCCCATGACAACAGAGATGAGACGCTTGTCCTGACGCGTGGCTGAGCTTGCCAGATTAAATCCGGACAGGCGCGTGTAGCCGGTCTTCAGGCCATCTGCGCCGTCGAAGAATTTCAGGAGATTGTTGTGGCCTTCATAGCTGCGGCCACCCCATACAAAGCTCTGAAGCCGAAAATAGGGATAGAATTCGTTGTGGTCGGCGATGAGCCGGCGGCTCAGCAGCATCATGTCGAATGCCGTCGAGCGCTGGCTTTCGTCCGGAAGGCCGGATGCATTCGCGAAATTCGTGCTCAGCATTCCAAGGTCGCGGGCTTTCGCTGTCATGCGCTGGGCGAACTGGTATTCCGATCCCGCGAGGTGCTCGGCGACAACAACGGCCACGTCGTTGGCAGACCGGATGACGAGGGCCTTGATGGCATCTTCGGCGGTCAGCGTGTCGCCCGGCTGCATGCCCAGCTTCGTCGGGTCCTGCGAACTGGCGTAAGCAGAGGCAGTCATCTGGGTCGAGAGCGAGATGTTGCCCTTGTTGATCTGTTCGAACAGCAAATAGAGCGTCATCATCTTGGTCAGAGAGGCGGGGAAGCGCTTCTCCTGGGCCATCTTTTCGTAGAGGACCCGGCCAGAACTCGCGTCGACGACGATCGCGGCAAATTTTTCCACGTAAACCACCGGCGCGCGGTTGACCGAGTGCTTCTTCTTCTTCTTCTTGCGTGCGGCATCGGCCGTTGACGCTGTCAATATGATTGCCAGCATCGACAGGATCAAAACGAAAAGGTGGAACGGCTTTACGCGCCTAACCATGTTGCCCTTCAGGCCCCTTTGCTGAGGAAAGTCGACATGGAACACCTGTCAGCAAAAAACAGACCAATCATCGCGTCGATGCCCCCCTGCATGACAACGTTGAGGTCAGTTTGTCAGATTTTGCGGGATTGGAAAGGATTAACATTTGCCGTTTATCCTGAAGAGGTAGACCCCAGCGGAACCTTCCGCGGCGACCCATCCTGACGCTCCAAGTGTTTCAGTCTCGTCAATTGAGCTTGATGCTTGGTAAATTTGTCATGTTTTGGGTCACCTCATTTATTGTGCAGCGCACAATTTTGCCTTGACAGTTTGGCTCACACGCCTATATAAAGCTCATGTTGCAGTGCAGCAATTTCCCTTCGAGGGGCGTTGCCAGCAGTCTTTGAAACCAAAAGTCGATCAGTCACGCGGTGCCGAGTATCAGGTGCGCAGAGCCGGAAGGATAACGACATGAAGAGCGGAAACGAAACGATGAAGAACGGATTTGAGACAGTCACGAAGGGCCTGGAGCAGTTCTCGTCTCTCGGCAAGGGAAGCGTTGAAGCCTACATGCAGGCCGCGACGGTCTTCGCCAAGACGTTTGAACGCGTCAACGGCGAGGTCTTCAACTTCTCGAAGCAGCAGATGGAAGACGGCGTCGCGGCTTTCAAGGCGGTTTCGGGCGCAAAGAGCATCCATGAAGCCTGGGAAGTCCAGACGGACTTCGCCAAGTCGGCCCTCGATGCTTATGTCGCCCAGGCGACGAAGCTGAATGACCTCTGGATGGATGCGGCCAAGCAGGCTTCAGAGCCCTTCAGCTCGCGCCTCGCGGAAATGACCGAGAAGATGCAGGAATTCAAGGCGCCGTTTGCGCGCGCTGCCGAGTAATCCGTAGCGGATACTCGTTCAGCATGAATGCATGGGGCCTGTCGGCGTTGCCGGCAGGCTTCTTTTTTGTCCGCGGTTTCGGTGGCATTGTGAGCGCATGAAAAGCCTTGAACGCATCGATTTTCCGACGCTTGTCCGTGCAAGCAAGCCCAACACCTTCCTTCTGGCGCCAGAAGGGCTTTGCGGAAACGCAAAGCCTGATGTCATTTCTCGCCAGTATGAAACGAGCGCAGCGCAGCTGCGTCAGGCGTTCCTGCGTGTGGCGCTGTCCAAGCCCCGCGTGTCCCACACACTCAAGGACGACGTGGCGCTCTACGACAATCTGGTGGCGCGTTCGGCTTTGTTCAGGTTTCCGGACCTGATCGCGTTGCGCTGCCTGGACCTTGGAAAAGGGCGCTCCAGCCTCGCGGTATACGCGCGTTCGGTCTATGGACACTCGGATCTCGGGGTCAACCGGGCCAGGACAATGGCCTGGGTTCGCGAGGTCGAAGAGACGTTCAAGCCTGTTTCGCCTTAGTTTTCCATAAGTTGGCCAAAATCTGCGGTCAAAATCGCGACCTTTCAATTTCGCGCGTGCATCATATTTAATAGAGTGCACGATATCGTTCGAAACAGAAGCACTCGCAACTGCATGACCAAACAGAATGGTGACCGGGACGGTCAGGGGCCTTCAACCGGCCTTGTCACGAAGACCCGTCCCAAGACGAAGAAGCCGAGCCTTTACAAGGTTTTGATGCTGAATGACGACTACACCCCCATGGAGTTCGTCGTTCATGTGCTTGAGCGTTTCTTCAACAAGGGGCGGGAAGATGCCGAGGTGATCATGATGCAGGTACACCGCCAGGGTGTGGGTGTCTGCGGCGTCTACACCTACGAAGTGGCGGAAACCAAGGTTGCACAAGTGATTGCATTTGCCCAGCGCCACCAGCATCCGCTGCAGTGCACGCTGGAGAAAGAGTGATAGTATTCAAGGGTCCGGACCTGGGGCGTCGCGGGCCTGACATCCAAGTGAAAGGCAAAGCCAGTGGCCAGTTTTTCAAAGTCCCTGCAGACTACACTCCACCGGGCCATGGGTCTCGCCAACGAGCGGAACCATGAGTACGCGACGCTCGAGCACCTGTTGCTGTCCCTGATCGAGGATCAGGACGCGACGGCGGTGATGCGCGCCTGCAATGTCGACATCGAGGCGCTGAAGCGCACGCTCACGAATTATGTCGACACCGAACTTTCGACGCTGATCGTTGACGATGGCGAGGACGCCAAGCCGACTGCCGGTTTCCAGCGCGTCGTGCAGCGTGCGGTCATCCATGTGCAGTCGTCCGGCCGCGAGGAAGTGACAGGGGCGAACATCCTTGTCGCGATCTTTGCCGAGCGTGAAAGCCACGCCGCCTATTTCCTCAGCGAACAGAACATGACGCGCTACGACGCCGTCAGCTATATCAGCCACGGTGTCGCCAAGCGTCCGGGTGCCAATGAAGCGCGCACCGTCCGCGGCGCAGACGAGGAAGAGGATGGCGAGAAGCCCGTCAAGCAGGGCACGGAGGCGCTGGAAGCCTATTGCGTGAACCTCAACGTGAAAGCCCGCCAGGGCAAGATCGATCCGCTGATCGGTCGCGAAGCCGAGGTTGACCGCACGATCCAGATCCTGTGCCGCCGTTCCAAGAACAATCCGCTGCTGGTCGGTGATCCCGGTGTTGGCAAGACGGCCATCGCCGAAGGCTTGGCCCGCAAGATCATCAACAATGAAGTGCCGGAAGTGCTGCGGGACTGCACGATCTTCTCGCTCGACATGGGATCGCTGATCGCGGGAACGCGCTATCGCGGTGATTTTGAAGAGCGCCTGAAGAACGTCATCAAGGAACTCGAGCAGTTCAAGGGTGCCATTCTCTTCATCGACGAGATCCATACGGTCATCGGCGCTGGTGCGACCAGCGGCGGCGCCATGGATGCGTCCAACCTGCTGAAGCCTGCGCTTCAGTCGGGCAGCCTGCGCTGCGTGGGGTCGACGACCTACAAGGAATTCCGCCAGCACTTCGAGAAGGATCGCGCGCTCGCGCGCCGGTTCCAGAAGATCGATGTGGGTGAGCCTTCCATTGCGGATGCAATCAAGATCCTCAAGGGGCTGAAGCCTTATTTCGAGGAGTATCACAAGGTCAAGTACACGAACGACGCCGTGAAGGCGGCCGTTGAACTCTCGGCAAAATACATCAATGACCGCAAGCTGCCGGACAAGGCGATCGACGTGATCGACGAAACCGGCGCCTCGCAGATGTTGCTGCCCGAGGCAAAGCGCAAGAAGGTCATCGGCGTTGAGGAGATCGAGGACGTGATCTCGAAGATGGCGCGGATCCCACCAAAGACCGTGTCCAAGAACGACATCGAATCCCTGCGCGACCTCGAGATGAACCTCAGCCATGTCGTGTTCGGGCAAAACGAGGCGATCAAGGCGCTGTCGGCCGCCATCAAGATGGCGCGTGCTGGCCTGCGTGATCCGGAGAAGCCGATTGGCTGCTACCTGTTCTCGGGGCCGACCGGCGTCGGCAAGACGGAAGTCGCCCGACAGCTTGCCAAGATTCTTGGCGTGGAACTCCTGCGCTTTGACATGTCGGAGTACATGGAGCGCCACTCGGTCAGCCGCCTCATCGGCGCGCCTCCGGGCTATGTGGGATACGACCAGGGCGGGCTCCTGACCGACGGCGTCGACCAGCATCCGCACTGCGTGCTGCTGCTTGACGAAATCGAGAAGGCCCATCCCGACCTGTTCAACGTGCTGCTGCAGGTCATGGACCATGGCAAGCTCACGGACCACAACGGCAAGAAGGTCGACTTCAGGAATGTTGTCCTCATCATGACAACGAATGCCGGTGCTGCCGACGCCGCCAAGGAATCCATCGGCTTCGGTCGTGGCAAGCGCGAAGGCGAAGACAGCGAGGCGATCAAGCGGCTGTTCACGCCGGAGTTCCGGAACCGCCTTGATGCAGTCGTGCCGTTCAGTGCGCTTTCGGCGGATGTCGTCGGACGGGTCGTGGAGAAGTTTGTGCTTCAGCTGGAAGTCCAGCTCGGCGACCGCAACGTCACATTCGAACTTTCGCCCGAGGCCACGAACTGGCTGGCCGAGCGCGGCTATGACGAAGCGTTTGGCGCACGTCCGCTTGCCCGCCTTATCCAGGAAACCATCAAGAAGCCGCTGGCCGAAGAGATCCTCTTCGGGCGACTGTTGAGGGGTGGAACGGTAAAAGTGATGCTGAATGCTGACAAATCGGCGCTGACCTTCGATATCATCGAAGCGCCACAATTGCCGGAGAGCATGTCGGACCCGGAGGATGACCTGACGGATGGCGAAGGGTCGGAGCCGAAAGAGCCAGAGCTCGTGAAATGAAACGGACGCTAGCTGCCTTCCTTGCTTTCCTTCTGGCATCGGGGGCGGCCCTCGCGGACGAGAATGTCAGCATTCGCGGCAACTTCCCGCAGCAACTGGCGCATGGCGAGACCACGCCCCAGATGGCCAATCGGATTGCGGTGCTGCTCATCAATCTCGACCGGATGATCGCGCCGCCCTGCGGCATGAAGCGTATCTTCGAATTTGCCGGCGCTGACCATGTGAATGTCGACGACCTGTCGGTTCGCACGGATCCGGCGCAGCCGGGTATCTGGCGGCTTGTGGTCATCGGCAATGGCTGCTGGAGCGACCGCGTTCACAATGTCTTTGTGCATCCACGCGGGAACCAGCCAGCAGAGTTGCGGCTTGGTGTTCCGGGCCGGACTGTCGCCGGTCCCAAATTGCAGCAGCAGGCCATGCAACTCGTGTTTCGCGAGGCCAACGGGATTGCGATCCGGTCAGGCTGCGAAGAGGGTGCCTACATCGCGGATTCGTCCGTGCGGAAGGTTCGTCGTCAGGGGCAGCCGTGGGAAGAAGTGTGGGCGGCGACGGCCTGCGAGGTGAAGCGCAAGTTTCTTGTGATGTATACGCCCGAGCCCTCAGGAAAGATGCGGATTGGCGTGGGGCTCTTCGACTAGAGAGCCTGTCAGGACAGGAGCAACGGGGCCTCGTGCACGTTGAGACTGTTCCGGATGCATTCACAAATGTAATGCCCGAGCTCGGCCCTCGTGATTGAGCCAGGACCAAACTCAGCCGGATTTGTCAGTGCACGGATCTGTCCGCGGCGCTTCCTGTTCGTCAGGCGCACCGGACGCAGGATCGTCCACTCCTTGTGCGTCTTCATGATCAGCGTTTCGACGCGTTCCTTGTCCTCGACATTCCGCTTCAGGACGAAGGTGTGGAAGATTTTCGTGTGCAGGAATCCGCCGCTGCCCTTGCTGGCTCTGGTGATTACTATCTTGGTCATGCCGGCAGGTGGCTAGTCCATGGCGGCGGCAATCTTCTCGGCCAGCGCCTTCAGCTTCGTGAAGTCGGCTTTCTCGCGCGCATGCAGCGCAAGGTCAAGGCCGGATGTACGTGGAATGATGTGAAAATGGATGTGGAACACCGTTTGTCCAGCAGCGGCTCCATTGAGCTGGGCCAGAAGGATGCCTGGTGCGTTTGTCGCTTTCCTGACGGCTGCGGCCACTTTTTTGGCTGTCCGGGCCAGGGCCGCGGCACCGTCCGGGCTCAGGTCGAAGATGTCTTCGGCCGGTTCCTTCGGGATGACGAGCGTATGGCCTTCGGCCTGGGGCATGATGTCCATGAAGGCGAGCGTGTGCGCGTCCTCGTAGACCTTGAAGCAGGGCATTTCCCCGCGAATGATCTTGGCAAAGATGTTCTGGTTGTCATAGGCCATGGTGTCACTCCATCAATCCTGAGGTTTGCGAAACGGGCCGTGCTCACGCAGAAGCTCGATGTCTTCGCTGACGCGCGCGCGTTCTTCCTGAAGGTAGCGGGCGACGGCTGCGCGCAGCCCGTCATGCGTGATCCAGTGTGACGAACAGGTGCGCACCGGCAGGTAGCCGCGTGCCAGCTTGTGTTCACCCTGGGCGCCGGCTTCCACCACCCTGAGGCGGCGGGCGATCGCAAAATCAATGGCCTGATAGTAGCAGAGCTCGAAGTGCAGGAACGGGTGGTGCTCGATGGCCCCCCAGTTGCGACCATACAGCGTGTCTGACCCTATGAAGTTCAGCGCGCCTGCAATGTACCGCCCCGCGCGGCGCGCCATGATCAGGACAATGCTGTCTGCCATGGAATTGCCGACGCGCGAAAAGAATTCACGCGTGAGATAGGGCGTGCCCCACTTTCGCGATCCGGTGTCCATGTAGAACTCGAAAAAGGCGTCCCAGTGCTCCTCGCGCAAGGCGGATCCGGTGAGGTGTTCCACTTCAATGCCGGCGCTGAGTGCTTCCCGCCGCTCGCGCTTCAGGTTCTTGCGCCTGAGCGATGACAGTTGTGCCAGGAAGTCGTCAAAGGATGCATATCCTTCGTTGGTCCAGTGGAACTGCTGGTCATTGCGCTGAAGGAAACCTGCTTGCTCGAGCGCGAGGGCTTCGGCCTCGGGCTGGAAGGTCACGTGGACCGATGACAGGTCGAGGCGCCTGCATACGGATTTCAAGGCTTCACTGAGCGGGCCAATGAGTGTCTGGTCGCCGCCCGTCAACAGTCGGGGACCGGTGGCCGGCGTGAAAGGTACTGTGACCTGCAGTTTGGGATAATAGCTGCCGCCCGCGCGTTCGAATGCCTGCGCCCAGCCATGGTCGAACACGTATTCGCCGTACGAATGCGACTTGATGTAGGCGGGTGCTACCGCGACGAAACGGCCGCTGTCTTCAAGGGCGACATGGGCCGGATGCCATCCGGTTTCTCCGCCGACGGAACCGCTGGCTTCGAGCGCGTGCAGGAATGCGTGACTCGTGAACGGATTGCGCGCCGCATCAGGCGGGCAGGCAAGGGCGTCCCACACGGATGCCGGAATCTCCGATATCTCGCTGGCAAGTTTGACCGTGTGGCCTTTCATCGGAAGTCTTGCAAGGGATCAGGCGATCTCGAACACGGCTTCGACTTCCACGGCGACATTGCGCGGCAGTGATCCGGCGCCGACGGCGGCACGTGCGTGCTTGCCGATATCACCAAAGACCTGGACGATCGTATCGGATGCGCCGTTGATCACTTCGGGGTGCTGGGCGAATCCCGGGATGGCATTGACGAAGCCCGTGACCTTCACGCAGCGTGTGACGCGATCGAGGTTGCCGCCGCAGGCTTCGCGCAGCTGCGCGATGAGGTTGAGGGCGCAGAGGCGCGCGGCTGCCTGACCTTGCTCTACCGTGAAGTCCTGGCCGACCTGGCCCACATATTCCAGTCCGTTCGGTCCCAGGGTGACCTGTCCCGAAATGAAGACGAGGTTGCCACTCACGACGTAGGGCACGTAGTTCGCCACCGGGGCCACGGCCTTGGGGAGCGTAATGGAGAGTTCCTTGAGACGGGAGTCGACGCGACCAGTCATGGGAGATCCTTGTGAATTCGTCATTCCGGCTTTGCGGTTTGCGATGTGCCGTGCGAGAAGGGAAACTCGCAAATTGTTCAACGGCTTGCAACTCGGAGATCATGCTGTTCCATGACAAAGCGGCTTGACGCTGATGACCGGTGTCCCGTCCGTGACGGGCTGTACATGCCTGCCGAGTGGGTGTCGCACGAACGGACCTGGATGGCGTGGCCCTGCCGGGCGGAGCCGTGGGGATCGCTTGAGGGCTTGCTGCGTGCGCGGGTGAATTTTGCCACGGCAGCCCGGGCCCTCTCGGGCTTCGAAAAGGTGACCATGGTGGTCCGCCCTGAAGACCACGACGAGGCGCGTCTTGCCTGCGGCCGGGGGATCTCGTTTGCGGTCTTCGACATTGACGACTCCTGGATGCGGGACATGGCTCCCCTGTTTGTCACGGACGGCAAGGACGGGGTGGCTGGCGTGCACTGGCGGTTCAACGCCTGGGGAAACAAGTATCATCCTCACGACAAAGACGCGGCCCTTGGAGCGCAGATCCTCGACGCGCTCGACATGCGCAGTTACGAAGGACCTATGGTGCTCGAAGGCGGATCCATTGTCGTTGATGGGTTGGGTACGCTGATCACGACCGAACAATGTCTCCTGAACGAGAACCGCAATCCGAACCTGACCCGCCAGCAGATCGAGGAACGTCTGGCCATCTATCTCGGGATCACGCGCGTGGTCTGGCTGGGTGAAGGGCTCGAGGATGATGAAACGGACGGGCACGTCGACAACATCGCGGGATTTGCCGGGCCTGGCCGTGTGCTGGTCCACAAGCCGCCCAATGATGGGGGCTACAATGATCGCGTCATGAAGGACAACATTGCGCGGCTGCGAGCGGCGCGCGATGCGCGCGGTCAGGCGTTCGAGATCATCGAGTTGCCCGAGCCGCGCGCCCGTGAACGCCATGACGGACGGCGGCTGGAAATGAGCTACATCAATTTCTGCTTCACGAATTTCGGGATTGTCATGCCTGCCTTTGATGATGCGGCCGATGCTGAAGCGCTCAAGGTCATGCAAGGGCTTTATCCTGAT
>JBILMZ010000234.1:0-5161 GCA_044375275.1 Micropepsaceae bacterium | reverse complement strand
TAGTTTCGCCTCCTCCCGCTTGCGAATCACCGCTTCAACCCGTTGCGTGTGATCCCCGACGCGCGATGGTGATATTCCGCGCTTCGGTCAAATCCCCTGTTGCGAAGGTGCGAGACGTCATTTCTACTCGCGGGTGAACAGGAGTTCGCCGCATGGATCCACGCCAGGTCAGGACTGCCGCCGATGCACGCGCCATCGTGGAGCAGCGGAACCTCAGCCACGTCAAGGTTGGCGTGTTCGACATCGATGGCGTGCTGCGCGGCAAGTACATGGGCCGCGAGAAGTTCTTCTCTGCACTCGAGAAAGGCTTTGGCTTCTGTGACGTGGTGCTGGGGTGGGATTCGAACGACCAGCTCTATGACAATGTGAAGCTGACGGGCTGGCATACGGCCTATCCCGATGCGAGCGTGCGGGTGCTGCCCGAAACCTGCCGTCCCGTCCCGGCGGAAGGGGACATGCTGATGTTCCTCGGTGAGTTCGACGGCAAGGCGGAAGCCTGCTGTCCGCGTGGCGTGCTGCGACGGGTGCTCAAGCGGGCTGATGACATGGGCTTCAGTGTCCGGGCGGCAGCGGAATTCGAGTTCTTCGTGTTCGAGGAGACGCCGCATTCGGTGCGGGAGAAGGGCTACCGGAACCTGCGCAACATCACGCCCGGCTATTTTGGCTACTCGATGCTTCGGTCCTCCGTACATGCGGACTTCTACCAGGACCTCATGCGCCTCTGCGAGGAGATGGACTTTCCGCTTGAGGGGCTGCATACGGAAACCGGTCCGGGTGTGCTCGAAGCGGCGATCGTGCATGCGCCAGCGCTTGAAGCGGCCGACCGGGCGGCGCTTTTCAAGACGTACTGCAAGGTACTCGCGCAGAAGCGTGGCTGGATGGCGACGTTCATGGCGAAGTGGTCGAAGGACTGGCCGGGACAGTCCGGACACTTGCACATGTCGCTGTTCGACCGTGCCGGCAAGTCCGCGTTCCATGATGCGAAGGGCGCGCATGGCATGTCCGACGCCATGCGCTGGTTTGTTGGCGGGCAGCAGAAGCTCATGCCGGAGCTGCTTGCGATGATTGCCTGCACGGTGAATTCCTATACGCGTCTCATTCCCGGGTTCTGGGCGCCGACGGACGCGACGTGGGGTGTCGAGAACAGGACGTGCGCGCTGCGCGTCATTCCGGGATCGGAGAAGAGCCAGCGCGTCGAGTACCGGATCGCTGCTGCCGACATCAATCCTTACGTGGCGCTTGCCTGTGCCATCGGTTCGGGGCTCTGGGGAATCGAGAACAGGATCGAGCCGGATGCGGCTATCGTTGGCAATGCCTATGAAAAGCAGTTCCCGCCTGAACGCGCTTTGCCACGCACGCTTTTTGAAGCCGCAGAGCGACTTGAGGCGTCGAGTGCGGCGCGTGCGCTCTTTGGCGATGCCTTTGTCGAGCACTATGGCGCCACGCGTAAATGGGAAGAGCGCGAATTCCGTCGCGCCATTACCGACTGGGAACTTGCCCGCTATTTCGAGATCATCTGAGGACCATCATGAGTGACATTGTCTGCATATCCCCGATTGACGAGCGCGAAGTGGCCCGTCGGCCCGTGGCAAGCGACGCGCAGATCCAGGCGACCTTCCAGGCGGCGCGCGACGCGCAGCGCGCCTGGGCCCAAGTATCCCTGAAGGACAGGTGTGCGTTTGCGCTCAAGTTTCTCGACGCGATGCTCGCGCTCAACCAGCAGATCGTTCCCGAGCTTGCGATGCAAATGGGGCGTCCGGTCCGTTTCGGCGGCGAGTTCCGGGGCTTTGAGGAGCGCGTGCGCTACATGGTGGCGATCGCCGAGGATTCGCTGAAGCCTGTGCTGCCGGCGGATCCAAAGCCGGGCTTCAGGCGCATGATCAAGCGCACGCCGCTGGGTGTCGTGTTTGTCATCGCTCCCTGGAACTATCCCTACCTGACGGCCGTCAATACGATCGTGCCGGCGCTGATCGCGGGCAATGCCGTGGTGCTGAAGCACGCGGCACAGACGATCCTTGTTGGCGAGCGTTTCGAGCAGGCGATGAAGGCGGCGGGTGCGCCAAAGGGGCTGTTTGCCAATATCGTGCTGGGTCACGAGCAGACTTCGCGCGTGCTGGCGTCGGGCCTC
Source organism: Micropepsaceae bacterium (assembly GCA_044375275.1). GTDB lineage: Bacteria > Pseudomonadota > Alphaproteobacteria > Micropepsales > Micropepsaceae > SZUA-430. The sequence continues at coordinate 3,033 of JBILMZ010000234.1, read as the reverse complement.
GTCAACCACGTGAACTTCACGGGCTCGGTTGAAGGCGGCAAGGCCATTGAACGCGCTGCTGCGGGAAGCTTCACGACGATGGGGCTTGAGCTTGGCGGCAAGGATCCGGCCTATGTGCGTGCGGACGTGAATCTGGACCATGCCATCGAGAACCTCGTGGATGGCGCGTTCTACAATTCGGGCCAATGCTGCTGTGGCATCGAGCGGATCTACGTGCATGAGGCTGTTTATGATCGTTTCCTCGACGGGTTCGTGAACCTCACGAAGCAGTATGTGCTGGGTAATCCGATGGACGAGGCCACGACGCTGGGGCCCATGGCCAACAAGCGCTTTGCGGATCTTGTGCGACGCCAGACGGCGGAAGCAATTGCCAAGGGAGCAAAAGCGCAAATTGATGTCGCGTCCTTTGCGGCGAACAGGGAAGGCTCCCCCTATCTCGCGCCGCAGGTGCTGACGCAGGTTGATCACTCGATGTCGGTGATGATGGATGAGAGCTTTGGTCCCGTGGTCGGCATCATGAAGGTAAAGGCCGACGAGGAGGCGATCCGGCTCATGAATGACTCGCCTTACGGTCTGACCGCCGGGATCTGGACCGCGGATGTTGAGGCGGCCGAACGCATTGGTGACCAGATCGAGACGGGGACGGTGTTCATGAACCGCTGCGACTATCTTGATCCCGCGCTGGCATGGACCGGCGTCAAGGACACGGGGCGCGGGGCGTCGCTGTCGCCCATCGGCTACGAGATGCTGACGCGGCCGAAGTCCTATCACCTGCGGCAGGCGTTGTGATGTCCCCCCTCCCGTGCAGCAGCTTCGCTGCGCACGTACTCCCCCCGCTAAAGCGGTGGGAGAAAAATTTCCTCCACTGCTTTAGCGGGGGAGGTGCCTGTGCAGTGCGAAGCGCTGCTGCAGGCGGTGGGGGGTCGCAGATCGCAGTCAGGCAGTGTCGGGAGGTGTTTTGAGACATGAGCCAGAAATCAAACTGGAACTATCCGACCAGCGTGCGGTTTGGTGCGGGACGCATTGCCGAACTTGCTGATGCCTGCAAGGCGAATGGCATGTATCGTCCGCTCTTCGTCACGGATCCGGGGCTGTCCAGCCTGTCGACCACGCAGATGGCGTTCGGTTCGCTGAAGGCGGCGGGGCTGCAAGCCGCGGTGTTTTCTGCAATTCGCTCGAACCCGGTCGACAGCAATGTCGAGGCCGGTGTTGCGGCGATGCGCGCCGGGCTTCATGACGGCGTGATCGCGTTTGGCGGCGGGTCGGCGCTCGATGTCGGCAAGGTGATTGCGTTCATGTGCGGCCAGACCCGCCCGATGTGGGACTTCGAGGATGTCGGGGACTGGTGGACGCGCGCAGACCCAAAGGGCATCGCGCCGGTCATTGCCGTTCCCACGACGTCGGGTACCGGATCGGAAGTGGGGCGGGCTGGCGTGATCACGCAGGAAGCGACGCATACCAAGAAGGTGATCTTCCATCCGAAGATGATGCCGGTCGTGACGATCTGCGATCCCGCTCTCACGGTGGGCCTGCCACCGCATCTGACGGCCGCCACCGGCATGGATGCGTTCGCTCATTGCCTGGAAGCCTATTGTGCGCCGGGGTTTCATCCGTTGGCCGATGGCATTGCTGTCGAAGGCATGCGTCTCGTGCAGGAAAACCTCGTTCGCGCCGTCAATGATGGTGGTGACCTCGAGGCGCGCGGGAACATGATGGCTGCGGCGGCGATGGGGGCGACGGCTTTCCAGAAAGGGCTTGGGGCGATCCACGCGCTGTCACATCCGATCGGTGCGCTCTATGACACGCATCATGGCCTGACCAATGCGGTGTTCATGCCCTATGTGCTGGATTTCAATCGTGCGGCGATCGAGCCGCGGATCGCGCGGCTTTCGGCTTATCTGGGTCTTGGGGCTTCGTTTGATGCGTTCCAGTCATATGTGCTGTCGCTGCGGAGGGAGATCGGCATTCCCCATGCGCTTGGCGGCCTGAAGGTCGGCGCGGAGAAGGAGCAACTGATTGCGGAGATGGCGATCGTTGATCCCACGGCTGGCGGGAACCCTGTGCCGCTGGATATGGCCGGTGCGCGGCGCATCTTCCAGGCGGCGTTGTCAGGAAAGGTTGGTGGAGCATGAGTGCCCTTCGGCTTCTTGTGGTGGAAGGCAATACGGCAGAGGGGCGTGAGCGCCATTCGGCCGTCGGCGGGCGGGTGGCTAGCGAGCGCTATGCGGATGTGCTGCGTGAGCTTGCGCAAGGCGCGCGTGTCGATGTCTGTTTCCCGGCCGATCTCGGCGCCAACCTTCCGGACCGCATGGGGCTTGAGGGGTATGATGGGGTCGCGATCACAGGATCAGCGCTGAACATCTATGACCTTGGGCCGCCGATCATGCGGCAGATCGAGTTGGCGCGCGCTGTGTTCGAGACGGACACACCGTTCTTCGGGTCGTGCTGGGGTCTGCAGGTGGCGACGGTGGCGGCTGGTGGAACCGTTCGCCGCAATCCGAAGGGGCGCGAGATCGGGTTTTCGCGGGGCATCTGTCTCACAGAGGCGGGTGAAGAGCATGACCTCTATTGGGACAAGCCTACGGTATTCGATGCGATCACGGTGCATCTCGACGAGGTTGAGGAGACGGCGCGTGGCACGACCATCCTTGCCACCAATGCGTGGAGCGCCGTGCAGGCGGCCGAGATCAAGACGCGGCGCTGTACGTTCTGGGGCGTGCAGTATCATCCTGAGTATTCGTTTGCGGATATTGCGGCCGTGGTGAAGCGGCTGAAGGGGCCCAGCGTGGAACAGGGGCTGTTCAAGGGTGATGCGGATCATGCCGCCTATGTTGGCGGGCTCGAGGCGCTGGAGCGCAATTCCGGTGACAGTGCGCAGGCCTGGCAGATGGGCATCTCGGAGGCGGTGACCGATCCTGCTCATCGGACGCGGGAACTGAAGAACTGGATCGAGCGCATGGTGCTGCCGACGAGAGCCAAGCGCGGGCGGGGGTAGGCGGGCCCCCATCGTCTGCAGCACGCCTGCGCTTCGCT
>JBILMZ010000054.1:0-17191 GCA_044375275.1 Micropepsaceae bacterium | reverse complement strand
TCTCCCGTCTGGTCGATGAACACCCGAAACGGTGGCAGTTCCTCTCCCGCTCTCAGGATCCAGCCATAGTCCACATCGTCAGCCGTTGACTTGAAAACGGCTTCGAGCAGCAACTTCTTGCTAGGAAAGACTTCGTACAGGGTGGGCTTGGATACGCCGAGCTTCTGTCCCAGCAACGCCATTGATGTCTGGTCGATGCCCCGCTCCAGGAAGATCCTGCGCGCGACCTGAACAACTTCTTCCCTGAAGAGCACCCGGTCACGTGAACGTGCCCGCGCAGGTCTGGCGTGCACGAAATCGTCACTCTGTGACAACGAGTTACCCATCGATGACCTCGCCATGAAACAAATCGCCCTACCGGCAGGTCAATCCCGCCAAAGATGCTGCGACAGAGTCGCGACAAACACATGTTTGTCGTATGTGCCAAATGGCAGATAGTCCAGAAATGACTGCCAAATTTGGCTACTACCGGGTAGTTTTCCTAGCTGACCCGCAAGACACACCGATTCAGGCGAGTGACACCCCCAGAAGGAGAGTTCACGCGGCACGACCTGGTAGCGGACCCACATAGCGCGACTGCGGACGAATCAAGCGTCCCGTGGCCTCCTGCTCCCGGACATGAGCAATCCACCCAGCTGTCCGCCCGGTCGCAAAGACCAGGGTGAAAGCCTGACGGGGGATATCCAACGCCTCCAGCAGCAGCGCCGTATAGAACTCGACATTGGTGTCGAGGCGCCGCTCCGACCTGAACCCCTTGAGGGCGCGCAGGGCGGCGGCCTCGACCTGCTCCGCAAACGCAATGCGATTGGAACGTCCCTTCAGGCCCTGCACGACCGCCTTCAGCACATTCGCGCGCGGGTCGCGCACGCGGTACACGCGGTGGCCGAATCCCATCAGGCGCTCCCCGCGCTTCAGGGCATCCGTCATCCACATGTCGGCCCGTGAAGCGTCTCCGATCGAGTCCAGCATGTCGAGCACCGGCCCAGGCGCTCCACCATGCAGCGGTCCTTTCAGCGCGCACAGTCCCGCGACGACGGACGAGGGCAACTTTGCAACTGTCGAAGCAACGACGCGCGCAGCAAAGGTCGAGGCATTGAACCCATGATCAATGACCGTCACCAGGTAGGTCTCGAACGCGCGAACCTCCGAAGCGTCACCCGCGCGTCCACGCAGCATGCGCAGAACGTCATCCGCATGTCCCCGATTTGGATCCGGCGACAGCGCGTCCAGTCCGGCAGTGAGCCGGCAGGACCTTGCCGCCGCAACACCCGCAGCCGCCAGCATCAGCACAGGCTCGTGCGCGTCATCGCCATCCGGCACGCTGGCCAGCATCAGGCGCATCGCCTCGACCGCCGTCATGTCGCCCCACGGCGCGGACAGTTGCGAGAACAGGCGATGCGCCTCGACCCGCGCAGCCCCCAGCGCCGCCCGCAGGTCGGGCCGCTTGTGAAAATCCTGCCACAGCAGCGCCGTCGCATCCTCAAACCCGAACCGCGCCACCAAGTCTTCGAGGTCATGCCCTCGAATGATGAGACGACCGGCTTCACCATCGACATGGCTCAAAACCGTATCCGCAGCGATGACATTGTCCAGTCCGGCATTCATGAGATATCTCCTTTGCCCTTGCATCACGCCTCTCCAAATGGAACCGTGGGCGTGGATCGTCAATCTTGAATCAACATATCAATATGACAAGCACCCGCCGCCGCACATCTGCCCGCCGTCCGGGCGAAATGCTGCTCGACGCATCAGCCGCCACACGGATCCTCGGCGTGACCCGTAATACGCTGTACGCCTATGTGAGCCGTGGCCTCGTGCGCTCCACGGCCAATCCGGACAATCCGAAAGCCAGCCTCTACGTCGCCGCCGACATCCACGCGCTGGTAGATCGCAAGACGAGACTGCGCCGCCCGAGAACGGCGGCAGCGACTGCGCTCGACTTCGGCCTGCCTGTGTTGAAGACACGGCTCACCCACTTCGTCGATGATCGGCTCTGCTATCGCACGACCGACGCCATTGAACTGTCCCGCACGGCGACGCTCGAGGAAGCGGCGCGCCTGTTGTGGAACACCGGAAGCTTCGACCCCTTCACCGGGCTGATCTTCGATACGGGCCATATCCCCGGATGGAATGAACTGTCGACGCGCTTTGGAGGTGCGCCCGCCACCGACAGGGCCTGCGCCCTCCTGCCCCTGCTCACGATCAACGCCAATCCCTATGCGGGACAATCTGGTGAAACCGCATGGCGCGCCGCCGCCCGCCTGCTTCTCGCCGTCAGCGCCGCGTGCACTGGCGTGCCGGGTCGCGCCACCACACCGCTGCACAAGGCCATCGCGCAGAGCCTCGGCAAGCCCCGCGAGGCCGACACGATTCGCCGCGCCCTGGTCCTGCTGGCCGATCACGAACTGAACGCCTCGACATTCGCCGTGCGGGTGGTCGCGTCCACGGGCGCCCGGCTGACCAATTGCGTCCTCGGTGGCCTTGCCGCCCTGAGCGGCCCCCGCCATGGCGCCGCGAGCGAGCGCGCCCGCAGCTTCCTCGCGCAGGTCTCGACGCCGCAGGACGCGTACCGCGTGGTGGGCGAAAGACTGGAAGCCGGGGAGACCGTTCCCGGCTTCGGGCATTTTGTTTACAACGGCGGCGATCCCCGCGCGTCCGAACTGCTCTCGCGCTTCACCCTGGACCCGACCGCCGCCGCGGTTCAGCGCGCCGTGCGGGAGCTGACGGGCATCGAGCCCAACATCGACTTTGCCCTCGTGGCGTTCGAGCGCGCCCGCGCCCTGCCCGCGGGAACCGCCCTGATGCTCTTCGCGGTCGCCCGCACGGCAGGCTGGCTTGCCCATGCGTTTGAGCAGCGCGCTGCAGGCGGCATCATCCGTCCACGCGCCGAGTACGTCATGGAGTGAGCGCGTGGGGCGCGGCGACCGCGAGGGTTGATTCCGTGCCGGAATAGCGGCAAAACCCCCTCCGAATTCGCGTTTGCTGCACACAGAGGATTTCACATGTCCATTCGTTTTGACGGAAAAGTTGCCATCGTGACCGGTGCAGGCGGAGGCCTCGGCCGCTGTCACGCCCTCGAACTCGCTCGCCGCGGCGCAAAGGTCGTGATCAACGATCTTGGCGGCAGCGTCGACGGTTCCGGCGGCTCTTCCGAAGCCGCAAAGAAGGTCGTCGAGGAAATCAAGGCCTTCGGCGGTGAAGCCATTGCCAACGGCGCCTCGGTCACCGACGACGTCGGCGTGGCCGGCCTCGTGAAGCAGACGATCGACACCTTCGGACGCATCGACATCCTCGTCAACAATGCAGGCGTGCTGCGTGACAAGAGCTTCTCGAAGATGGACGCGAAGGACTTCCAGTTCGTCCTCGACGTTCACCTCGTCGGCTCAGTCAAGGTGACGAAGGCCTGCTGGGAAACGATGAAGACGCAGCAATACGGCCGCATCGTGATGACTTCGTCCTCGTCCGGCCTCTACGGCAATTTCGGCCAGACCAACTATGGCGCCGCCAAGCTGGGCCTGGTGGGCTTCATGAACACGCTGAAGCTCGAAGGCCAGAAGGACAACATCAAGGTCAACGCGCTCGCCCCCGTTGCCGGCACGCGCATGACCGAGAACCTCATGCCGCCGCAAGCTCTGGAAGCCCTCAAGCCGGAATACGTCACGCCAGGCGTGATCTACCTGGTCAGCGAAGATGCGCCGAACGGCGTGATCCTGGCGGCCGGTGGCGGCGCCTTTGCCGTCGCGCAGATCGTTGAGTCCAGCGGCGCGTTCCTCGGCCACCAGGACCTGACCGCCGAGAAGGTCGCCGAGAACTGGTCGAAGATCTCGGACATGACAGGCGCCAAGGCCTACTTCATGGGCGGCGAGCAGACCCAGAAGTTCTTCGCGCGGATCGCCGGCAACTAGCGCCGGGTCACGGGGAAGGGACTAACCCTGAGCGTGTCATCTGCAACATAGGTGACACGCGACCGGCTGATTAGGAAACCGGCCACGGCCAGCAGGACGCTGGCGATCTGTATGAGCAGCACGAGACGTTCGCGATCCACCGCGAGTGTCTCGGCACCAGCCGCATCCCGGACCGGCTTCATCAGCGCCAGGAAGTCTCCCCAGAGGGTCGCCATCAGCTGGTAGGCATCGGCGAACACGCCCACATAGCCGGCATAGACGAACGAGGTCGTGCCGAATTCCTGCTCAACGACAAATCCGTAGGCCAGGAACCCCAACACGGCACCGATCGGCAGGAAGGGAAGCATCGCGATGTTGATGATCCGGCCGAGCGCCAGAATGATCTCCCCGCGCGTCAGGTCCAGGCAAAACGCGATCAGGCTGAGGCTTCCGAAGAACCCGACAAAAAAGACGAACAGCGCCAGGATGACATCAACAACCTGCCACAGCGGGATATGGAAGATGCCATGCGTGATCCCGGCGATCACGACGGACAACACGCCGTAGGCGAGCCACGCCTGGGCAAAGTCCTTCAGTACCAGGGCCCAGTAGGCAAAGGGTCCCTCAACCTTGCGTGTCGCCGGTTTGCCGTTTGCCATGGTCAACAAGTCCTCTTCGCTTCGTCACGCGACAAAACTAGTGTGGCGGGCACCGGGGGTAAAGACACGCGAAACGTGGACCCACCTTCCCGTTTCTCCCATGAGGCGTATCGGTGAACTCCATCGACCCGAGAACCTTGCTCTTCCGCGCCCTGGGCGGCGGCGGCGCCATTGCCCTGATGATCTGGCTTTCGGAAATATCTGGTGTCCCGCTGATGTGGATCCCCTTTTCCACATCCATCGTCCTTGTGATGGGAAGCCCGGATGCCCCGCCGGCGCGCCTGCGCTGCCTGGTGGGAGGGCATGTCATCTGCGCGACTTGCGGCATCCTGTGCACGCTGCTGCTGGGATTCGACACCTGGGTCGCGGCAATCGCGATAGGCTGTTCCATTGCGGTGATGCACCTCTTGGATGCCTTCCATCCGCCGGCCGGCATCAGCCCGATCATCATTGCATCAACCCATGCGACGCCACTGTTCATGCTGTCACCGGTACTCGCGGGCGTTGCCATTCTCGCCGCCTATGCATGCCTTTTTCACCGCGCAACCGGCGAAAGATGGCCAAAAGGATGGCTCTAACCCTTTCTTGACCATGCTGGCTGCCCGCCTCAATAAATCAATCTTAATTGAACCGGGGGTATCGTCGCACTGACACTGCTGCGGACCCAAGACATGAAAATGACAAAATACAACTTTGCGCAGCTGCGTCTGACAAGCTCGACGGGCCGCGTCCTGAACCTCGCTTCCGTGTTCGAAAACAGCGGAACAACCGAGGGTTACCAAACAAACCCGCTCTTCAGGAACATCCGCCTGAACAAGGCGATCTTCCTCAAGCACACCTTGCGTGCACACGAGCGCCGGCTCGTTACTGACAACCGCCTGACCGTTACCAAGGTCGTCCTGCCTTTCGACACGTCCGAACTGAGCCTGGGCGGCTACAGCTTCTTCGTGTCCGAGCTGGACTTTGAAAAGAACCTTGCAGCGCGCATCGGAGCCCAGGCGGGAAGCCCGGAGATGGCTCGCGACCTCGATGTTCTCAAGATCATCGACGCATTACCGACCTTCGACCCGTTCCTGCTGCGCGAGAGACTGAAGCGCCATTCGATCAGCGTGGCACGCTGCTACTTCGACCTGTCGGAAGCCGACGCGACACGCATGCGCACCTTTGTCGAAGGCGAAATCCGCAAGATCGTGCGTCTCGCCTTTACCGGCGACGTCAACATGTACAGCCGATCGATGGCCATGACGGACAAGCTCATGACAGATGAGACGTCCGAAAGTCTTGAACCCCTGCGCCAGGTACTGCAACTGTCCGGCGAAGAATATCGCGACGGCATCTTCGCCTGGAAAGGGTTCCTGTATTACAGCTGGAACATCAATACGATGATTGCCTTCGTGCCCGAGCTCCAGCGGCAGCTGCTGTCCCTGAAATTCCTGCGCACGAACCCCGACGAAGCAATCGAACTGGACGAAATCCGACGGCGCGTCGCGCGCTGCCTGTCGAACCTGACCAAGATCGTGACGAACGGCGTAAACGGCTACCGCGACGCCTACCAGGCCCTGACCGAAGGAAAGCCGGCGGCATTTCAAAAGTTCCTGAAGTCGGCCCCTGTGCGCTTTCTCGAAGTCGGCGAAGCCTTCGGCATGATCATGCACATTCGCCTGTTCTGGGACTTTCGCTTCAGCAAGCGCCGGCAGCTCTGGATCGACGTCGAGGAAGCACTTGATATCTTCCGCGACTTTGACCTGCACGTGTCGGGTATTGCGGTCGTGACCGGCGAGCGTTCCGAGGACGGCCCCACGTTCGACTCAGCCATCTCCGCCCGCACCGCGTCAGGCTAACCGCGCCCCCCCTGGTGCGACGGATCAGTGATCAGCGCTGACGACGCGGACCCACCGCGCGCCTTCAGCTCCTCCACGCAAAGGCGCTCCAGTTCAGGCATGTGCGCCTTGAAGCCAGACGCGCCCCCCGCGAACCATCTCAATGCCAGTGCGAGGCGCACCCAGCTTGGCGCTATTACTCTGGCCTTCCGCCGTTTCACACCCTCCACGATGGCATCCACGGAAATCTGAAAGGGCGCGACCACGCGCAACGGTCCGGGAAGCCGCTCTCGCACGAAGGTAAAGCCCTTGTGGGTGCCACCGGTCTTCACGAGATCCGTATCCAGCCAGCCGAAATAGGCGACCCCGACATCAATCCCGAGATGCGAAACCTCGGCGCGGAACGTGTTGCAGAGATTCTCCGTCGCCCCCTTGCTGGCCCCATAGGCCGCCATGCCTGGCGGCGCCATGGCCGCGGCAATCGAGGCGACACCCAGGAAATACCCGCGGCTTTCGATCAGGTGCGGCAGTGTCGCCTGGATGGCGTTGAAGGTACCCTCCACATTCACTGCCATCACACGACGGAAGTGCTCCGGCGCCATCGTGCGCAACAGGTCAAAATTCGAAATGCCGGCATTCGAGACGACGGCATCGATGCGCCCGAAACGCTCGCGGGTGCCTTCAACGGCGTTCCCCATCGAGTAGCGGTCCGTGACATCGACCTCGAATGCGATCGCCCCTTCGCCGATCTCCCGCGCCTTCTGCCGCAGGAGATCGCCTTCAAGCCCGACCAGCGAAACCGTGTAACCCGCTTTCGCAAGTCCCTGCGCGACACCTGCGCCTATGCCGCGCGCCGCACCGGTAATGATTGCAACCTTGCGGGCGCCAGCCATTCGTCAGAGCCCCAGCACCATCTTGGCCATGATGTTGCGCTGGATCTCGTTTGATCCGGCATAGATCGAAGCCTTGCGCAGGTTGAAGTAATAGGGCGCGGCGGTGACGGCATAGTCCGGCTGCGGCCACGGCTCGTTCTTCTTCTCCCAGGGCGCCTGAACGAACGGCATGCTCGAGTATTGGATGGCTTCCACGACGAGCTCCGAGATCTCCTGCTGCAGTTCAGTGCCTCGTGTCTTGAACAGGGATGACTCAGCGCCGGGGCGCTGTCCCGTCGACATGCGCGAGAAGAACCGAAGCTCCGTGAAGTCCAGCGCGTGCAGCTGCACCTCGATCTCGTCAAGCTTGCGCCTGAACGAAACATCGTCGATGAGCTTGCCCCCGTCCATGCCCTCGACGGACGCAATGCTGCGCACCTTCTTCAGGGCACGACGCAGGCCTGGCGAATAGGCATTGCCGCGCTCGAACTCGAGCAGATACTTGGCATAAGTCCAGCCTTCGTCCTGCTTGCCGATCAGGTTTTCCTTCGGGACCTTCACATTGTCGAAGAAGACCTGGTTGACCTCCTGCTCATTGTCCGGCGGTCCATCGATGGTCACGATCGGCCGCACGGAAATGCCAGGTGTCTTCATGTCGATGAGAATGAACGAAATACCTTCCTGCGGCTTCAGTCCCGGCGTGGTCCGGACAAGACAGAAGATCCAGTCCGCCCACTGAGCATGCGTCGTCCAGATCTTGGTACCATTGCAGATGTAGTGATCTCCCTTGTCCTCGGCCTTCATGTTGAGGCTTGCGAGATCCGAACCCGAGCCCGGCTCCGAGTAACCCTGGCACCACCAGACGTCGGACGACAGGATAGGCGGCAAATACTTCTTCTTCTGCGCGTCGTTGCCAAAGGCCATGATGACGGGCGCCACCATCTTGATGCCCATGGGACTGACGACCGGCGTTCCCGCGGCGGCCATCTCAACATCAAAGAGATATTTCTGGTTCGACGTGAAGCCGGGACCGCCATACTCCTTTGGCCAGTTCACGGCAGCCCACCCCCTGTCAGCAAGGGCCTTCTGCCACTTCACCTGCCCGGCCTTGTCGAGATAACCGTTCTTCGTGCAGGCCATCTTGTGACGCAGGTCTTCGTCGAAGCGCTCTGCGATGAACGCGCGCACGTCGCTGCGAAAGGCTTCGTCTTCCTTGCTGAATGTCAGGTGCATGGCGTCAGGACCTCAAGCCTTCTGGAGAATGTCGATCTGCGGACGACCATCAAGCACGGCACCCAGCTTGGGGCCGGCTGCCATGTAGTGCGCCGTCTTGCTGTGCGCAGCCAGCGCCTCGCCCGAAGCGTACTGCTCCATCACGACATAGGTCGAGGCTTCCTTCGACTTGAACAGGTCATAGAGCAGGCATCCCGGCTCGTTCTGCTTTACCTGCGCCGCAAGGTCCTTGAACACGGCTTCGAATTCAGCCTCGTGGCCCGCCTTGATCTTGAGCGTGGCGATGATACCGACAGTCATGGTGTCTCTCCCGAAGAAATGTGTTGCATGGATGTGAATAGACTAGAGCCTGCGGCTCAATACAAGGGTTCGCCTCATGCGGTTAAGGGCTGGATCGACTTCACGCATAGCTTCGAATTCGAACCCTTCCGTAGCGTACAGGTGTCGCGCCCGAAGATTGGGCTCAACGACGCCGAGCCTGATCGCATGCCCGCCCTGCGCCTTGGTCCACGCGTAAAGTCCGTGCAGCGCATGGCGCCCCAGGCCCCCCCGGAACCCTTCAACCACATAGAGAAATCCGAGGTACCAGACACCGGGCTCAGGATAGTCCTGGACCATGTCGATCATGCCAGCGACGTGCCCGTCGCGCTCGAGGACAAAGGTGTGCTTGTCCTTCAAGTCACGTCCGGCCGGAACATGCGAGCAGATCTCGTCCAGCGTAACGTCCCGGCCGTTGATCTGGTCGAAGTACTCGCGGTCCCGTTCGAATGCAGCCCGGAGCGCCGGCTTGTCCTGATCCGCCAGCCGACGAACCCTGCACCCTTCGATGTCAGGCACGTCGGCTGCCGTCGACATCCCTAGCGCCCCTTGTAGTTCCCCGGCCGCTTCTCGAAGAAGGCATCAATGGCCTCTCCGTGATCTTCAGTGTGGTGCGCCAGTGCCTGCATGGCGGCCGAAAGCTCCATGATGTTGTCGAAGCTCACGGACTGGCCTTCACGCAGCAGCTTTTTCGTCATACGCAGGACGTCCGGCGGCTGCTGGCAGATTTTCTGCGCGAGCTTCCGGGCCTCATCCATCAGCGTGGCCGACGGCACGACCCGCGACACCAGTCCCCACTGAAGGGCCGTCTGCGCATCGATCGTGTCACCGGTATAGAGAAGCTCCGAGGCACGGGCCATGCCGATCACCCGCGGCAGCAGCCAGGCACCGCCATCACCCGGAATGAGGCCGATCTTCAGGAAGGTGGCCCCGAAAATGGCCGTATCGCTTGCAATCCGCATGTCGGCGAGACAGGCCACATCATTGCCAAGACCGATCGCAGGTCCGTTGACAGCCGCGATGACCGGAACCTCGATGTTCCAGACGCTGCGGACGATCTTGTGGATGCCACCCCGATAGCGTTCGCGGATGGCCACCCCAGGTCCCGCAAAGGCGCCCGCCTTGTCCTTCATCGCCTTGACGTCGCCACCAGCCGAAAAGGCTTTGCCCGCGCCCGTGAGGATCACAGCCCGGATCGTCCGGTCCGCGTTGATCCGCGCGGCGGCGGCGGCAAAGACGTCACCGTCACCTTCATGCCCCAGCGGATTGCGGCTCTCGGCCCGGTTGATGGTGAGGATGGCAACAGGTCCCTGGACGTCGAACAGCAAGACTTCGTTCATTTCTCAAATCCTGTGAGCGGTAGTGTTCATCCGACCGTAACCATCAGCGACGCGAAAACAAGCCCAATCCGGCTCATTGCCGCCAAATTCCAGCGCTGCGCAGCAATCCTTAAAGCCTTTCATGCCACTGTCACCCCTGACAGTTGGGGCAATTTTCATCTCGCATGAGTAACGGGGCAACCATACGTACCTCGCCTGCTGCGCACGCAAATCGTGCGCTCTCGCCCGAGCGTGCCGCGAAGCTGGAACTCGACCAGTTGCGTTTGGCAGAAGCCAACATGCAGCCGGCCCTGTATGCGCTGCCAGCCTTTGCTCTGGTCATCGGCTTTTTGCTCGCAGCCTGGATACCCGTGAATGAACTGGCAGTCTGGTTCGTAGCCGTTTGCGCTTCAAGCACGCGGTTCGCGATAGGCGGCGTCTTTCTCCAGCTCACGAATCCGACACCTGTTCAGGTACGCCGTTGGCATATCGGGCTCAGTCTGCTCACAGTCTTGTCGAACGTGATATGGATATACCCGCTGCTCGGCTTTTACTCCCGATGCTCGGACACGGGGCAGATGCTCCTGTCACTGGTAGCAGCCGGCAGTCTCTCCGCTTGCGCGGTCATGATCACGGCCAGCCCCAGGTTGATCTGGAGCACGCTCATTCCTTATACTCTGGCCATGGTCGTGCCGCCGATCCTGATTGGTGACCCGCTTCATATCGGACTGGCAGTCCTGTCACTGGGATACTGCCTGTTCATGGCACATGTCGCTTTCACGGTGCACATCAATTCGCGGGACCTGTTCCTGACTCGCGAGGACAAGAACGAGTTGATTGAACAACTCGCAGCCGCGAAGTTCGAATCCGACCGCGCGCGCCAGAAGGCTGAGGCGGCAAGCCAGGCCAAGTCAGAATTCCTGGCCAACATGAGCCACGAGCTGCGCACACCGCTCAACGCGATCCTGGGCTTCTCGGACCTCATGCAGAAGCAGATTTTCGGCAATCTGGGCTCAAACCAGTATGTCGAGTACTCCGGACACATCAATGACAGTGGGCGTCACCTCCTGGGCCTGATCAATGACGTGCTGGACCTCGCAAAGATCGAGGCCGGCCGCATGACCGTGAAGGCCATCGACCTCAACATCCGCGAATGCATCCAGCAGGCGTTGCGCCTGTTTCAGGTGCGCGCTGCCAGTGGCCAGGTCACGCTGAAGTGCGAGACAGACCGGGATCTTCCCCTGCTTCACGCCGACGAGCGTGGCACGCACCAGATCCTTCTGAATCTGATTTCCAATGCAGTGAAGTTCACGCCTCCGGGCGGAACGGTCACGGCCTTTGCCCGCAATCTTCCATCGGGTGAAGTCGAAATCGGTGTCTCCGATACGGGCGTGGGCATTGATCCGGCAGACATCGAAGCTGTCTTCGCCGCCTTCGGACAGGGTCGCCATGACATCTCGTGCCCCGAGAAGGGCACGGGCCTCGGACTGCCCATCGTGAAAGGCCTTGTGGAGGCACACGGCGGCTCCGTCCGTCTGGACAGCACGCTCGGGCGCGGCACGACGATCACATGCCGCTTCCCGCGCGAACGCGTCACCGCCCCTCAGCCGGCGCCCCTGCGCCTGGCGGCAATGCAAAACACACGCTGACCAAAGGGGCGACCTGAAATGCAAAGGGCGCCGACATTGAACCTGTCGACGCCCCTGTCAGTTCAGTAGTGGAGGCGCTGAAGGCGCCCTGACCCTCAGGCTGCTTCCGAATAGCGGCGCAGGTGATGGTCGACATTGCCAAACATGGTGTCGATCATCGTCAGGCGCTTGAAGTAGTGGCCGACGGCCAGCTCATCCGTCATGCCCATGCCGCCGTGAAGCTGCACGGCCTGCTGACCGATGAAGCGACCGGCCTTGCCGATCTGCACCTTCGCGGCCGACGCTGCCTTGCGACGCTCTGCAGCGTCCTCGTTCAGCTTGAGCGTCACCATGTAGGTGATCGAAACCGACTGCTCGTAGTTCATGAACATGTCGACCATGCGGTGCTGGAGTACCTGGAACTTGCCGATCGGCACGCCGAACTGCTTGCGGGTCTTGCAGTACTCGACGGTCATGTCATTGAGCACCTTCATCGAGCCAATGGCTTCGGCCGAAAGCGCCGCAATACCTTCGTCCACGACGCGCTCGACCAAAGGCAGGCCGTTGTCGATCTCGCCGATCAGGGCGTCAGCGCCCACCGCCACGTTCTCGAATGTGATTTCGGAAGCGCGCAGCCCGTCGACCGTCGGATAGTCGCGGCAGGAAATGCCCTTGGTCTTCTTGTCGACGATGAACACCGACACGCCCTTCGCATCGCGCTGTCCACCGGACGTACGCGCAGTCACGACCAGCGTATCAGCCCACGGCGCGCCGATGACCACGGCCTTGTGGCCGTTCAGCGTGTAGCCCGCGCCGCTCTTCTTCGCGGTCACGGCGAGGTCAGCCAGATTGTAGCGGCCCTGCGGTTCGGCAAACGCGAAAGCAAGCACGCGCTTGCCTTCGATGATCTCGGGAATGTACTTTTCCTGCTGCGCCTTGCTCGCGCCATGACGCAGGAAGCCGCCGCCAAGGACGACCGTCCCCAGGAACGGCTCGACCACGAGGCCACGGCCGAATTCTTCCATGATGATCATCGTCTCGATCGGGCCGCCGCCGAGACCACCCTGGTCTTCGGTGAACGGTGCCGCAAGCAGCCCGAGCTCGGCGAAGGTCGCCCAGTTCTCGCGCTTCAAGCCCGTCTCGCTCTTGATGATCGCACGGCGCGCATCAAAGCCATAGCCATTCTGCACGAACTTCTGGACGCTGTTGCGCAGCAGGTTCTGTTCTTCGGTAAAGGAGAAATCCATGTCGGTTTCCGGATGTTCAGTGTTGGATATCGATTGTGTTGACTAGAGGCCCAGCACCATCTTGGCGATGATGTTTCGCTGGATCTCGTTGGAACCGCCATAAATCGACGTACGACGCGTCAGGAAGTAGTTCTGCGAGGCGCCATGCGAGTAGTCCGGACCCGGCACGTATTCGTTCGTCGCCTTGTCGTGGGCAAACGGCCTGTACGGATTTCCGTAATAGGCGACCGCTTCCATCGTCAGCTCCGTCAGGCGCTGCTGGATGTCCGTGCCCCTGATCTTCAGGATCGAGGCTTCCGGCCCATGGCCGCCCTTCGATTCATTGGCGAGCGTGCGCAGCTCCGTGTACTCGAGCGCGAGGAGATCGACTTCAAGCTCCGTGATCGCGCGGGCATACATCTGGTCTTCAATCAGCTTCTGCCCGTCGCCGTTCGGCTCGGCCGCAGCCAGCTGCTTGAGGCGCTCGACACCACGCTTGGAGCGCGCCACACCGGCGATGCCGGCGCGTTCATGGCCCAGCAGGAATTTTGCGTAGGTCCAGCCTTCGTTTTCCTTGCCGATCAGGTTCTTCACCGGCACGCGGACATTGTCGAGGAACACTTCGTTGATCTCGTGCGCGCCATCCATCGTGATGATGGGACGGACCGAGACGCCCGGCGTCTTCATGTCGATGAGCAGGAACGAAATGCCTTCCTGCTGCTTGGCACCCGGATTGGTCCGAACGAGGCAGAAGATCCAGTCGGCATACTGAGCCAGCGTCGTCCAGGTCTTCTGGCCGTTGACAACATAGTGGTCGCCGTCGCGCACAGCCGTCGTCTTCAGCGAGGCGAGGTCCGAACCGGCACCCGGCTCGGAATAGCCCTGGCACCACCAGCGTTCGCCGGACAGGATCTTCGGCAGGTGCTCCGCCTTCTGTTCGTCATTGCCGAACGTGTAGATCACGGGCCCGACCATCGCGAGGCCGAAGGGCAGCGTTGCCGGCGTATCCGCCGCCGCGCATTCTTCGCCAAAAATGTACTTCTGGGTCGAGGTCCAGCCGGTGCCGCCGAACTGCTTGGGCCACGAGGGCGCGACCCACCCCTGCTTGAAGAGAATCTTGTGCCACGCCATGAAATCTTCCTTGGAGGAGAACTCGCCGCGCGAGCGTCCCTTCAGTTCCTTGGGATAGCAGTCGGCGATGAACTGCCTCACTTCCTGGCGAAAGGCCTCATCGGCGGGCGTGAAAGAAATATGCATGCGGGGCGTTCCTTGTGATGCGAAAAGGCTGTATTGCCGCCGATGATAGCCTCCGGCGAGCAGGATTCAAACTGCATCTTGTGGCGTCGTAACCCGTGAACTAACAACAGGCCCATGGTCGAACCCATTGAAAGCCCCTGCGTAAAGGTCTGCGCCATTGACGCTACGACAGGCTGGTGCCTTGGTTGCGGGCGCACGATGCGGGAAATCGCAGGCTGGAGCAGCCTGCCAAAAGCCGTCCGCGACGAGGTCACTTCGTCACTCGAGGACCGCAAGTCCCGCATCCCTGATCGCGCCCGAAGGGCCGCAGGCCACAGGCTTCCCGGCACATGACCAGCCCTCGCGTCATCGCCGTCTGCGCCAGTCCCGGACACACGATGTCGAAGCCGGCCGCCGGTGCCATCCGGCTGCTGGCCGGCCTGGGCGTGGAAGGCGACGCTCACGCGGGCACGACGGTGAAGCACCGCTCGCGCGTAGCCCAGGATCCCCACGCGCCCAATCTCAGGCAGGTCCACCTTCTTCAGTCAGAACTCTTCGATGAAGTCGCAAGGCAAGGCTTCACGGTGAAGCCCGGAGAGCTCGGCGAAAACGTTACCACCGCCGGGATCGACCTCCTGTCGCTCCCGCGCGGCACCGTCCTTCGGCTTGGCGCCACTGCCTCGGTCGAGATCACGGGCCTGCGAAATCCATGCAGGCAGATCGACGGCCTGCAGGAAGGCCTCATGGAAGCCGTCCTGGAACGAAAGCCCGAGCGCGGGCTCGTCCGCAAGGCCGGCATCATGAGCGTCGTGATCACCAGCGGCGAAATCCGCGCCGGAGACGCCATCACGATCACGCTGCCACCGCTGCCGCATGAAGCGCTGAAGCCCGTTTGATCCAGGTACCGACAGATCCATCCCTTCACCTGCTGTTCGATGCCGCCGCGTGGGCAAGCGGCATCGCGACGGGCGTGATCCTGTATCGTTGGCGCCTCGCCGAGGTGACGGCCACTGTCGCCCGCGTCGCGGATCGCGGCTATTTCCTCGCGTTGGCCGCAGGGGCCGTCAGCGGCGCCTATCTCTCGGGGTCCTTCACCTTCTGGAGCCAGGGCATATTCGCCCTCGCCCATTCGGTGGCAGGCGCGCTCATCGGTGCGATCGCAGCCGTCGAACTCTACAAGCTCGCCCGCGGCATCCGCCTCTCGACCGGCATCATTTTCGTGGGGCCATTCGCGGCAGGCGTCGCAATCGGACGCTGGGGATGCCTCTTTGCCGGTCCGGCGGACCAGACCTTCGGCACACCGACCAGCCTGCCCTGGGCCGTGGACATCGGAGACGGCATCGCCCGCCACCCCGTTCAGGCCTATGAGTCTCTGGCCATGCTGGCCTTCCTGATCCTCTTCCTGGCAGGGCTGAACTCACGCGCCCGCTGGGCGATGCGGGACGGGTTCTACTGGATGGCAATCGCCTATGGCGTGCAGCGTTTCGCCTGGGAGTTCCTGAAGCCCTATCCCTCATTCGTCGGTCCGCTGAACCACTTCCATCTGCTGTGCCTCGCCCTCGTCGCCTATGGCATCGTGATGCTGAGACGACAGCCAGAGTGAGACTGCAACTCGATTGCCGCCCCGTCTCCATCTGTGCCATCCTGATCCGTCAAGAAGGAGAGCCTGCATGAGGACGCAACGCCTGACGTGCCTGATCGCCATGACAGCAGCACTGGCCTTGGCCAGCGCAACTGCGCCAGTCATGGCAGACCTCGCACCGCCGCCTGCGCCTGAAGGCACTCCTGAGACGCCGGCCACCGCCCCTGAAGCCCCACCTGCAACACCGGACGCCGGAGCCGCTCCAGCCGCGGCTCCAGAGGCTGCACGGGATGCGGCACCCGCCGAAGAAAAGAAGAAGGGCGGCATCAGCATCGCCTTCTGGATCGCCATCCTTGCGGTCTTCGTGGCGCTCGGGGCAGGCTACATCGGCACACGTGGAAAGAAGGCCGAGTGACGGCAGGTACCCTGCCGGACACGAAAACGGGGAAAGCCGCCTTGCCGGTTCGCAAGGCGGCGCCTTACCTGTTCCATTCGCAGACAACCAGCCTCTGCGAAACATGCCTGAAGCTTGTGCCCGCAAAAGTCCTGATCGAGGGCAACGCCGTCTGGTACCAGAAGCGCTGCCCCGACCACGGCGTGCAGAAGACAATCATCTCCACCGACGCCGACTACTGGAAACGGACGAAGGACTACCTCAAGCCCGGAGACCGCCCGCTCAATCCGCAAACCCGGACCGACCATGGTTGCCCGCATGACTGTGGCCTGTGCCCCGACCATGAGCAGCACTCATGCCTCGCCATCATCGAAGTCAACGAGGCCTGCAATCTTTCCTGTCCGGTCTGCTTCGCCGAGTCATCCGTCAAGCGCACGGGTCACCGGGACCTCGCCACCATCGAGCGCATGCTCGACACGCTGGTCGAAAGCGAAGGCGAACCGGACCTCCTGCAGATCTCGGGCGGCGAGCCCACGATCCACCCGCTATTCTTCGAGATCCTGGACGCCGCGAAGCGACGCCCGATCCGTCACCTGATGATCAACACGAACGGCCTGCGCATCGCGCGCGAACCCGATTTCGTGAAGCGTCTGGCGACCTACATGCCGGGCTTCGAAGTCTATCTCCAGTTTGACTCGCTGAAACGCGACGCCCTGATGGAGCTCCGCGGCGCCGACCTGCGTTCGATCAGGCAGCAGGCGCTCGAAGCGCTCGAGAAGCACAATATTTCCACAACCCTCGTCGTCACGCTCAAGAAGGGCGTGAATGACACCGAAGTCGCCGACATCATCCGCCACGCCCTCCAGTGGAAATGCGTGCGGGGTGTCACGCTTCAGCCCATCGAGGATGCCGGCCGCAATGACGGCTTCGATCCCAAGGCTCACAGGGTGCTCCTCTCGGAGATTCGGCATGAAGTCGCAAAGGCCGGAGTCTTCGGTCTGGAGGACATGATCCCCCTGC
>JBILMZ010000233.1:0-5227 GCA_044375275.1 Micropepsaceae bacterium | reverse complement strand
GCCTGGAAAAAAGCTAACTTGCCTTCCAGCCCGTCATCTGGCCCTGCCAGTAGACTGTTTCCCTCCCGTCGATTTCACAGGTCACTTCGGCGGCAAAGGGAAGCCACCTGTCCTAAAGCCGGTGAAGATCCATGCAAGGACCGCGTCAGGATGTCGGCAGATGCGGTGCGCTGGCTGACCTGGGGCGATCTGAGGCAAACGCAGCAGCGACCCTTCCATCAGGCTTCCCTCGCCTGCCATCAACGATTCGCGCGCCGAGAGTGGCGATGTCGGTCCGTATCCAAAGCGCATTACGATATCCGGTCGACGGCCGCCGCGACAGCGCGACCGTCGTAATCAGCGCGCAGGTCCGAGCGCGCTGCCTGCATGCTTCGTGTCGCCAGAACAGAGGCCTTGTTTCCTCCATCGATCCCATGCGCCGGTACTCGAACAGGGATGTGCCGGCGCCGATCAGCGCATCTCGTCGTTTCATCGCGTCTGTCGCTTTCCGATGCTGCTTCAACACAGCTGACCTTGACGACAACGACGAGAGGGCTCATCAGCTTCATCTGCCGTTTTCAATTCCCCGGCGCGCAAGGAGCCTCGTGATGCAGCAGGACCAGAGGATTTGTGTGGTCGGTGGCGGGCCTGCAGGCCTTGCCCTGGCCCGCGCCCTGACAGTCCAGCGCATTCCCTTTGACGTGTTCGAACGCCACAGCGACACGGGTGGCCTGTGGGACCAGGCCAATCCGGGGTCACCCGTCTATGACTCGGCGCACTTCATCTCGTCGAAGTCCCAGTCGCACTATCATGACTTCCCGATGCCGGAGAGCTATCCCGATTATCCCTCACACCGGCAGATCCTTGCCTACATGCGATCCTTTGCGGATGCCTTTGGCCTGCGCGAGCACATCCATTTCAACACGGGCGTGAAACAGGCGACGCGGACGCCGGCGGGCTGGCGCGTCGAAACGACCGACGGCAAGACGCAGGACTACAGTGCGCTGGTCTGCGCGACGGGGACCAACTGGCATCCGGTGATGCCGACCTATCCCGGGACCTTCACCGGCGAGATGCGGCATTCGAATACCTATCGCTCCATCAGCGAGTTTGCGGGCAAGCGCGTGCTCGTTGTTGGAGCCGGCAACTCGGGCGTCGACATTGCCTGTGACGCAGCCCAGGGCGCCGCCTTTGCCGCGATCAGCATGCGTCGGGGCTATCACTTCATTCCGAAGCATATCTTCGGCGTTCCTGCCGACGCGTTTGCAGCCTCGGGCCCCCACCTGCCGATGTGGGTCACGCAGCGCGTGTTTGCCTGGCTGATCCGGCTTATCCATGGAAAGCCCTCGCGCTTCGGGCTGAAGGAGCCCGACCACAAGCTCTTTGAAACGCACCCGATCCTGAACACGCAGCTGCTGCACTACCTTGCGCATGGAGACATCACACCCAAGCCGGACATTGCGCGCTTCGAGGGCAAAACGGTGCACTTCACGGACGGAAGCTCCGACGCGTTCGACCTCGTGCTGTGCGCGACGGGCTTTACGTGGTCCATTCCCTATCTCGACCCGACGCACATCGCGTGGAAGAACGGCCGACCCGATCTCTACATGAACCTGTTCAGCCGCACGGATCCTGCTCTCCATGCGCTGGGCTACATGGAAACGAATGGCGGGGCCTACAAGCTTTTCGACGAGATGGCCGACTTCATCGCCCGCGCGATCAAGGCGCGTGCAGGGGGAGGTGCTACGGCTGATACCGTCAACACGCTGATCGCGAACGACAGGCCTGATCTCTCAGGCGGCATCAATTTCGTAGGTTCGGCGCGCCATTCCACCTATGTCGAGATCTCGGCCTATCGCCATCACATGGACCGCGTCAGGAAAAAACTGGGTTGGCCTGCATTGACGCCAGGCGTGTTCGATTCAATGCGTCGGCAGGATCAGCGAGTGGCCTAGAGCGTCCGGAATGTTCGCGGGAAGCGCTGGCGTTACTCGAACGACTTCAGGTAGGCGAGAAGGTCGTCGATCTCTTCGGGTGTGAGAACGAACTCGGGCATCTGCTTCGGGCCCTTGTGGCCAACGAGAATGCCTTCAGCGAAGGCTTCGGCCAGTCCTTCGACATCGTATTTCTCGTGCAACGTGCGCAAGGGAGGTGCCGGGGCGTAGGGGCTTGCTCCCTTCGCTCCAACGGCATGGCAGGTGCTGCAGTTCTTCTGTGCGAAGGCGCGGCCTGCCATTGCGTCGCCGGGTTCGGGAAAGGGCGCGGCGTGACGCGCTGGTCGCGGCGCTGGCGCGGTCTCGGGTGCAGGCTCCGGGGTCTGGCAACCGGTCAACACCAGCACTGCAAGCATTGCTGCGAGATACTTCACCGGAGCGTTCCCTTGTTGGCGCGGGTGGAGTGTGGACCGGTCGCGGCGTTGGAGCGTTGATTTGGGTCAAGCGGTGAGAAGCGATGTTCTGCCGGTTTTGGCGCAGCCCCCTCGCCTTCAGCAAGCTTTGCTTGCTGAAGCCTCTCCCCCAAAAGCTCTGCTTTTGGGGAGAGGCACCCGTTCAGGTGATGGGCTGGTGCACTTCGGTTTCCTACTCAGGAGTACGCGCGTTCATGCGTTGCCTCACACCATGGGATTTCATGACACATATATTTCAGTCACGTATGTTTCGCGCCGTTGTTGCAGCTTCTGTCTCGGCGCTGGCGCTGACGGGTGTTGCGTGGGCGAACCGGTCGAGCGACCTGCAGCAGAAGATCAGCGAGCTTACCTCCAGGGCCAGTCAATGCGTGGCGTGAAGCTGCCGATGCTGGCACGTCGCTGATCATCGAGACGCTGAATGACAGCAATCTTGACGCGGATGCCGTGAACGAGAATGTCCACATCATGGCGAACAATGCCGAAGTGATTGACCAGAGCGCGGCCAAGGTTTGCAGCTGATCTGGCCAAGACAGTAAGGTTCTCGGGGGTGGCCGGCGGCTTGTGGGCTTGCTGGCAATTGCGGATATTGAAACGGCGGGGGCATCCGGTCATTGTGGGCCTCACTTCAGTCACCGTATTCGAGGACCCTCGCCCATGCCCATCCTTCAGTATCTGACCACAACCCATTTCGATTTTGGCGCCGTCAAGATGCTGTCGGGCGAGCTCGCGCGGCTTGGGGTCAAGAAGCCGCTGATTGCCACCGACAAGGGTGTCGTTGCGGCGGGGCTCATCGAGCAGGTCCTGCATCCGATTTCGCCGCGCCCCGCGTGGCCGGTTTTCGACGAGACGCCGGGCAATCCGACGGAAGAGGCAACGCTCAAGGCCTTCGCGCTCTACAAGTCAGAAGGCTGCGACGGCGTGGTCTGCGTCGGCGGCGGCTCTTCGATGGACCTGGGCAAGGCGGTGGCGCTGCTGGCCGTATCGGGTGAACCGCTGGCGCAGTTTGATCCGATGAAGGGTGGTGCGAAGAACATCAAGGGTGTGGCTCCGGTGATTGCGATCCCGACGACAGCGGGGACAGGATCGGAGGTCTCGGTCGGGTTCGTCATCATCATGAACTCCGGCCAGAAGATGACGTTTGCCAATCCGCAGATCATTCCGAAGGTCGCGATCTGCGATCCGGAACTGACGCTGGGCCTGCCGCCCCTGCTCACGGCCGCGACCGGCATGGATGCGATGACCCACTGCATCGAGGCCGTTCTGACACCGACCGTCAATCCGCCTGCCGAAGGCGTGGGCTATGATGGCCTCTATCGTTCGTGGCGCTGGATCCGGCAAGCCGTGCAGAACCCGAAGGACCGCGATGCGCGCTGGCACATGATGATGGCCTCGACCGAAGGCGCGATGGCGTTCGTGAAGGGCCTGGGCGCCGTGCATGCGATGAGCCATGCGGCCGGTCGCCTGCCCGACCTCAGGCTTCACCATGGCACGCTGAACGCCGTCATCCTGCCTACGGTGCTGCGCTTCCACGATGGTCACGCGACCGAGAAGTACGAACGCCTGCGTTCCGCGATGGGGCTCAATCCCGGTGCCGACCTGGCAAAGGCGATCGAAGGGCTCAATGCCGAGATCGGCTTGCCAAAGGGCCTCGGCGCGATGGGCCTGGCCGAGAGCCGCATCGGGGACATGATCCCCTATGCGCTCGGCGATCTCGCGAATTTCGGCAATCCGCGCAAGGCGGGTGCGGATGAGTATGAAGCGATGTTCAAGGCGGCGATGTAGGTTTTGCCGTCATGACCAACCAGCCTGCTCCGCCCGGAACGCTTCAGCATACGCTTGGCCAACATCGCGTTGTGGCGATGGAGGGCGGACGCGCGACGGTCGAGTACGATGCGCAGATGCACATGTGCCACTCGGGCGGTGTCGTCCAGGGTGGCTTTGTCAGCGGCTGGATCGATGCGGCCATGGCGCATGCCGTGATGAGCTTGACCGGGCGCGAGTTCACGCCGATGTCTCTCGAGATCAAGGTCAGCTATTTCGCGCCCGCGCGCCCTGGCCGCGTGATCGCCGAAGGGTGGATCGAGCGGCGCGGCAAGTCGACCTGCTTTACCGAGGGCGTGCTGAAGGACGCAAACGGTGCAGTGCTTGCGAAAGCGAGTTCGACGATTCGGTTGGTGCCGATGGCCAAGGTTGAAGCGGATGCGCGGGCGGCGTTGGCTTAGGCCGCGGCAGGCTGACTAAGTTCTGCGGGCGATGGCGCTGCCCCCCTCGCCTTCAGCAAGCTGAAGGCACTCCCCCAAAAGCTTTGCTTTTTGGGGAGAGAATTGAATCTGCCTGTCAGGGGGCTTTCCAGTAGTCTTTCATGATCTCCTGTGCCCAGGCGGGTTCGGCGACGGGGCCGCGGGGGAGGAAGCCGGACATGACGGGCTTGAGGTCGATGACCGGTGTGCCGTCGATCGCGTCGAGGCCGAGGACCTCGAGAGTTGTTCCCTGAACGGAAACGATACGGCATATGGTTGCACCGATGCGGTTGGGCCTGCCCTTGCCACGCTGGGCGAAGATGCCGATCTTCGGCCAGTCCGTTCGTCCACGCGGGTGACGCGCGGTGGTGTTGATTTCTGCGTCACCGACCTTGTCGAACACATAGAGCACCTCGACGTGGGAAAAGCTCTCGAGACCTGCCAGAGCATCCGGCCCGAAGCGCGCGGCGTCCAGCCGGATCGTCGAGGGGAACGCATCCCAGTTGTCGTCTTCGGGTTCGGTCCGTGCGCATTGGACATGTCCGATGGCACTGATCGGGAAGGTGGCTGTCATCACGCTAATTTCCTTGTTGAGGGCTTT
>JBILMZ010000053.1:0-17366 GCA_044375275.1 Micropepsaceae bacterium | reverse complement strand
CGGAAGTGATTTCGACCGGTTGGTGAAGGACGGCGACCGCATCGCACTGGGTATCCTGACGATCGAGGTGCTGCACACGCCAGGCCATACACCGGCCTGCGTCAGCTACAGGATCGGGGATGCAGTCTTCGTCGGCGATACGCTGTTCATGCCGGACTATGGCACCGCGCGCGTGGACTTCCCCGGGGGAGACGCCCGGACGCTGTATCGTTCGATCCGGCGCATCCTGTCCTTGCCGCCCGAAACAAGGCTCTTCATGTGCCACGACTACAAGGCCCCTGGCCGCAACACCTATGCCTGGGAAACAACCGTCGCCGCCGAGCGCGAGAGAAACGTCCACGTGCGTGACGGTGTCACCGAGGATGAGTTCGTGGCCAGGCGCACGGAACGTGACAGGACGCTCGCAATGCCGGTTCTCATCCTGCCATCGGTGCAGGTCAACATCCGCGCGGGCAGGCTGCCGACGCCAGAAGCCAACGGCGTGAGCTACCTGAAGATTCCCGTGAATGCGCTTTGAGCGGGATCAGCGAGTTCCAATCAGGAGCGCCGCGCGGGCCTTGTCGCGGTGCTGGGGCAGGATATGTGCACCAGCAACCGCGATCGCCGTGGCAAGGACAGCCGCATCGTCGCTGAACCCGACCAGCGCAAGCGCATCGGGAATGGCATCGATCGGGACGACAAAGTAGGCCACGGCACCGAGCAGCGTCGCGCGGGCCATGAGTGGCGTGGACGGATCCCGGGCACAGAAATAGGCGGCCACCAGATCCTCGGTGAAAGGCAGCTTGCCGATCATCCGGCGCAGCTTGCGCCAGAAACCTTCGCGCACGATGCGCTCGTGGCGCTCGATCACGGCGGGTAACGCAACGTTTTCCTCGGTCCAGGCTTTCATGGGTCAGCTCCTCGCGGCGGCACGCGCTCTAGCCATCGGCGGAAACCGGGGCTATGAAGGCGACGATACCATCCACACTAGCAGAAAGTCAGATCCCATGCAGCTAAACCGTTCAGTCACGGCCGTCATCACGGGCGGCGCCTCAGGTCTTGGTGAAGCCACCGCGCGCGAACTCGCCGCCGCCGGCGTCCGCGTCGCCATCTTCGATCGCGACAAGAAGGGCGAGAAGGTCGCCGCCGAGATCGATGGCGTGTTCTGCGAAGTGGACGTGACGTCCGAGCAGAGCGTGATCGACGGCTTCAAGAAGGCCCGCGCGGCCCTCGGCCAGGAGCGCATCCTCATCAACTGCGCCGGCACCGGCATCGCCATCAAGACGGCGTCGCGCAAGAAGGAAACGAACGAAGTCGTCCCGCATCCGATCGAGCACTTCGACCGCATCGTCCAGATCAACCTCGTCGGCACGTTCCGCTGCATCGCCAAGTCGGCAGCCGGCATGCTGTCCCTGGATCCGGTGACGGAAGACGGCGAGCGCGGCGTGATCATCAACACGGCCTCGGTCGCAGCCCAGGACGGGCAGGTCGGCCAGGCCGCCTACTCGGCATCGAAGGGTGGCGTGGTTGGCATGACCCTGCCGATCGCCCGCGACCTCGCCCGTGACGGCGTGCGCTGCATGACGATCCTCCCGGGCCTCTTCAACACGCCGCTTCTCGCCGGCGCGCCGGAGGAAGTGAAGAAGAGCCTCGGCGCCCAGGTGCCGTTCCCTTCACGCCTCGGCCACCCCTACGAGTACGCCAAGCTGGCGCGACAGATTTGTGAAAACTCGATGCTGAACGGCGAAGTGATTCGCCTGGACGGCGCGATCCGTATGTCGCCGCGTTAGACTTTAGGAGTAGCGACAGGCGGCAGATTGCCCCAGGCAGTTTTCGCTTCTGATCGGCAAACCGCGCATTTCCATGGCGAAATGCGCGGTTTCGTTTTGCACAGGCCGCCTGCGAATTGGCGCGACGCCGATTCTTGCCGCACAATCACGTCGCCGCTAGTTTCGCGCGCAGACTTACCTGCTTCACCTCAAGGGGACACCTCATGAATCGTACCGTCTTGTTCGGCGGCGTCGCCGCAGTCGTCGTTCTGCTGGGAACGGCAGGCTATCTGATTTTTGCAGGCCGTGGTCCGGCAGGCACCGGAGTTGGCACCGGAACGGAAGCGGATGGTCCGGTCACGGCAAACCCGGTCTCGGTCATCACCGAGCACACGAACAATCTCTCGCAGGACGGCAAGCGCCTCAACCTGGGCTTTCCGGGCTTCGAACTGAAGGCCGGCGCGGGACAGACGACGTCGTCGGTATTCTCCACCACGTGGCACATCAAGGTGCCCGACGATGAGCGCGTCGTCGTTGCAACCGCGACGATCAACGGCTTCATGAAGTCGGTGGGAACACCGCCAGTGGAGTCCGCGCAGCCGCCGGCCGACGCAACACCGGCGGACACAGCCGCAACACCGGCACCGGCCGCGGAAGCACCGGCCGCCGAACCGGCGGCGACGCCGGCAACGCCACCAGCTGATGGCGCTGCAGCAACGCCCGCCGAAACCGCCGCAAAGCCCGCAGCCGCACCCGTTGGTCCGGTTGCCGGCGACGGCGCTGCTCGCATGATCATTGCGATCGGCAGCGAAGCCAGCGTAACAGAGTGGCGCGATTACACGGGCACGGGAACGAACCGCAAGCTTTCGAAGGCTGTGTCCTACGTTGGATCGGATAAGGACCTGCGCACCGGCGGCTTGATTCCGGTGACAGTGACCGTTGAAGTGTCGGGCGCGACCTCTGCCGAAACCCTGGTCAAGCTGAACAGCATCGACCTGCAGATCTTCACCGAGAGCGCGCCGCTGCCGGCACCGGTTGCAGCGCCTGCGGATCCTGCAGCCGCTCCGGCCGGAGATGCAGCGACGCCAGCCACGACCACCGAGCCAGCAGCCCCGGCCCCGGCAACGACCGAGCCCGCCGCAACGCCGGCACCGGCCGCGGGAACGACCCCGTAATCATCACCTCAAGCGCGGCCCGCCCGGATCAGGGTGGGCCGCTGCTATGCGCCAGCGATCCCGCGCGCAATCCGGTCCATCGACCGCGCCAGTTCCACGTCCTTGCCTGTCAGACCATTGGCATCATGCGTCGTCAGCAGCACGTTGACGGTCTTGTAGACATTCGACCATTCCGGGTGATGGTCCATCCGCTCGGCGATCAGGGCCACCTGCGCCATGAAGCCAAAAGCCTGGACAAAATCGGCAAAAACAAAGGTCTTTGTGATCGCGTCGCGCTTTGGTTCCGGGGTCCATCCCGGGATTTCGGCGGCCAGGGCCGTACGTTCGGCCGGGGTCAGTTTGCTGGTCACGATGCCTCTCCACTTTCAATGGCATCATAGGCTATGTTCGGCACGGAAGAGAACACCCGCGAGAGAGCCGCATGAGCACCGACGCAATCTATGAACTTGTGGCACCGACACTCGACGACATCGAGGATCTCGCGCATGAGATTTTTGGCCGCATGCCGGACCGGTTCCGCAAGCGCTGCGGGCAGATCCTCTTCCGCATCGAGGACCTGCCGGATGACGACGTGTCCGCTGAACTCGAACTCGAATCCCCCTTCGACATCCTGGGCCTGTTCCAGGGCGTCGATATCACGAGGCAGGGCGCTGACGAGGACAACGCCGGCGAACCCAACGTGATCTTCCTGTACCGCCGCGCAATCCTGGATGAATGGGCTGATTCCGAGATCGCGCTGGGCGACATTCTCGCGCACGTCATCATCCACGAGATCGGCCACCACTTCGGCCTGTCGGATGAGGACATGGAGCGCATCGAGGCCGAAGTCGCCGACGCCTGACGCTTCAGGCCAGCGCGTAGCTTCTTTCCAGAACGTATTGGCTGCCACGCGCGGTCGGGTGGCTCGAATAGAGCCCGAAGGTCCGCACGCTGAAGGGCCCGCTGTCGAACAGCGCATGATCGGCGACAAAGCTGTTGAGGCGTAGCTGTGGCACGTCTTTCAATCGCGCAATCGTGACATGCGGCGTGTATTTGCGCGCATCAGGTTCAAGCCCCATGCGCTGCAGAAGGCTCTCGATCTTCGCCGCAAGCCGCATCAGTCCGTCGCACGGTGCCACGCCGATCCAGAGTGAATGCGGATCCTTGCCGCCAAAGAGCCCGACGCCCTTCAGCGTGAGATCGAACCCGGGCATGTGAAGCGTCTCGAGCAGGCCATCAATGTCCGAAGCCGTCACGTCATCGACCTCGCCGATGAAGCGCAGCGTCACGTGCAGGTTCTCCGGCGGCGACCAGCGCGCACCGGGAACGCCTCCCTGCAGCAGCATGAGGCGTTGCCGGATCTGTTCGGGAATGCCGATGGCTGCAAAGAGGCGGATCATGCCGGGTCAGGGGGCCGTATTGGGCTGAATGTGGTGGGCCTCGTCGATGGCCTTCTCGAGTTCGTCGGTCCACGTCACGTTGATGCTGCCAATATTGGTCTTCAGCTGCTCCATGGTCGTGGCGCCGATGATGTTCGACGTCACGAAGGGGCGGGTGGTGACGAACTGCAGGGCCAGTTGCGCCGGATCCAGGCCGAACTTGCGCGCAATCTCGAGATAGCGGTCGATCGCGATTTCGGTCTGCGGGCGCTCATAGCGCTGGAGCCTGTTGAACAGCTTCTTGCGCGATCCTTCCGGCTGCGCACCTTTCTGGTACTTGCCCGTGAGATAACCCTGCGCGAGCGGCGAGTAGGCCAGCAACCCGACCTGCTCGCGATGCGCGATCTCGGCTTGCCCCAGCTCGAACACCCGGTTGATCAGGCTGTAGGCATTCTGGATCGACTGCATGCGCGGCAATCCGCGCTCCTTGGCATGGCGAAGGAACTCCATCGTTCCCCAGGCGGTTTCGTTCGAAAGCCCGACATGGCGGATCTTGCCCGCCTTCACCTGGGCGTCCAGCGCACCAAGGATGTCTTCGATCGGCACGCTCTTGCCGTCCAGGTGCCGGTAGGCAAGGCCCGTCGCGCCGAACATGGCGACCGGACGATCCGGCCAGTGCAACTGGTACAAATCGATGTAGTCGGTGTTGAGGCGCTTGAGGCTGGCATCGACGGCTTCTGCAATCTGCGCCGGTGTCTGCTCGCTCGGCGAGCCATCAGCGCGCAGCCAGGTCATCGGCGAACGGCCAGCGACTTTTGTCGCCAGGATCACTTTCGACCGGTTGCCGCGCGCCTTGAACCAAGTGCCGATGATGCGCTCCGTGGCACCTTGCGTCTGCGGCTTGGGCGGGACGGCGTACATCTCGCTCGTGTCGAAGAAATTGATTCCGTGGTCAAGCGCGTAGTCCATCTGCGCGTGACCTTCCTGCTCGGTATTCTGTTCACCCCAGGTCATGGTTCCCAGGCAAAGCGCGGACACCTTCACGCCCGTGCGGCCAAGCTCACGGTATTCCATCATGGACCTCGTTGGTTCGGATTGCGGTTATTTCGTTTGCTTCGCCTTGATCTCGGCGATCAGCTTCTCGACATGCGGCAGGATGTTGCGAACGATGACCTGCGTGCCCTTTTCGTTGGGATGGATGCCATCTTTCTGGTTCAGGCGCGGGTCGGCGGCCACGCCTTCAAGGAAGAAGGGAAAGAACAGCACCTTGTGCTTCCGGGCGAGCGCAGGGAAGAGCGAGTCGAAGGCCGCGACATATTC
Organism: Micropepsaceae bacterium; assembly: GCA_044375275.1. GTDB lineage: Bacteria > Pseudomonadota > Alphaproteobacteria > Micropepsales > Micropepsaceae > SZUA-430. The sequence goes on along the minus strand of JBILMZ010000053.1, from coordinate 11,765 downwards.
GGCTCCCATGTTTCGCGGAGACATCATTCCCGTGAAAAGTACAGGCAAGCCGCGTGACTTGAGGGTCCCAAGGATCGCATCAAGGTTCTTCTCGGTTTCCCTGACATCGAAGCTGCGCAGGGCATCATTGGAGCCCAGCTCGAGAATCACGCCATCGACGGGGTCCTGGAGAAGCCACTCCAGCCGCGCCAGTCCCCCGGCTGTGGTATCGCCGGAAACGCCAGCATTTATGATGATGACGTCATGTCCTTTTGCCCTGAGCCGGGCCTGCAGGACAGCGCAGTAATCGGTGCCGGGCGGCAGGTTGTAGCCCTGCGTGAGGCTCGTACCGAGGGCGAGGAGGCGCAATGGCTTGGCCTCTGCGGCCGTAACACCATTGATTCCCGCCAGAAAGACAGCAAGAATCGCCCAGAGGCTCAAGAATGATCTTGAGCCTCTGGCCCATCCCCGCATATTCCAGTACCGGGATATCATTCTCCGCCCCCTCATTTGTTGGTAGTCTGCCGCGCATGGTGCGTTTGCTCAACGCTGAACCCGTACTCAAGCTCGAGGCTGTCAGGCTCACACTCAGGAGTCTGGCTGGCCCCGTCAATATTCTCAATGGTATTGAGCTCGTAATACGTCAAGGTGAAGCCATCGGTTTGGTTGGGCCATCGGGCTCAGGCAAATCGACCATGCTTATGGTGATGACGGGCCTCGAGCGTCCCACCACGGGCCGCGTCATCGTCAAGTCGCAGGACATATCCGCGATGACCGAAGACGAATCGGCCCGGTTTCGGCGCGGAAACGTTGGCATCGTCTTCCAGTCCTTCCATCTCATCCCGACCATGACTGCGCTCGAAAACGTGGCAGTCCCGCTGGAACTGGCCCTCGTTCCTGATGCTTTCGACAAGGCGCGCCAGGAACTGGTCAATGTCGGCCTCGAGCACCGGCTCGATCACTATCCCAGCCAGTTGTCGGGCGGCGAGCAGCAGCGCGTGGCCCTCGCGCGCGCCTTGGCGCCGCGCCCCAGCCTGATTTTCGCTGACGAACCCACCGGCAATCTTGACGGGCGAACGGGTGCGGAAATCGTTGAAATGCTGTTCAAGCTCCAGCGCGAGCGCGGTTCAACCCTTGTGCTGGTCACGCATGATGACGCGCTTGCACGTCGTTGTGATCGCATCGTTCGGCTGCGCGACGGCAAGATCGAGTCCATCGAGGACGCAGACCAGCCTCAGGTCGAGGCGACGGTCCATTTCCAGCCGGTGATACAGCCCGTGATACAGACTGTGTCGGCGTCGGCGTCGGTCTCGCCGCTGGTGGCAGAACAAGTCGTGCAACCTTCGGCCGAACCGGACCGCAATCCGACGGAAGCGGCAGGCCCGGTTGCTGACCCGGTTGCTGACCCGGTTGCTGACCCGGTTGCTGACCCGGTTGCTGATACGTCTCCTTCAGCGCCACCCGATGCTGCGACGCCCGCGGGATCCGAAGCGCCAGCGCCGGCAGACGAGCCGTTCCGCCTGGTCGAGGAAGACACGGTCTTGACCGAGGTTCCCGACAAGCCAACCCAGCCACCGGTGGCGGCAAGAGCCGAATGATGAAGCGCGCCAACGTCGCCCTGACCCTCGCACGCCGCGAGTTGCGGCAGGGCTTGTCAGGCTTTCGCATTTTCCTCGCCTGTCTCATCCTCGGCGTGGCCTCGATCGCAACGGTTGGCTCCCTGTCTGCAGCTTTGCTGGAAGGGCTCTCCGTGGAAGGCCAGCGCCTTCTCGGCGGTGACGTCGAGGTTCGTCTCGTCCACCGCGAAATGGACGAGCAGGAACTGAAGTGGCTGCGAAGCCAGGGACAGGTCTCGATGGTGGCAGAGCTTCGTGCCATGGCCATCACGACCGACAACAAGGCGCGCACGAACATTGAGCTGAAGGCCGTCGACAGGTTCTATCCGCTCTATGGCATGGCGGATGTGTCGCCGCGCGAGCCGCTGCGTGAACTCTTCACGAACAGGGAAGGCGTGTTTGGCGCAGCAGTTGAAGCCCGCCTCCTGAAGAAGCTTGGCCTGAAGCAGGGCGATATCGTGAAGATTGGCAACGCGCGCTTCATGCTGCGTGCCTTGGTTCGCGAGGAACCGGACCGCATCGCGGGCGGTTTCTCGACCGGCCCGCGTGTGCTGATTTCCGAGTTCGCGCTGCGTGCCACGGGCCTCATCCAGCCCGGCAGCCTGATCAACTTCTCCTATCGCATCGCATTGCCGCAGGAAATCACGTCGCGCGAGGGCGTGGCGAACTTCGTCAAGTATGTGAAGGACACCTATCCGAACAAGGACTGGCAGGTACGCGACCGCTGGAACGCCGCGCTCGGCGTGCGTCGCTTTATCGAGCAGGTCGGCGCGTTCCTCACGCTGATCGGCCTGACCGCCCTCGTGGTCGGCGGCGTAGGCGTTGCCAGCGCCGTGAAGGCCTACCTCGATCGCCGCCGCGACGACATCGCGACCCTCAAGTGTATCGGTGCCAGTGGCCGCTTCATCTTTTTCATGTTCCTGAGCGAAGTCATGGCGCTCGCTGTCGTCGGCGTGACCGCAGGGATTCTGATCGGCGCAATCCTGCCGATTGTGCTCGGGTGGCTGCTGTCGGGCTTCCTGCCTTTCCAGGCAGAGTTCGGACTGTTCCTGGCACCGCTCGGCGCGGCCATGGCTTACGGGCTCCTGACCGCGCTGGCCTTCGCCATCTGGCCGCTGGCCCGCGCCAAGGACATCTCGCCGGCGGTGATGTTCCGTGACCTGGTCACGCCGTCGCGCCGCTGGCCCCGTTGGCCTTATGCGTTGGCGACGGTCTTTGCACTGGCGCTGCTGGCTGCCCTCGCTGTCACGCTCACGCCCAACATCGAGCTGGCGGCAGGCTTTGCCGCCGGTGCGCTCGCGGCCTTTGCGATCCTGAGGGCGACAGGCTGGGCGCTGATGTGGCTTGCGCGGCACGTCCCGCGCCCCAAGTTCATGATGGCGCGACTGGCGCTGTCAAACATCTATCGGCCTGGCGCGCCCACGCCTGCCGTCATACTGTCCCTGGGACTTGGGCTGACGCTGCTGGCCGCCATTGCATTGATCGACGCAAACATTCGCCGCGTGATCCGTGAAGAGACACCATCCGTGGCCCCCAGCTTCTTCTTCGTCGGCATCCAGACCGCCCAGGCCGAGAAGTTCCGGAAGCTCGTGCAGGTCCAGCCCGGCGCCACCGACCTCGCTCTCGTGCCGATGCTGCGCGGGCGCATCACGAAGATCGACGGCGTATCGGCCGAAAAGGCAAACGTGAAGAAGGAAGTGCAGTGGGCGCTCAACGGCGACCGCGGCCTCACCTATGGCAATCCGCCCGGCGCCCACAACCAGCTCGTCAAGGGCAAGTGGTGGCCCGAAAACTACAAGGGTCCGCCACTGCTGTCGTTTGACGCCGGGCTTGCCGAAGGCATGGGCCTCGATGTCGGCGACAGCATCAGTGTGAACATCCTGGGCCGCGAGTTCACGTTCCGCATCGCCAACACGCGCCGCGTGGATTTTTCGAACGCCCGCATGAATTTCCTCATGATTGTCTCGCCGGGCGTGCTGGAAAAGGCCCCGCACGAGTTCCTCGCGACAGCGCATGCGACAGTGCAGGCCGAGGACGACGTTGAACGTGTGGTCTCCAATGCCTTCCCGAATGTGACCGTGATCCGCGTCCGCGAGGCGCTCGAGACCGCCAACGAACTCGTGCGACAGCTCTCGGGCGGCATACGCGCCGCGAGCTTCGTGACGTTGCTGACCGGTTTGCTCGTGCTTGCCGGAGCCCTGGCGGCCGGCCATCGTCACCGCCTGTTCGACGCCGTCGTGCTCAAGGTGCTCGGCGCCACGAAAGGGCAGGTCATGGCGACCTACCTGCTGGAGTTCGCCGTTCTCGGTCTGGGAGCAGGATTAGTGGCGGCACTTTCGGGGACACTCGCGGCGTGGGCCGTGGCCTACTTCGTGATGCAGACGAGTTTCGTGCCCGCCATGTCCACACTTGCAGTAGTGATAATCGGTGGCGCACTCGCCGCAATGGGCCTCGGAATCGCCTCGACATGGACTGCACTTTCAACACCTGCAGCGCGTACATTGCGTATGGCCTGATTCCTTAAGAATACTTGAAATCAGCACCTGAAAACGGCTCGCAATTTCTTTCCTAAGGCCTTGAAGCAAAGGCATTTTGCGACCACATTACAGCGGAGCCAAAGGCGCCGCACATTTGTCTGGCGCCCATTCGAAAGGAAACACCCATGTCTGACTACAACTACGGTGTCCGGCAGGCATCACCCGCAGGTGTGGATGCCCAAGGCATTGACCAGGGTCTGCGGACCTACATGATCAGCGTGTACCAGTACATGACGCTGGGCCTCGCAGTCACAGGCGTCGTCGCCTACGCGACTTCTGCAACGCCGGTTCTCTTCAACGCGATCTACGGCACGCCGCTGGTGTGGGTGGTCATGCTCGCGCCGCTCGCCATCGCGTGGTTCGGCTTCGGCATGATCGAGCGCATCTCGGCCGGCGCCGCACAGATGATGTTCTGGGCCTTCGCCGCTGTGATGGGCCTGTCGCTGGCCTACATCTTCCAGGCGTACGTCGCTGCAGACATCGTGCGCGTGTTCTTCATCACCGCCGCGACCTTCGGTTCCCTCAGCCTCTACGGCTACACGACGCCGCGCAGCCTGAGTGCCTGGGGTTCGTTCCTGTTCATGGGCCTCGTCGGCCTCGTGATCGCGTCGCTGGTCAACATCTTCATGCAGTCCGATGCGCTGACCTTCGCGATCAGCATCATCGGCGTGCTGGTCTTCGCAGGCCTGACCGCCTACGACACGCAGCAGATCAAGGAAATGTACTACGAAGGCGATGACTCCGAGACCTCGGGCAAGAAGGCCATCCTCGGCGCCCTCCGCCTGTACATGGACTTCATCAACCTCTTCCTGATGCTCCTGCGCCTCTTCGCCAACCGCGAATAGTCTCAAGCGGCATCTGCCGACGCGAACCCCGGAAGCCTCGCTTCCGGGGTTTTTTATTGGCCGCAGCCCTGTGCTAAAGACACTTCATGTCCCAGCTCAACGACGCCTTTGGCCTTCCCGTGACCGGCGCCACTCCGCAGGTGGTGAAGGCCCTTGATACCTTCGGCCAGGAGTGGATTTCCTATGGTCCCGACCTCGCCGTCCTGTTCCCGGCCGCGGCAGCAGAACCAGCCTGTTCCCTCGCGACGGCCTACGCCGCGCTCCTCCACATGTCGCTCGAGGCGGCAGAGGGCTACAGGGCCGCCCAGCCCTTTCTGGAGCGATTGACCGACGTGCACGTCACCCCGCGCGAGGCCGCCATCATCACCGCCGCCAGGGCGTGGGGACAGCAGGACTACAAGGCTGCCCAGGATGCCTTCGAAACCGCCGTGCAGCTCGCCCCCGCCGACATCGTCGCCGCAAAGTGGGGGCAGTACCTGGCCTTCAACCTCGGCGACGCGCCCGCCATGCTGCGTCTCGGCAAGCTCGTCATGCAGGCCCATCGCAACAAGCCCGAGGCCTGGGGCATGCTGGCCTTCGCGCAGGAGCAGTCGCACCAGCTTCATGCCGCCGAGGAATCTGCCCGCGAGGCGCTCGCGCGCAATCCTGCCGAGGCCTGGGCACAGCACGCCTTGGCTCACGTCTTCGAGACATACGGGCGCCTCGACGAAGGCGTCGCCATGCTCGAAAAGGCCGCTGCGGGCTGGCAGACGCGCTCGATCTTCATGAGCGAGCACAACTACTGGCACCTCGCATTGTTCCACCTCGATCGCGACGAACCCGGCCGGGCACTCGCGATCTACGACGCCAGGCTCTGGGGCCGCTGGCCATCTTTCGCGCAGGAACAGATCGGCGCCATCTCCATGCTCTGGCGCCTGGAGATGCGTGGCGTCGATGTGGGTGACAGATGGGCGGCGGTGGCGCGTGAGGTCGCTGCACGCGCCGACGAGCATCTCTGGCCCTTCCACGACATGCACTATGCCTGGGCACTCGCCCGCACGCAGCAGGGCCAGCGCACCGACACCTTCATGGCCACGCTGAAGCGCAAGGCAGATGAGGTGGGCGGCGTGTGGGCCGAAGTGGCAATGCCGCTCGCCACGGCACTCGTTGCACAGGCGCGCGGCGACCACGCAAGCGCGACCGACATGATCGCCGTCACGCTGCCAAAGCTTCAGCGCATCGGTGGCTCCCACGCCCAGCGCGACATCTTCGTGCAGGCCTGGATGGATGCGGCGTTCAGGTCAGGGCAGGGCAGTCGCCTGCGCGCCACGCTTGAGGAGCGCGTGAAGGCCAGGCCGGGCGTGAAGATTCACCAGCGCGACCTTCAGAGGCTTCAGGCCCACTGATCCTATTCGACGAGATGAGGCCGCTTGGGCTCAAGCACCCGCAGCACCTGCGCAATGTCATGTCCCCGCTTCATGATCAGCCCGCCGCTGGCGACGACGCAGTACATGCCCTGCTTGTTGCGCAGCTTGGGGTGCTTTTCGATGCGATAAAGCGGCATCTCTGCCGTGTGGCGGAAGACGGCAAAGACCGCATGCTCGCGGCCCATGCCGATTGCATAGTCGCGCCACTCACCCTGCGAAACCATGCGGCCATAGAGCGAAAGGATGGCGCCGAGTTCGCGCCGGTCGAACATGATTTCGACCTCGCGGGAAGACGTATCGCCCTTGTCATCGTTCCGTGGTTGGGGGCGGTCCGCGCCACGGAGAGGAATTATGGTTTCATCGGCCATCTGATGTGAAAGTCTTCACCCGGACGGCTGTTTTGGCAAGTCCGTTCAGCGCTTGCGGCACATAAAAATTCCATCGGCAATGGGCAGGAGGACCGTGTCCACGCGGTTGTCATTCTTAATTTTGGCATTGAGCGCACGCAGTGCCACCGTGTCCGCTGAGGTGTCTGCTGCATCGCACACACGGCCCGACCACAGGACATTGTCGATCGCAATCAGCCCGCCGGGCCGCACGAGCTGCAGCATGTGCTCGTAATAGGCATCGTAGGACGACTTGTCGGCGTCGATGAAGGCGAAGTCATAGTGTCCCGCCCGGCCTTCGCTCAGGAAGCGCTTCATCGTTTCGATGGCGGGCCCGACATGCCCCGTGATCTTGCGGTCCTGTCCCGCATCTTTCCAATAGCCACGGGCTTTCGTCATGTACTCTTCGCTGATGTCCAGCGCATCGGCATGCCCGTCATCAGGCAGCGAAAGGCCGATCGACAGCGCGCTGTAGCCGGTAAATGTGCCGACCTCGATATAGCGCCGCGCATTCATGAGCCTGGCAAGCATCCCCATGAACGCACCCTGTTCCGGCGCAATCTGCATGACCGACACGCCACCCATGCCAGCCGTGTCGGCGCGGCAGCGGGCCAGCACCGGATGCTCGCGAACGCCGGCATCAGCGGCATAGTCGAGGATGGTGTCAGTGAAATTCACGCTTTTGCGCATCGCGGGGGTCTCTTGAAAGGAAATCCGGAAAGGTTAAGGACGGGAACTTTGACCGAGCCGCTTGCATTCCGCAATGAACTTCGAAAATCTCCCAGCCAATGCCAACGCCCTCATTTACCAGCTATCCCAGTGACCGTCCCCTTGGCGCCGCCTTCAGCGCGCTGAAGGACATTGCAAGCTTCGTGGGACACACGCTTCGCCCCGCACCGGTGCCGCCACATGCCAACGTGCCGCGAGGTGACGGACACACGGTGCTCGTTCTCCCCGGCTTCATGACGGGTGACTTCGCCACGCGTACCCTGATCATGTGGCTCAGGGATGCGGGCTATGACGCGCGCGGCTGGGGCAGTGGCGTGAACTGGGGCCCGACGCCCGCAGCACTGACGCGCTGTGCAGCACTGGTCGACGAAGCCAACATGCGCACCGGCCAGAAGGTCAGTCTCATTGGCCGGAGCCTCGGCGGTGTATTCGCGCGCGAGCTTGCAAAGGACTCGCCAGCCAAGATCCATCGCGTGATCACGCTGGGCACGCCGATTCGCTTTCCGATCAAGACGCCGCTGTCACCCTTCGCTGAAACAATGTCGGTCCGTTTCGATCAGTCCTTCACGAAGCGCATGCCCGACCTGGTTCGCAATCCGCCAGTTCCGGTGACAGCATTCTACTCGCGTTCTGATGGCATCGTGCCGTGGCGCTCATGCCTGGTTGATGAAGCGCCCGGCGCAGAAAACGTGGAAGTTGACAGCCCTCACACAATCATGGGTTCGCATCCGGTGGCGATGCGCATCATTGCCGAGCGTCTGGCATCAAAATCCGGCTGATTTCCTGTATTCTGAACCGCCGTTCATGTGCCTTTCGCGAAGGCGTGAATCCGGGCCATCTTTGAGCCGCATTTCAGCCCTTGCGCTGCCGCTTTGCGAGGCCATCTTCATGCGTACCGGTTGGCTCGGTGGTGCGGCGAAGGCCCGGACCATCAGCCCCCAGCCCCCTCGCGGCTTTATCCGCACCCCGGGCCAACCGCAAGGTTTCATCCCAAGGAACTGACAACCCCTGAAACTCGTGTACAACTCCCTCGTCACCCAGTGCGAGGGAGTTTTTTTATGCGCCTGAAAGACCGAGCCGCCATCGTCACCGGAGCCGCTTCCGGGATCGGTAAGGCAACCGCACAGCTCTTTGCCGCCGAAGGCGCAAGGGTCCTCGCCGTTGACCTCCCCGGCAAGGATCTCGCCGCAGCGCACGCCAACGTGTCCGGCATCACGCCGCTCGAAGCCGACATCACGGCACCTGACGCGCCTCAGCGCATCGTGGACACGGCGGTCTCCGCTTGCGGCCAGCTCGACATCGTCATGAACAACGCCGGTGTCTCGGGGCGCGAGTTCGTCGAGGAAATGAAACGCTCCACCTGGGACAGGGTCCTGGCCGTGAACCTGACCGCGCCGTTCCTGATCTGCCAGGCCGCAATTCCGCATCTGAAGCAGAGCAGGGCAGGGCGGATCATCAATGTGGCCTCCGTGATGGCCGAAGGGACGGACCTCGGCCTGGCAGCCTATTGCGCGTCCAAGGCCGGTGTGGCTGGGCTGACCCGCACCCTGGCGCTTGAACTGGGAAAGTTCGGCATCACCGCCAACTACCTCCTGCCGGGCGCGATCCGGACAGGCATGACATTGCCCCTCTGGGATGCGAGGCCCGAGGTAGCCGAGATCTGGGCGAAGAAATCGCCCCTGCGCAGGCTGGGCGAACCGCTCGATCTCGCCCGGGGTGCGCTCTTCCTCGCCTCGGACGACGGGGCCTTTGTGACGGGACATGGGCTCAATGTGGACGGCGGCATGTTATTGCGGGTCTGAACAGCCTTCGCAGCCGCAAAGGGTCTTGAAATCCGCAAGCTGGTTCACAATTTGGCCACTTGCGGTTGCGACCACTTTTGCGTATCGCTTTGGCCCCAATTTCAACTTGGTTTTTGGCGGGTTAGCCAGCAAATCCATGATCATCATCGAAGACTTGGTCCGGCGGTTCGGAGACTTTACAGCCGTAGGCGGCATCACCCTGCGTGTAGGCAAGGGTGAGGTGCTCGGCTTCCTGGGTCCCAACGGCGCCGGCAAATCCACCACCATGAAAATGATCACCGGGTTCCTTGCCCCAAGCGAGGGCAGGATCTCGGTCTGCGGTCACGACGTGGTCGAGCAACAGTTCGAGGCCCAGTGCAGCATCGGCTATCTGCCGGAAGGCGCACCCGCCTATCCGGACATGACGCCCCTGCAGTTCCTGACCTTCATCGCCCGAGTGCGTGGCCTGAAGGATGCAGCAGCCACGAAGGCGATCGACGTGGCCGTGGCACGAACCGGCTTGCAGGGCGTGCTCGAGCAGCGCATCGAAACCCTGTCAAAGGGCTTCAAGCGCCGCGTCGGGCTGGCGCAGGCGATCCTGCACGACCCGCCGGTCCTGATCATGGACGAACCGACGGACGGCCTTGACCCGAACCAGAAACTCTCGGTCCGCAACCTCATCAAGTCGATGGCCAGCGACAAGGCCATCATCATCTCGACCCACATTCTCGAGGAAGTCGACGCCGTGTGCACACGCGCCGTGATCATCGACAAGGGCCGCATCGTGGCAGACGGCACGCCGGCAGAACTGCTCGCCAAGTCCCCGACGAAGCGGTTGGACGAAGTCTTCCGCGCGCTGACGACCCCAGACGCCGACATCAAGGCGGAGGCCATGCCATGAGCTTCTGGAACGCCACGACCGCAGTCTTCCGCCGCGAGCTTGCAGGCTACTTCGCGACGCCTGTGGCCTATGTCTTCATCGTGATCTTCCTGCTCGCGATTGGCTCCTTCACCTTCTACTTCGGCCAGTTCTTCCTGACGGGCCAGGCCGAACTGGATGTCTTCTTCGGCTTCCATCCGTGGATCTACCTGTTCCTCTTGCCAGCCATTTCGATGAGGCTGTGGGCGGAGGAGCAGCGGGCAGGCACCATCGAGTTGCTCATGACCTTGCCGGTCCCTGTCATGGCCGCCGTACTTGGAAAATTCCTCGCAGCCTGGGTGTTCGCCGGCATAGCGCTTGCCATGACCTTCCCCATGTGGATCACGGTCAATTTCCTCGGATCACCGGACAACGGCGTGATCGTCGCGAGCTATCTTGGCAGCTGGCTGATGGCCGGCGCCTACCTCGCCATCGGCTCGGCCATTTCGTCCATGACGAACAACCAGGTGATCGCCTTCGTGGTCAGTGTGGTTGTCTGCTTCCTGTTCACGATCGCCGGGCACACGATGGTGCTCGACTTCTTCCAGGGCTGGGCGCCGACACTTTTCGTCAATGCGATTTCCTCCTTCAGCTTCCTGACCCATTTCAATGCCATCATGAACGGCGTGATCGACCTGCGGGACCTCGTGTTCTTCGGTTCGCTGATCGCGCTCAGTCTCTTCATCAACGCGGTCGTCATTGACCTGAGAAGGGCAGACTAGTCATGCGCTGGACCAGATCCCGGATTGCTGTCGCGGCCATCACGCTCGGCATCATCAGCTTCTTCGCCCTCAACATGACGTCGGACGTGTGGTTCTCGCGGGCCCGCATCGACCTCACGGAGAATAGCCTCTACACCGTCAGTGACGGCACGCGGGAAATCCTGCAGTCGATCCCCGAGCCCGTCACGCTTCGCTTCTATTTCTCGGAAGCCGTGTCGGTGAAATATGCAGGCGTGCGCTCCTATGGCGGTCGCGTGCGCGACATGCTGCAGCGCTTTGAAAGCCTCTCCGACGGCAAGCTGAAGCTCGAAGTCATCGACCCGGAACCATTGACAGAGCAGGAAGACCTGGCCGTCGCGCAGGGTATCACTGGCGCGCCCACGCCAGCCGGCGAGAAGATCTATTTCGGCGTCGTTGGCACCAACATGGTCAACGGCCGCGAAGTGATCCCGTTCTTCCTTGAGGAGCGCGAGCCCTATCTCGAGTACGACCTGTCGAACCTCGTTCACAAGCTCATCCGCGAGAATAAACCGAAGATCGGGATCGTCTCGAACATTCCCTTCGACTCGGGTGCAGGCGGAATGGCCGCCGCGATGCAGGGCCAGTCGCGCTCGTTCATGATCTACGAGCAGATACGAGACACATTCGACGCCAAGTTCCTCGAGCAGGACTTTGATCGCGTTCCCGCCGACATCGACGTCGTGCTCATCGCTCACCCCAAGCCCCTCTCGCCGACAACGCAATATGCGCTGGACCAGTTCATCATGCGCGGCGGACGCGCCTTGGTGGCATTGGATCCCTTGTCCGAAATCTCTCAGATGCCGGGCCCGACGGGCGAGCCGCTT
>JBILMZ010000232.1:0-5285 GCA_044375275.1 Micropepsaceae bacterium | reverse complement strand
GCAAGCGGGAGGAGGCGAAACTAGCGACCGGCTTCGGCCGCGTCTCTGGGAAGGCCATAATACGTGACCAGTTCATCCGCGTCATGACCGTAATCATAGCAGAGCTCGTCGCCGGCCTTGATGTTGCCGTACGCATAGAACTCCATGGTCTGGTCCTTGTAGTTTGAAACAAGGGAGACATTCTCGGGCAGACCGTGGTTGATCAGGCTGCCGTATCCCAGCACGACACACAGGTCGTCGTCTTCGTTCCACTGGAACACGTAGCGGCCAACAGTGGTCTGGTCCGTGAAATCGGACTGATCGCCCGGCACAACAACGATGTGGTCCGCGAACAGGAGTTCCCCTTCCGGTATGTCCCGGGTGGCAAACACGCAACGTCCCTTACCCGGTACAACGCGCACCTCGACGGATGAATACAATTGTCGCACGAAACCTCGCATCAAATCGGCTGATTTGCCGAGGGAAACTACGCATCGCTGCCACTTGTTCAAGCCGAAAAAGGGGGCAAAGGGGCATCTATTCACACGCCCGTGACATGACCCTTGGCAGAAAGCCCCCTAAGTTCGCTACAATACACCGAAAGTCCGGTTTGGGCCGGGCACCGATAGGGGAACACTTCCTGATGAAAAGACGATCATTCCTCCAAAGCGCCGCCGCAACGGCCGCGCTCTCCATGACCACAACAGGCATCTCGATGAACGCTGAAGCCAAGACCGCCGCCCTCGGCCCCATGCTGGACCCCTGGGTTGGTCCCTATGGCGGCATCCCGCGCTTTGACAAGCTGCGCAAGGCGGACTTCAAGCAAGCCCTGATGAAGGGCATGGACCTTGCCCGCGCCGAAATCGACACCCTGACAAAGTCCAAGGCTGCCCCATCCTTCGAAAACACGATCCTCGCCTACGAGGACGGCGGCCGTGAACTGGGTCGCGTCGGCAACTTCTTCGGCGTCTACACGTCGAACCTGAATGACAAGGAAATGCAGAAGATCGAAGAGGACATGTCTCCGATCCTCTCTGCGTTCAATGACGAAGTCACGCAGAACGACGCCCTGTTCCAGCGCATCAAGGCAGTCTACGACGATCGCGCCAGCGCCGGACTGAACCCCGAGCAGTTGCGTCTGACTGAAGTGCACTACGAGCGCTTCGCGCGCCAGGGCGCCGCCCTGGGCAAGGAACAGAAGGCCCGCCTGAAGGAAATCAACGGCAAGTTGGCCTCGCTCTACACGAAGTTTGGCCAGAACCAGTTGCATGACGAAGAGAACTACACGCTGGTCATCGACAGCGAAGCTGACCTCGTCGGCCTCCCGCAGCCGCTGAAAGACGCCGCCGCGCAAGCTTCAGCCGAGCGCAAGCAGGCGGGCAAGTGGGTGTTCTCAAACACTCGCTCTTCCATGGAACCGTTCCTCACCTACTCCGACCGCCGCGACCTGCGTGAAAAGGGATGGCGCATGTGGGTGAACCGCGGTGACATGCCCGGGGAGCACAACAACCGCAAGATCATTGCCGAAATCCTGAAGCTGCGCTCGGAAAGGGCAAAGCTCATGGGCTTCGAGTCCCATGCGCACCGGATGCTGGACAACAACATGGCCAAGCATCCTGACAACGCCATGAACCTCATGTTGAAGATGTGGAAGGCCGCTGTCGCCCGCGTGAAGGAAGAAGTCGCGGACATGCAGGCGATCGCCGACAAGGAAGGCGCAAAGATCAGGATCGAGCCCTGGGACTACCGGTACTACGCCGAGAAAGTTCGCATAGCGAAATACGCCATCGACCAGAACGAGGTGAAGCAGTACCTGCAGCTCGACAAGATCCTGGCCGGCATGTTTTGGGCCACAAATCAGGTCTTCGGACTGGAAATGGTCAAGCTGTCCGGCGTCCCGGTGTTCCACCCGGACATGTCCGTGTACGAGGTCCGTCGTGGCGGCAAGCGCATGGGCCTTTGGTACTTCGATCCGTTCGCACGCGCCGGCAAGAGCTCGGGCGCCTGGATGACCGAGTATCGCACGCAAGAGCGCTTCAAGGGTGAAATCACGCCAATCGTCTCCAACAATTCGAATTTCATCAAGGCAAAGCCCGGCGAACCCGTCCTCATTTCATGGGACGACGCAACGACCATGTTCCACGAATTCGGACACGCCCTGCATGGCCTCCTGTCCAACGTGAACTATCCGACGCTGGCCGGCACGAGCGTCAAGCGCGACTTCGTCGAGTTCCCGAGCCAGGTCTTCGAATACTGGTTCTCGACACCTGAAATGCTGAACCAGTTCGCCCTGCACTACCAGACCGGCAAGCCGATCCCGAAGGAACTGGTGGACAAGGTCCTGAAGGCAAAGAACTTCAACCAGGGCTTCTCGACGGTCGAGTACCTGGCGTCTGCCATCTACGACATGAAGATCCATCTCGCAGCGACGCCGGACAAGGACATCGACGCTGTCGAGTTCGAAAAGGCCGCCATGGAAGAAATCGGCTGCCCGAAGGAAGTGGTCCTGCGCCACCGCCCGACGGCATTCGGACACATCTTCTCCGGTGACGGCTACTCGGCAGGCTACTACGTCTACATGTGGGCCGACACGATGACCGCAGACGTGTACGAGGGCTTCCAGGAAAAGGGTGGCCTTTACAACAAGGACGCCTGCAAGCTGCTCGAGACGTCAATCATGAGCGTCGGCAATTCCATTCCGCCGGACGAGGCTTTCCGCCGCTTCCGTGGGCGCAATGTGGACACGAACGCCCTTATGCGCGACCGCGGCTTTCCGGTCAGCTAGACGCGAATGCACCGGGGAACCCTCTCGATGGGTTCCCCGGCATGCCTTGCCTGATCCGGGCTCACCCTGTTAGCTCACACGTGACGAACTTCACGACGAGTCCCGGGAGCCCCAATGTCCGAAAAATTCATCCGCCTGCAGCGTGACGGCGCCATCGCCACGCTCACGATCGATCGCCCGGAACGGCGCAACGCCATCACCAACGAGATGATGGAGGAAATCGAGCGTGTGGCCCGCTCATTCTCCCACGACGAGCAGACACGGGCCATCATCATACGCGCGGAAGGCAATGACTTTTCAGTGGGTGCCGACCTCAGCCAGCCGCGCTTCCAGGGCGATCCGCAATCCATGCTGATGCGAAGGCGCGGCCTTGAACAGGGCGGCTTGATGATGCGCGCACTGCAGGAAATCCACCAGCCCACCATCTGCGCCATCAAGGGCGTGTCAACGGGCGGCGGCGCCTGCATCCCGACAGCCTGCGACTTCCGCATCGCCGCAGACACGACACGCGCAGGCTACGGCGAAGTGAAGATGGGCATCAACCTGATGTGGAACGCGGTGCCTGTCTGCGTGAACCTCATCGGACCGGCGCGCGCCAAGCGCATGATCATGTCCGGAAAACTGTTCGAGGCTCCAACACTTCTCGAGTGGGGCTTTGTCGATGAAGTCGTGCCGGTGGCCAATCTGGACGAAACCGCGCGAGCCTGGGCCGAGGAATACGCCTCCCTCCCCCCGATCGCCGTCCAGATGATCAAGCGCTCGATCAACAAGTACACGGCCGCGCTCGACAACGCGATCATGCACATGGATGCCGACCAGTGGCTGCTCGCGGCCCACAGCGAAGACATGAAGGAAGCCGTGTCAGCGTTCTTCCAGAAGCGCAAGCCAAGCTACACGGGCCGGTAGCATGAAACTCCAGGACTTCCGCGTGCTCTCGTTCGATTGCTACGGCACGCTCATCGATTGGGAAACAGGCATCTGGACGGCCCTCCAGCCTCTTCTCTCGGACAATCCTCAGCGCATAACGCGCGAGGAGGCGCTGGCTGCATTCGGCAAGGTCGAACCCGAAGTCGAGCATGCGATGCCTCATCTGCTCTATCGGGAGATCCTCGAAAGGGTACACGGAGAACTCGCCCACCTGTGGCATCTCCCATCATCGCCAGACCTGGACAGACAGTTTGGAGAGTCCATTGGCAAGTGGCCCGCCTTCGCTGATACGCCCGACGCACTCAACTACCTGAAGCAGCACTTCAGGCTCGTCATCCTGTCGAACGTCGACCGCCAGAGCTTCACGCACACCAACACTCAACTCGGCGTGGAGTTTGACGCGATCTGCACAGCCGAGGACATAGGCAGTTACAAGCCCGACCACCGAAACTTCGCTTACCTTCTCGAACAAGTCCGCGCCCTCGGCAACGCCCCAGCGGACCTCCTGCACGTGGCACAAAGCCTGTTCCACGACATCGAACCGGCCGAAGCGCTCGGCATAAGCAGATGCTGGATCAACCGCCGGGGCGACACTTCCACGGGATCGGGAGCCACCCGGGCAATCAGAAAGATGCCAACCCTGGATTTCAGCTTCCGCACGCTCGGAGACCTCGCCGCAACACACGCAAGCGGGAGCGATTAAGACATCCTTTACCCTGTTTGCACTGACTGCCCGAACTTCACGCTTTCTATGCAACCGATCGTGCTTACTGCAAGCGAGAAGTAACGCGAGTGCCGCTTGGTGCCGGTCAGACAGGCCGATGCGGGATCGGTGCCGCACACGGCCTTAGAACAAGGTAGCGTTTCGTGGAAGCAGTCGACGTGGAAGTACTCAAGCGCGTTATTGAATTGCAGCATGGCGGCACCGGCTCCTTTCTCCGGTCCGTACGCGTGCACAAGCCCGCCACGCCCGCAGGCTCGTGGGACGGGATCGTGCACGTGTTCGATCTCAAGGACAATCCGCAGTCGACGCGCGCTTATGCCTGGTCGTCACCGATCAACGGTGGAACGAAGCCACGATATTTCGCAGTACTTCACAACGCGACCATTCGCGGCCCCGGCGATGCCGTGAAAGCCGCAGCCGCAGCCGTCCAGAAGTGGGGCTAGCGTGATTTCCGGCGCCTGGCTTTGACCGGCGCCGCAGCAACCTCGACAGGAGTTTCCGCTTCGTCACTGTCGAGCGTCGAGGTATCAAACCCGTGATACAGTGAGAGGAACCTGAACGGGTTCTTCTCGAACGAACGATACATCACGTTGTTGATGTCACTGTTCGTGTCGAAGTACTGCAGGTTTGCACCGGGCGCATGAAGCTGCACATGATGGCGCGCCATGGTCAGCGCAAACTGGTCGATCCAGCGTGACACCTCCGCCCCACCGAGAGCCTTGGTCAGATAGGCCCTGAGAAAGCGCAGCATCACACCCGCTTCCCGCGTCGGATGCGCCAGCATGAGGTTTGCCGTCAGGCGCGAACCTGGATTCTTGTTTCCCGTATTCTCGTTGAAGACAATGTCCGCGTCAGCGCAGCGCTCAAGCA
>JBILMZ010000231.1:0-5300 GCA_044375275.1 Micropepsaceae bacterium | reverse complement strand
CCACCGCGCATCGACCGCTATCAGCGCGAGCGCACCGTCACCATCACGGCGTTTTCAGCCACGGGCTTCCTGACATCCAATGTCACGTCCGAAGTCTTTTCGCGGCTGGGCAGGGAGCTGGCCCTTCCCGTCGGATATTCCCTGTCGGCCGGCGGTCAGCTCGAAGCCCAGAACCGCGCGTTCGCCGACCTGTCGACAGCCATCGTGATTGCGATCTTCGGCATCATCGCGGTCCTGATCCTCGAATTCAATTCCTTCCGCGCCACCGGTGTCGTGATGGGCATCATCCCGCTCGGCATCATGGGCGGCCTTGTGGCGCTGTGGCTTGCCGGCTATTCGCTGTCTTTCACCGCCGTCATCGGCTTCGTGGCCCTGATCGGGATCGAGATCAAGAACTCGATCCTGCTTGTCGACTTCACCAACCAGTTGCGCGCGCAGGGCAAGCCGCTTCTCGAAGCCATCGAGGAGGCCGGCGAGGTCCGCTTCCTGCCCATCCTTTTGACCAGTGTCACGGCAATCGGCGGCCTCATGCCATTGGCCCTGGAAGCCTCGGGCCTCTATTCGCCTTTGGCCTGGGTGATCATCGGTGGCCTCATCTCGTCGACACTGCTCTCGCGCTTCGTGACACCCGCCATGTATCTGCTGCTCGCCCCCAGCGACGAGGCCTACGCCCTCTCCCAACAGGCCGAGGAAGGCTCGCCCACCTGACGGGCCTTTGAGTTTCTTTGGGTGTCAGGCACCAAGCCATGCGTCGCAGGCGCAACGCAGCACGATGGCGCCGCGTCTATCTCTTTGGAGGTGGCGTCCAGCCCGGCGGCAGCAACTCTATCGCGCTGATGTAGCAGCGCTGTTCAAACCCGCGTTCCGGCCAGCGCGCACCCCAGTGCGGCCAGCGCGCCCCAAGCGGGTGACCATCATGGCCGAAAATCAGCGCATCCCCGGGTCGCAGGCACATGCCGAAATGATCCACGCGCGCCGCAAAGGCCCAGTCGGCCTCGCGGCAGATATTCACCAGCGACACGCGGTACTTGCGCGATGCGGCGCGCAGGACCAGCGTCCGGTCGTCGATCCTGGACCAGCCACGAATGGACCGGGCGTTGACACAGCTGCTCGCTTCGCCTTGAGGAGCGGGCTTGGCGTCATCGGCAATTGCGGTCCCGGAGGCAAGAAAGGCTCCAGCCAGAAGGCAGGCAGCAATGAAAGGGCGCAAGTGAACCTCCTCCATGAAGATTGAGTCCTGCCGTTAACTTAACGACATTGTCGCGGCGGCACAAACAGGTCGGGAAGGGCCCCCTCGCAACGCAAACCCTGCGACGACCTGCGCCTTGTGGAACTTGTATTTGTTCCCTATATGTTCGGATGAGGTTTGTGAACCTCAGAAGCCCTTTTCACCCGCAAAGTGAAAGACGGACAAACGCAAAAACAACGACGAAAGTGTCATCTTCGAAGATCAGGAAAGGCAGGAAACAGCCAAAAACACCCAGGCCCGTTCGGCGCTCGTGTCATCTTCAGGCGAACCGCCCAAAGGCGGCAGGTGTTGGCGGACAGAGAGTCCATTAGACAATATTCGGCCATGTCCGGAACTGTCCACAAAAGATGAGTATAAAAGCCAAGAGGGGCAGTACTTAGCGAGAACATTATTCAACTTTATCCGTTGCAATGCGTTCTAAACCGCCCCACTTCTTATGAGCGGCTTTATGAGCGAGGACGGAAAATGGCGAGAACAACCAACAGACTGACAGCCGTTCAGGTCGCCAAGGCGACTAGGCCAGGCGTCTATGCAGACGGCGGTGGGCTCTATTTGCGGGTGGCGCCCCAAGGCAATGCCTTCTGGTTGCTCATATACACGCTCAACGGAAAGCGTCGTGAAATGGGGTTGGGCAGCGCTCGCGGCCCGAATACAGTTTCGCTGGCGAACGCGCGGGAAGGGGCGGCACAGGCCCGAAGCTTGATCGCCAAGGGGAAGTGCCCGCTGGAAGCAGCCCGCACCGCCAAGGCCGCCGCAGACAATCCCAAGCCAACATTCGCCGTCGTGGCAGACAGCTTCTATGAGGCCATGCGGCCCAAGTGGAAGAGCGCAATATATGCCCGGCAGTGGGAACATGGGCTGACTGTGAAGTGCGCCACGCTGCGCCCGCTGCCTGTGGAAGCCATTGGCGTTGCCGAGGTGCTTGAGGCACTCAAGCCTGTCTGGCAGACCCATCCTGAGACGGGCCGCCGCCTGAGGGGCCAGATCGAGGCCGTCATGGACGCAGCCACCGCGCACGGACTGAGGGCAGGGCCCAACCCGGCAGCATGGAAGGGAAACCTGAAAGCGCTTCTTCCTGCCCGAGCTTCTCATCAACGCGCACATCATGCGGCGCTGCCATATCAGGACATGGCCGACTTCATGGCCCGTCTACGGGGTCAGGACGGGATTGCCGCCAGGGCGCTGGAATTCACAATCCTGACGGCAGCCAGAACAGGCGAGGTGCGCCAAGCCACATGGGCGCAATTCGACCTGCCCAACGGGGTCTGGACGGTGCCAGCGGCAGCCATGAAGGCGAACAGGGAACATCGCGTTCCCCTGTCAGCACGAGCCCTCGAAATCCTGGGTGCTCTCGAAGCCGAGCGCACAAGCGATTTTGTATTCCCGTCTTATGACAAGGGCCCGTTGAGCACCAACGCCATGCTCGCGCTGCTGAAGCGAATGGGTCATGCAGACATCACTGTCCACGGCTTCCGCAGTTCATTCCGGGATTACGCGGGCGAGGTCAGCAATGCCCCTCATGAGGTATGCGAGGCCGCGCTTGCACATACAGTCCGCAATGCGGCCGAAGCTGCCTACAGGCGCGGAGACATGATCGCAAAGCGCCGGGCGCTAATGCAAGCATGGGCGACCTACTGCGAGGCTAAGACCGGTAACGTCATTCAGATGAGAGCTAATCCATGAAGCGCAAAGCTAAGCCTTATGCAGGCGCGTTGCTTGAGCCGATACCAATGCAATATTTTCACCTGAGCCCTCAGGAACAGGCCAGGTTCATCCAGATGCTACATTGGAATGTGGCGCTCAAAAAAGTGGAGGGCGGGCTTGATGAGGTTGTCCGCTACATGGGTGAGATAGATACCGGTAAAATGTATCGAGATGGGGCCAAAGCCTTTCAAATTGTTTTGGGAAGGAATCGGGAAGAGAAGCTACCCATCCTCTTGTCACACTTCGGCGTGCAGGAAGCGCGTGATGGTTCGCATTGGAAGGAACTAGCGCTGGAATTAGCAGTTCGACATGTGCCCGGCTTTAAGACCTGTCGCTCGAAGGGTGCTCCAAGCACTGGAGCATTCAGAGATACTATGGTCGGAATGCGTGTGCTTCGGAAGTTGAAGCGCAATCCGGGTAAGTCCGTGAACTGGGCATGCGAGAATATCGGCAAAGACTACCCTGACATGAAAGACCAACGCTCCGTTCATCGCGCCTACTACAGATGGAAAAAAACAGAACTCGCGACCCGACTTGTTGCGCTCGAGAAAAAACATCCAAAACTCTGTCACGTGTTTCTAGATAGCGTGCTGGACACCATTTTTCCGAAAGGGCCGGACACCTTCTCGCACAGTGCATAAAGGTCGCTGATCTATTCTGCATAAATGAACGCAAGCACTCTTTGGACAACGGACGCGGTTGACCGTGTTCGTTGAAGCAGGAGTGCAAAAATGTCAGAGAAAATCGCACCGACACCTTCCGCCGGATTGTCTGCGCAGGTGTCACCCTTTGTGCTGGCGCTGGGCGTTGATGACGCTTGTCAGGCATTGGGTATCAAGCGCACCAAGCTTTACGAGCTAGTTGCTGCCGGAAAGCTGAAGAGCTTCACCATCGGCGGGCGCAGGCTTTTCCAGAAGAGCGAACTGGAGGCCTTTGTGGCCCGGGAGGCTGCCAATGCAGGCTGACCCGAGAAACGGGGCCGGGGGCGACGCAATCGCCCCCAGACACCCGAATGATCGCCTGAGGGAACCAACCACAGACAACGGCAACGTAACACAAGGTAGCAACAGCTACCAGCCAGAGGCCGTCAGGATGGCCCAGCGCTGGGTCAGCAAGCATCGCGTCACATTGAACGCAGCCATTGTGTTGGCGGCCCTAGTAGTGAGGTGCCGCCATGACTGACGAAATCCAACACGAAGTCGCCCCGACGGAAGAAGAACTGAACTCGCCTGAGCGCCTGCAAAGATTGTACGGCGTAGACCTGAGCCTGCTCGATGAAGTTGCGTCAGACGTGTGTCCGCTGCCTTTGGAAGCCTTTGGGCCTTGGGCGCGCTGGATTAGTGACGCCGCCGCTGACTCGGGCGCGCCTCCGGACTATGTGGCGGCGTCGTTGCTGGTTGGTGCTGCCGCCGTGACCGGCAATGCGCGCTGGGTGGCGGGTGCGCCCGATGGCTGGTTCTCGCAAGCCCATGTTGCTTGGTTTGCGCTGGTCGGTCCGCCAAGTCATGGCAAGACACCAGGTGCGAGCGCCGTCATCGATGGTCTGAAGGCAATCGACAGTGAGGAACGGATTGCGTTCGAACCGGAGCAACTCAGGCAGGAAGAAGAAGCCGCCGTTGCGAAGGCGACCGAGGCCGCTTGGCGAGATGCGATGACGGCAGCGGTGCGCGCTGGTGAGACTCCACCTGCGATGCCTCCAGGGGCAATCGTGCCGCCACCGGCAATCCCTCCGCAGCTTGTGGTGGGTGATACGACTGGCGAGGCACTGGCGCAGATCGCCGCTGCAAGTCCACGTGGCCTCTTGCTTTACCGCGATGAACTTGCGGGCCTTATAGGCGGCCTTGACCGGTACAAGTCGGGTGGGTCGGAGCGTGCGATGCTGCTGGAATCCTATGGAGGGCAGGAATATCGAGTATCGCGCAAGGGCGGTGGTTCCAGCATCATTCCCAGATTGTCACTTTGCGTGCTTGGCGGTCTGCAACCTGACCGTTTCCAAAGCCTCATAGCCAAGGGAGACGATGACGGCATTCAATCGCGGTTTCTCTACGTCTATCCGAACCGCCGCGCATTCACCGGGCGACCGACTAGACGAACAGACCACGCGCGGTTGCTAGGAGCCTTCAGGCGATTGCACGGGCTGCAAATGCGCGATGAGGGCGACGGACCTGCACCGCTTGTCCTGCCGCTGGATGTTGAAGCGTCCAAAGGCTTTGTCGAATGGATGGTGCGACGTGATGCGGAAGGACCAGTCGGCACAGGCCGCTTTCTGGCTTGGTGGGGAAAGGGTCCAGGTCGGGTTCTGCGCCTGGCGGGGCACTTCACCCTGCTGGACTGGGCATTCGACGGG
>JBILMZ010000230.1:0-5339 GCA_044375275.1 Micropepsaceae bacterium | reverse complement strand
GGCGGTTCAGAGAGAGTCTTGAACTGGAAGCGTAACCGGCCCCTGGAAGCTGCGGACATCTTTTCCCAGCCAGAACCAGGTCTTTGTGGGTGTCGGCAAGTGTACGATCCATGGCTTCTTGAGCGTGATATGGCTCAAGGTGCAGCCCGGCGGAAGGATGCGTCCTTCATCCGTGCTGCTCGAGCCGACCAATTCGACAAAATGTCCGTCTGCATTGGTCAGGATTGCGACATCTCGACCGGCATCAAAGCCGATCACGTGACGCTTGTTGACGAGCACGTCCGCGGGTCCGCCTTTGACGGATGATGGCGTGAAGGCTGTTGGTGTTGCAACGTGGATGAAGCGGCGCCCGTCTATCGTGCGCTCCGCGACACGGGACTGGTCAGGCGATGTCACGAAGGCTGCGCAATCCATGGACGCCTTGGCAATCCCCGTCTTGCGCAGGGGTGAACTCACAACGAGACCATCGTAATCCGCCTGCGTCGCGGGCGAGACTTGCATCCATTGCGACATGTCCGAGGTGTCGGTCACTTCCATATAGAGCCCCGCGCCACCCTCGATGATCACCGAGCCATGCGGAACTTCTCCGGCGATCAGGTCGAGTGCGCGATTGGATGCCATGACAACTCCTGCGCAGCTGTTGCGAAAGGCGTCTTGCAGCGCCTGGAAAATCTTTCCCTCTGTCATATTGAAAAGTGGCACTCACTATGTCAATTGCTTTCGCAAGACAGACACGCGTTGTGTGCAGTTCCCGCTTCCTGGCACTCGTGACAAATGACGTATTGCCGGGCAAGTGTCTGATGCTCTCGATGAAAAACTGACACGAGGTTCACCCGCATGAATGTCCTGCGCACGCCTGACGAACGCTTTGCCAACCTTCCGGGGTTCCCGTTCAAGCCCCACTACCAGGATATCCGTGATGGCGACGGCACGACGCTGCGCATGCACTTTGTGGATGAGGGGCCGCGGGATGGGCGGATTGTCCTGCTGCTGCATGGCGAGCCAACCTGGTCCTACCTTTACCGAAAGATGATTCCGTATCTGACGGCGGCCGGCATGCGCGTGCTGGCTCCCGATCTCATCGGCATGGGCCGCAGTGACAAGCCTGCAGAGCAGTCGGACTACAGCTTTGACAGGCACGTAGACTGGCTCGAACAGTGGGTGAAGGCGCTGGATGTCAAATCCGCAATCTGGCTCGGCCAGGATTGGGGCAGTTTCATTGGCCTGGGAATGCTGACCCGCAACCCGGAACGCTTCGACGCGATTGTGCTGGCCAATGGCATCATTCCGGATGTTGAGAACATGGCGCGCATGATCCCCTTTGCCATGAAGGGCCCGGATCCCACGGCGTTCACGCGTTGGCAGCAGTGGATCAAGGATCGCACGGACATTGACTGCGCCTCCGTCATCAATGACGGCATTCCCGGCACCGGTCTTGTTGCCGATCTCAAGCTGTCCGAGGGCGAGAAGCGCGCCTACAATGCACCCTTCCCGGATCCGTCCTATCAGGCGTCGGCGCTCGTGTTCCCGTTCCTCGGCAACACCATGAACGATGCTGGCCGGAAGATCTGCACCAATGCCTGGAAAGTGCTGGAGACCTGGAAAAAGCCATTGATCACCGCTTACGGCAAGGCTGACCCGGTTCTTGGTTGGGCCGATAGCCTGTTCCAGCACTATGTCCCCGGCGCCAAGGGGATGCCCCATCGCACCTTTCCGAGCGGATCCCACTTCATCCAGGAAGAAGAGCCGGAGGCTCTGGCCGGTGCAATCCTGGATGCCATCAAAGCTTGCAAGTCCTGAACTCCAATAAAGAAACACGCTCGCTATGGAGATCAGAGCGAATAGTGGGGTCAGACTGAGCTAACCCGGGTTTCCCGGACACTTCAAAACGGGGTTATCATACCCCAAGAGCTGTCGGCGATATTGGCGGCCAACCTTCTCCTCACCCGTCACGCCGCTGGTGCGGCGTGCCACCCTCTCCAGCGGAGCTGGATAGGGGCAGACTAATTTGAGTGCTTTGGGTGCTGTTTTAACTGTCCGGCTATCGCAACAAACACTGTCATCCCGGGCGCTAGGTGAGCCCAACTGCGCAGCAGTTGGGAGCGAGCCTTGCGACCCGGGACCCAGGGCGGCGAATGCAGGTGTTGGGCAGGTGGCACTGGGTCCCGGATAGCGACGCGCGTTACCCAGTCGCTGGCGCGCCTGGACGCGCGTAGCTTCCGGGATGACAGGGAGGGGGGCGGGGTTGACGCTGGTATCGGCGGGGGTGGCCCCCCATCCGTCTCGCTGCTGCGCAGCGATCCACCTTCCCCCTCAACGCGCTTTGCGCGTTGGTGGCAAGGGCTATGGGGAGGTGGGTTAGTCGAGGTCCTTGCATAACGCGTAGAGCGCGGGGAGGAAGCTTGCCAGGTGGGCCATTTCCTGGGCGCAGTGGGTGAGCAAGGCGCGGGCGTCGGTGTCGGTGGGTTTGAGGGCTACTTTTGCGACGGCGGCGGCGGGGTAGCCGAGGAGGCCGCGGGGTTTGATGTTGTTGCCGCCGATCCAGAAGCGCGAACGCATGCGGCTGCCGGTGGGGGTTTTCTGGATCAGATGGATGAGCACGCCGGCGGTGAGCGGCATGCCCTTGATCGTGCTGTTGGCGCAGATGGCGGTCGCGCGCTTCGGGTCGTCGAGGCTTGGATGCGTGAGGCCGAGGCTGCGCGGTGTTGCGAAACTGATCGCGAGGCGCAGGAAGTCGGCGCCGACATATTCGTCCACGAAGGAGGTGTAGCCGATGTAGCGCTCGCGGTTGCGCGCGGCCTTCGGCGGGTCCTGCGCCCAACTGGCGTGCATGTGCGCCTGCGGGTGCCAGAGCTTGTATCGTTCCGCGCTGTCGCTGTGCCAGCCGAACCACCAGTCCCACATGTAGGGCTCGACACCCGGCATGTCGGTCTCGATCGCAATGCGCATCGAACCGTCGGCGGCGAAGGTGAAGCCGTTTTCCAGCGTCGGCCTGCCGGAGAAGAACATCTCGTTGGCGTGTTCGAGCGGCGGAATATAGTCCTGCGCCACCGCGCCCTGCATGAGCGCTTCGCGCGCGTTCTGGCGAAGCGGGGCGATCTCGGGGTTCCAGAAACCTGCATAGGGTTTCGTGGCGAGGTCCTGCGGGGACCAGCCGAGGTGGCGGCCTGCGATCAGTGCGGCGCGTTTCATGGGCGACCCATATAGGTGTTGAAGCGACCTTCGGGGTCGCGTTGGCCACGGATCTGTTCGAGGCGCGCGGCGTTGGCGTCCGAAAGGAAGCGCGCCGGCCTGCGTGCCAGGTTTTCGTCGGCGAGCTGGATGCCGGCGCTGTGCTGCGCCATGTCGGCGAGGCGCTCGGTCGCCCAGTTGGCATATTTCGGGCTGTCGGCGGCGTTCTTCCATTCGCCGTAGGCGGCGAAGTAATTGTTGGCTTCGACCGAGAAGGCCATGTCCTGGCGCGGTGCCTTCGGGTGCCAGCTCAGCCAGAGCGCGTGGCTGGGGGCCGGTGGCAGCGTGTCGGCGACCTTGCGCAGGCCCGGCAGCAGGTTCTCGATCGGCGCGTTGGTCCACATGTTGTCGACGCACCAGTGCATCTTCGGCGGAAAGTGCGTGCGCGAGGCGATCTGCGACATGATCGTGGTGGAGATCGGCAGCAGCGGCAGGGCGATGCTGGCCTTGGGGCGGACGGGACTGCGCGTGACGAAGGCGGTGGCCTCGCGGGCTTCCTTCCAGCTCGAGGCCATGACCGGCGCGATCAGCTCGATGCCTGGGGATCTGATGCCGAGGGCTTCCGGTGTCAGAACCATCTGGAACTCGACCAGCGGGGACACGTCGGGGCCGACGCGGTGGGCCCAGCTCAGCACGTCTTCCATATGCTTCATCCGGAAGATCTGCATCACCATGGCGGTCACCTTTGGCCGCGTGTGCAGCTTCAGGTGATAGCGCGTGACGATGGCGAAGAAGCCGGGACCTGCACCGCGGGCGGCCCAGAAGAGGTCGGTGTTTTCGGTTTCGCTGGCGTGGACGATGGTGCCGTCCGCGAGAACGAGGTCGAGGCCGACCACATTCTCGCAGCCGAGGCCCAGCGCGCGGCTGTTCCAGCCGAAACCGCCCTGCAGCAGGAAGCCGCCGAGGCAGACGTCGTGCGCATGGGCGACCGGGAAGAAGAGGCGGTGCCTTTTCAGGGCGTGGTCGAGATCAATGCTCCAGCAGCCGGGGCCGACCTTGGCGCGCCGCGTAGCCGGATCGATCTCGATCCTGTTGAAGCGCCCCATGTCGATCAGCATGCCGCCTTCACGGATATGGTTCTGCGCCCAGCTGTGGCCGCCGGAGCAGATGCTGATCTTCAGGTTCTCGCGTTTGGCCCTGAGGACCGCCGCGACCACTTCTTCCGTCGTGTTGGCCTGCACGAGGATCTTCGGGCGGTGGCCGGGGTCGGCGCCGCTGAAAGATGTTCCGAGCACGGCGGCGTCAAAGCCGGCGTCGCCGCGCTGCAGGGTGATGCCTTTGCCGGTGGGGCGCTTCATGGCTTTGGTCCTCGCGCGGGTGCGTTGTCGGGAATGGTGGAGTGCCACGTCAGTGGCAGGGCGATGGGACCGACGAAGCTCATCTTCGCGGTCGAGATGCGCTTGGCTTTTGCCGGGGGCACGCCCAGGAGGCGCAGCAGTTCCGCTGTGGCCGGATCGATCGCGGTGACACTCAGGCGCTTGCGGTGCAGGTCGAGCGCGAGGCCGGTGATGGCGCCACACAAGGCGCTCAGCAACAGGTCGGCGTTCGCGGCCTTGAAGTCGCCGGTCTTCAGGCCTTGCGTGACGTCGGCCCTGATGTCGAGCTGCAGCTGGCGGAGGAAGCGGTCGACGGGCAAGCCGATGTCGAACAGCATGCGGCTGAGACCCTGGTTCTGCGCGAAGACGCGCAGGGCCTGGCGGGTCTTGGCCGAGAAGGTCTCCGCGGGCGTGGCGCTCTGCTGGGCGACGTGCGCCAGGTGGTCGGTCAGCCGGGTGAGGAGGACGTGGCCGACTTCGTCGAGCAGGGCGTCGATGTCGTCGAAGTAATTGTAGAACGTGCCTTGCACGACGCCGGCTTGCGTGGCGATGTCCGAGATCGACAGCGAGGCGGCGGAGCGCGTGAGCAGCAGACGCTGGGCGGCGGCCAGGATGTCGTCGAGGGTGCGGCTGCGCTTGCCGGGGTTCGTGGCGTGTCGGAGGGGGGCGAGGGTCATGGAATTGATGAAACATCAAATTTGATGATTTGTCAAAAAATAGGGCGTCGCCCTTCCCGCCGACGCGCGCAGGGCACATACGACTCGCCCCCCACCCCTGTCATCCCGGAAGCTA
>JBILMZ010000229.1:0-5341 GCA_044375275.1 Micropepsaceae bacterium | reverse complement strand
CTCGACAAAATCGGGCCGAAACAGAAGGAAACAGCCATGCATAAGAGACTGCAGTTTTACATCGACGGGAAATGGGTCGACCCCGCCACACCACGCACGCTTGACGTGATCAATCCCGCCACGGAAGAGCCGATCGGGCAGATCAGCCTCGGCTCGAAGGCCGATGTCGACAAGGCCGTGGCCGCCGCGCGCCGGGCATTCGAAACGTTCTCCCAGACCACCAAGGAACAGCGCCTCGCCCTGCTCCAGAAGGTGGTTGAAGTCTACCAGCGCCGCTACGGCGAGTTCGTGGAAACGATCTCCCTCGAGATGGGCGCCCCCCTGGGTCTCTCCAAGGCCGCGCAGGCCGCCACGGGCGTGGCTCACCTGATGCAGACAATGAAAGTCCTAAAGGACTTCGAATTCGAGCACGTGAAGGGCTCGACGGGCATCGTCTATGAGGCCGTTGGCGTGGTCGGCATGATCACCCCGTGGAACTGGCCGGTGAACCAGATCATGTGCAAGGTCGCCCCGGCGCTGGCCGCCGGCTGCACCATGGTGCTCAAGCCTTCGGAAATCGCACCGCTGAACGGCCTGCTCGTCGCCGACGTGCTGCATGAAGCGGGCGTTCCAGCCGGCGTGTTCAATCTGGTGAATGGTGATGGTCCGTCTGTCGGAGAAGCGATGTCCTCGCATCCGGGCATCGACATGATGTCGTTTACGGGTTCGACCCGCGCCGGCGTGGCCGTTGCGAAGGCTGCAGCCGACACCGTCAAGCGCGTCTCCCAGGAACTGGGTGGAAAGTCCGCCAACATTGTCCTTGAAGATGCGGACCTGAAGAAGGCCATTGCCGGTGGCGTGATCCAGTGCTTCACGAACTCCGGACAGTCCTGCAACGCACCGACACGCATGTTCGTGCCGCGCGGCAAGCACAACGACGCCATCGCCATCGCCAAGGCCACCGCCGAAAGCGTGAAAGTCGGTGATCCGTTTGCCGAAGGCATCACCATGGGGCCGGTCGTCTCGGAGCTGCAGTACAACAAGATCCAGGGGCTGATCAAAAAAGGTATCGACGAGGGCGCAACCCTTGTGACCGGTGGCCTCGGTCGTCCCGACGGGCTCAATCGCGGATACTTCGTCCGTCCCACCGTGTTCGCGAATGTCACGAACGACATGACGATCGCGCGTGAGGAAATCTTTGGCCCGGTCCTGTCCATTCTGCCCTACGACACGGAAGAAGAGGCCATCCGTCAGGCCAACGACACGCCCTACGGCTTGTCCGGCTACGTCCAGTCTGGCTCGATCGACCACGCCCGCAAGGTGGCGTCCCGTTTGCGCACCGGCAACGTGCACCTGAACGGCGCTGGCCCTGACTTCGGCGCGCCGTTTGGCGGCTACAAGCAGTCCGGCACGGGTCGCGAATGGGGTGAGCACGGCTTCAAGGAGTTCCTTGAGGTAAAGGCCGTGCTCGGCTACCAGGTCGCCTGATCTGGCTCTGAAAAGCCAAGGGGCGCAGGTTTCACCAACCTGCGCCCCTTTTTTGTTTGCATTGGGAAATCAGGCGTTCGTGACGACGCCAGCGACTTTCTGTGCTTCGTCGGCCGCCGTGAAAAGCGCCTTGGACTTGAACACGGTTTCCATGAACTCGGCCTGCGGGTCGCTGTCGGCAACCACACCGCCGCCGGCCTGCACGAACATCATGCCATCCTTCACGATCGCGGTGCGCAGTGCAATGCAGGTGTCCATGTTGCCGTTGGCAGAGAAATAACCAACCGCACCGCCATAGATCCCGCGCTTTTCCTTCTCGAGCTCATCGATGATCTCAAGCGCCCGGATTTTCGGCGCGCCGCTTGTCGTGCCGTTGGGAAATCCCGCAACCAGCGCATCAAGCGCATCCCGGTCGCCGCGGAGCTTGCCCTGCACGTTCGACACGATGTGCTGCACGTGGCTGTATTTCTCGATGACGAACTGCTCGGTCACCTGCACGGTACCCGTGACGGATACACGACCAACGTCGTTCCGGCCGAGATCGAGCAGCATCAGGTGTTCCGCGCGCTCCTTGGGGTCGGCGAGCAGTGTTTCTGCAAACTTCTGGTCTTCTTCCGGCGTTTCCCCCCGGCGGATGGTGCCGGCGATGGGACGAATGGTGACCACACCGTCACGCGCACGCACCAGGATCTCCGGACTGGAACCCACGACCGCAAAGCCCGGGTAGTTCAGGAAATAGAGATACGGCGACGGGTTGAGGCGACGCAGCGCGCGATAGAGTTGGAAGGGGTGGAGATCAAACTGGCGCCGGAAGCGCTGGCTCGGCACCACCTGGAAGATGTCACCTGCGCGGATGTATTCCTTCGCGCGATCAACGAGCGCGAGATACTCCGCGTGGCTGGTGTTGGACAGCGGAGGCCCCAGGTCCGCAGGGGTTGCCTCCGGCAGGGCGATGGCGGGCGCTGGCCGGGCGAAATCGACAGCAACTTCCGACAGCCTCTCGCAGGCCTGGTCGTAGGCAGCAGACGCTTCAACTCCGGCTTCCGGAAACACCGGTGTGGCGATGACGATGTTGGCGCGCACGGAATCAAAGATCGCCACCACCGTTGGTCGAACGAGCGTCGCATCCGGCAGTCCGAGTGAATCCGGGTTCTGGTCCGGAAGCTTCTCCATGAGCCGGACCATGTCATGGCCCAGATAGCCAAAGAGGCCGGTCGTCATGGGAGGCAGTCCCTGCGGAATCTCCATGCGCACCCGCGCGAGCAATGCCCGCAGCGACGCCAGCGGCGCGGTCGTTTCGCGGACAAACGGTGACGCGGCTGTGGCGCGCAGCTCCGCGACGCCCTCGCGACACCGCCAGATGATGTCCGGCTTGAGGCCGATGATCGAATAGCGACCACGCACTTCACCGCCCTGGACACTCTCGAGCAGGAAAGAATAGGGATCGCTGAAACCAAGCTTCAGCCACGCCGATACGGGTGTATCGAGATCGGCAATCAGCGTGCGATGAACGATTTGCGGACTTCCGGCCAGGTAGACCTTCCGGAAGTCCTCAAGGGTGGGAACACAGTTCATCATTCGTTGTTGTGGAAAGCCTTGAAGCGCTCTTCGTCGATCGAGGCACCGACTTTCTGGCGAACGCCCGTTTCGAACTGTTCGACGAAGTCGCTCACATAGGACTGCACCAGCCGTTGGAGGTAGGCTGAGCGCATCGGTGAATCCAGCGGTTCATCAGTGAACTGGATATCCGTCACCTTGCCCACGATGACGCCTTTGCCGAGCGCAACGGGTCCCGTGAAAAACTCTCCCTTCTTCGCGTCGGACGCAGCAAGCACGGTCGCCTCGCCGAACGTTGCGCTCCTGCCGAACCGGGGGAAGGGATCGGATGTTACGACGCTGATGTTCTGGGACGTGGCAATCGAAGACAGGGCTTCGCCGCCCTTGGCGCGCTTCAGGATCTCGGCGGCCAGCCTGTCGAGCCGCTTGGACATCTCGGCATCGCGCCAGTCTGACAGCACCAGCGCCTTGATCGCCTCGAAATCCTTCTTGGCCGACTTGGTGATCTTGTCCACGCGGAATTCATAATAGACGCCATCAGGCGTCTGAAGCAGCTCGGGATCCGTTCCGGTATCCGCTGTAAAGGCCTGCTCCAGGAAATCTCCGCCAGGCAGACCCGGAGCCGGGTTGCCCGCCGGGTCGTTGCCGTCCCGCGTGATCGTCACGGTCTGGAGCGGCAGTTTCAGCTGGGTCGCCGTCTCTTCCAGCGTTGCACCGCCGCCAATGGCGTCTTCCATCTTGTTGCCGATCTCGAAGATTTCGTCGCGAACCTTCGAGTCAACGACGGCCTTGCGGATTTCTTCCCTGACTTCATCGAGCGTCTTGAGGGATCCGGGGGTCGACGACGTTGCGCGGACGATTACCCAGCCGCCAAACGAATTCTTGGATGGCACAGTGGCCTGCATGAGCGGGGTTTCAAAGGCGACTGCCGGCACGCTGTCGTCGCCCTTGGTCACTTCGCCGAGCTTGATGTCATCCGGGCTGAATCCTTCCGTCTTGGCGACGGCTTCGAACTTCTCGCCTGCATCCAGCTTCGCCTTGGCCGCAGTCGCTGCCGCCTCGGACTTGAAGCGGATCTGCTCCAGCACGCGCTTCTCGGGAACTTCATAACGCTTGCGGTTGGCTTCATAGAGTTTGGCAATGTCGGCGTCAGGCACGATGATGGTCTTGCCCACTTCTTCCGGACGGACGGAGATGAGCACAATCGAACGGCTCTCGGGCGTCGAGTATCGGGCAGTTGCGTTCTCTTCGAAATAAGCCTTGAGAGCGCCGTCATCAGGATCCTTGATGTCAACCACGCGCGACGGATCGATGATGAGGTAATCGGCGACCCTGCGTTCAAGGCGATACAGGTTGAGCGCCCGCTCCATGCCCGACGGCATTCCCACGCCACCCGCCACTGATCGCAGCACCTGTTCGCGCATCAGGTCGCCTGCGATGAGATCAAGGAACTGCGGCTCGTTGATGTTGTTGGCGCGGGCAAGTTGGGAGATTGCTCCCGGATTGAGCCTTCCGTTGCTGTCCACCATGCCCGGGATAGGCTTCAGGGCTTCCACGATCTGCGCCGGCGATATCACCAGGCTCATGTCGTTCGCCATTTTCAGGATAGAGAGCTTGTTGACGTAGCGATCGAGTGCAACGCGGTCCAACCCTTCGTCCTTGGCTTGCTGGCCTGTCATTTCAGTCCCGGTCGATCGGGACATCTGCTGGAGAAACCGCGTGAATTCCTGCTGGAACTCGTCAGGCGTGATGTCGACACCACCAACCGTGGCGACCTTTGGCTGCTCGGTGAGGTTCAGCGTGTCCGAAACGCCCCAGACGCCGAAGCTGCCGACGAGGACGAGAATCAGGACGGCAGCAAACCAACCTTTGGAGGCATCTCTGAGCTTTTCTAACATGGCGGGGGGCGGACCGGGCTAATTCGATGGTGAACTTGACGTGGTTTCGATGCGCGAAAACCGGTGACGGACAGGCAGGCGGAACGCGGCCAGGGCAAGGCCCTGTTCCGGAAGCCGGCGGATAATAAAG
Organism: Micropepsaceae bacterium; assembly: GCA_044375275.1. GTDB lineage: Bacteria > Pseudomonadota > Alphaproteobacteria > Micropepsales > Micropepsaceae > SZUA-430. The sequence goes on along the minus strand of JBILMZ010000229.1, from coordinate 289 downwards.
ACCCCCAACAGCCCCTGCAAGCCGCTCAGGACGGCTTGACGCGCTGCCGGATTATGGCGTGAGTCTCGGAAAATCCCGCAATGATTTGCAGCTGGAAGGGCCACCGATGAAACTTGTCGCAGGCAACTGGAAAATGAATGGCCTGCAGGCCTCGCGCAGCGTCCTGGCAGAGCTGGTTTCGGGCCTGTCCGGCACACCGTCCGCCGCAGAGGTGCTCGTCTGCCCGCCAGCCACGCTCCTTGTGCCTTTCGGGGACATTCTGAAGGGCGCGCCGGTCCTGCTGGGGGCG
>JBILMZ010000052.1:0-17602 GCA_044375275.1 Micropepsaceae bacterium | reverse complement strand
CTGTCATCCGGGGCGTCGTTGATGTCGTCGTCGCTGTCACGGCCGCTGTCGTCATCCCGGTCGTCGTCGCTATCGTCGCGGCCGTCGCTGTCGTCGGGCGCGTCGTTGATGTCGTCGGGGCTGTCGTTGCCGCTGTCGTCGCTCTCGTCTTCGTCGTTGTCGTCGCTGTCTTCGTTGCCGCCGCCCTGGTCGGGCGTGCCGTCATCGTCGGGCGAGTTGTCGTCATTGCTGTCGTCGGAGCCGGGCGTGCCCGGGGCGTCGCCCGAACCCTGGTCCGGCGTGCCGTCATCGTCGGTGGAGTTGTTGCTGTCGTCGGAACCCGGTGTGCCCGGCGCGTCGCCCGAGCCCTGGTCCGGCGTGCCGTCGTCGTCCGTTGAATTCGAGGAGCTGGAGCTGCGGCTGCTTTCGGTGCAGGGCGCGGTGCTGTTTGCGGCGCAGCTCTTCGAGCTGGCCTGGGCCGGGGACGACGTCAGCGTCGCCATTGCCGCCAGGGAGATCGCCAGCGTGGAAACGCCAGCCAGGAGAAGGGAGGAATGCTTCATGTGCTTCGGGAACTCCAGCATGTGACTTCAAAACTTTTTGCGCGACCGCCATCGTGCCGCGTCATGGGTGTTCTCTATGACACCATTTTCGCCCAAGTAAAGTGGGGGGACCCTTCCCTGGCGCGCTCCAAAATCATGCCCGTGTGCTCCGGAACTCACGGTGGCAGGCGTTGAGAATTCCCGATGACAGTTTCAGGCGCAACTTCCAAGCAGCGCGTGGTGTACGGTTCTCAACCGGGAAAGCTGCGGAAACGCGCGGGAAATCGCGTCCCCGTTTTTGCGGCCGCATCGTGCCGGTGAAGGGATCGCGCGCACGCACGCCGGTGCGCTTTGCGGCTGAAGCGGATATTCCACCGCGCCTCCGGAATTTTTCGCCGAAATAAATTTTTTCGTCGGGAATAAATTCAGGGGCGTTTTTGGCGGTTTACCGCGTTAATTCTTTGTTAACGCGACCCCGAAAACGAGAAGGGCGCGCGTGAGGATTTCACGCACGCCCTGGCTCTTGCCGATGGGTCGGATTACTGGCCGGAGACGATGCGCCAGGTGCCGTCCTGCTGGCGGCATGCCACGCCCGTGGCCTGCTCGGGGCGGCCGTCAATGTAGACGGACTGCGTGAACTCGCGGCAGGGGCCGTCAAAGTCCTGATAGCCCTCGTCGTAGTACTCGCCTGCGCTCACATAGCCATGATTGTTGGTGTAGGGATTGTTCCACTCATAGCGCTCGTCCTCGTCCGGATCATTGAACGATTCATAGTATGCGTTGTTGTAATAGTGGGCGTCCTGGCGCTTGTCCTGGCAGGCGTCTTTCGCGATCGCGTTGCCGGCGATGCCGCCGAGGATCACGCCGCCGATCGTGGCCGCCGTGTTGCCGGAGCCCTTGCCGAACTGATTGCCGATGATGCCGCCGACCAGGCCGCCGATGCCTGTACCGACGGCGATGTCGACGTCGTTACAGGACGAGTTGCTCTCCTGGTAATAGCCGCTGTCCTGCTGGCCACTGCCCTGCCCGTAATTGCCGTAGACCTTGCCGGCCTGCGCGGGGGCGATCGCTGCCACCGAGATGGCTGCCACAACAAGGCTGAAACTGACTGACTTTTTCAACACGTCGACTTCTCCCAAGCGTGATGTTACCGGTTCAATATACGCCCGGTTTGTGGCGGAAACGAGGGGTTTGGCCCGTGACTTCCGTCACAGGCGCGCGCCCGTTAATCCAGCGACACCAGCTTCCAGCCGCGCTTTTTCAGCTCGGCTTCCGCGCGGGGCGTGAGCTTGCCGGTCGTCGCGAAGACGGGGGGACGCGTCTCGCCGCGGGTGGCGAGCTCCTGGCTGATCGCGCCGACGGAGCGCTCGACCGTCTCGGTCCAGGCCAGGCCGTCAAACGGGAACGCGGCCACGAGCGTTCCCTTTGCGTCGCGGTTCAGCGCGAACTCGCGCACGGCGTAGAACTCCTTCAGGTTTCCGAGGCTCGCCGACTTGCGGGCGAGGAGCTCGGCCCGGTAGCGGTTGAACTTCGCCGCGTCGTCGCTCTGCACGGCGGCGGCGAGGCGCACATAGGCGTCGGCGTTCGCTGCGCCGAGCGTCGTCAGCGCTTCCGCGATCACATAGAGGTCGCCGGGCGAATAGGCCGTGTTCTCCACGAAATGCTCGATCACATCCTCTGCCACGTTCAGGGCCTTGAGCCTGACCGTGACGAGTTCTGCGATCTCGGCGGATGTCTTGTCACGGATGGGATTGGCGAGGCCTGATGCCGTTGACGTCGCCGACACCGCGATGCCGGCACCTCCCGGGATGGCCGAGATCGCTGCCGAGACCGACAGGTTGCCGGCTGCCATCACGCGGGCCACGTCCACGAGGCCTTCCTGCAGCGGCGTGAAGTCGGTGTAGGGATCGACCTTCAGCTCGAAGGCGAGCTCGCGCATCGCCTTCTTCACGCCGGTCACGCTTTCGACGAAGCCATCGCGGCTCGCGTCCGAGTGCTCGACCTCGGACACGGTGCGGTCAAACATGCCGGCGATGCCCGAAAAGAGATTGCCTGTCGTCTCGACCGGATCGAGGATCAGGTCGCGGCCGAACTTGATGGGGGCGAGGCCGGCGCTGCCCAGGGCATCGGCGAAGGCCTTTGTGTCGGACATTTCCTCAAGCACGGTGAGCGCGCGGAGTTCCTGGAGCCGGTCCTGCATGCGGCGGTGGCCGTTCACCTGGAACTTCCCGTAGCTGGTCTCCACCGTATAGAGGCGGACGAAGCCGTCGCTGCGTACTTCCGGGGACACGGTCCAGTTCGGGCCCTTGGAATCCGCGCCGAGCACGCTGGAGGCCTGGAACGCGGGCGGCTTCTCGGCCGTCGGTGCAGTGACGGCGAGAACCGCGACGGCGGCGGCAACAGCGATTTTCATGACAGATTCCCCTTTGACGCGATTGCGGCGGAGGATCAGACGATTCCGCTGCCACCGCAAGTTCGCCTGGCCAACGTGCTACATCTTGTGGCCGCAATCACACGATTTCAGCGGATTGGCTGCACGCACCACCAATCCTAGTGGCCATCAACAGAAATCGGCTGCAAGCGCGCCGCCATTTCGAGACGCTTCGCTCTTGTTTAGGGAGAAAAGGTGGCGTTTCATTCTTCCGGCTGGTGAAGTTCATACAATCCCCGGGGGAACATGGGACACAGGATCCTTGCGATCGCCATGGCAGGCGCTCTTCTGTCAGGCTGCACCATGGTGCGCAGCTATGTCGCCGATTTCGACGAAGGCCGCGCGGCCGACTTCTGTGAAGCGCGGCGAAGCAATCCCGCCATCCAGCCGATCCTCGGCAAGGTTCCGGTCGTCAGCCCCGGCGAGATCACGCCGGAGATGCTCGCGCTTGATGTCCAGCCAAGCGCGCGCGAGGTCGAAGCCATCAAGGCGCTGTCCCGCGACCAGGTCGCGTGCAGGGACAGGATGCATGTGGTGGCGAAGGATCACTGGCCCGCGCAGACGGCCGCCCGCAAGGCGCTTGCGCTGAAGCTCGACCTTGTCACGGCCGACCTCATCAAGCGCAAGATCACGTTCGGGGCCGCCAACAGGCTCTACCAGGAAGCGGCGCTTGAGGCTGAAGGCAGCATTGCCGAGGCACGGCAGGCGCAACTCGACAAGGAACGCGAGCAGGAAGCCTTGGCCTGGCGAACCGTTGGGGACGGCATCCGCGCCATCGCGGGCAATCAAAAGCCTGAATCTTCGGAAGACAAGTGTACCTGGGCGGGCGATCCGATAGACTGCAACGGACGCTGATTGGCCGCGAGGGAAGTTTCAGGGGCATGTTGCGAAAGCTGATGTTGTGGGGCGGCGGCCTGATTGCCGCCCTTGTTGTTCTCGTGGCGGCCCTGCTCGACCCGGAAATCGTTGGCTCCACGGACTGGAGCGCCCATCGCGAGAATGGCAAGAACTATGAAGTGCGCGTCATGCGCGACACGTTTGGTGTGCCGCACGTGTACGGCAAGCGCGACGCGGATGTCGCCTTCGGCCTCGCCTATGCGCATGCCGAGGACGACTTCCTGACCATCCAGCAATCGGTCATGACCAGTCGCGGTCGGATGGCTGTCACGCAGAACCAGGCCCCTCGCCTCCTCAACGCGCTGACGCGGGCCGTTGGCGTGGGTGACGTGATGACCGTGCAAGCTGGCGATCCCGCCATCACCGATTATCTGGTGCAGCTGCTCAAGGTGCGTTCACGCGTCGAGGCGCAGTACCAGGACAACATCGCGCGCGGCCTGATCAGCGCCGGGACGCATGCGTCGCTTGTGGCCTATGCAGACGGCCTCAACCTCTATGCGTCGGAACATCCGGACAAGGTGCTGCCGGGCTTCACGCCGGTGACGCCGGAAGAGATCACGGCCGGCTTCTCGTTCTTCCTGCCGCTCTTCTTCGGCTTTGACCGACAGTTGCGCGAACTGTTCGAACCGACGCGCCAGCATGAAGTCAGCATGCCGCAAGGCTCCGGCTCGAATGCGATGGCGGTGGCGCCTTCGCGTTCAGCGGACGGGCACACGCGCCTCCTTATCAATTCGCACCAGCCCTATACCGGCCCGCTGGCCTGGTATGAGGCGCGGCTGAAGTCAGACGAAGGCCTCGACATTGCCGGCGGCCTCTTTCCAGCCTCGCCCTTCATCAATCACGGCTTCGGGCCGAAGCTTGGCTGGGCCAACACCGTCAACACGCCGGACCTCGTCGACGTGTTTGTCATGACGCTCAACCCGGACAATCCGAACCAGTACAGGTTTGACGGACAGTGGATCGACTTCGAGCGCAGTGACGCCGTCATCGCGCTGCGCGTGCTGGGTCCGCTTGCCATCCGCGTGAAGCGCGAGGTGCTCTGGTCGAAATATGGCCCCGTGATGCGCCAGCCCCATGGCACCTATGCCATCCGCTTTGCAGGCATTGACCGCATCAACCAGGTGGAAGGCTATCGCGCGCTCAACAAGGCGCAGGACTGGGACAGCTTCGTCAAGGCGCTCGAGCTGCAGGCCATCCCGAGCTTCAACTTCACCTATGCCGATGCCACGGGGCGCGTTGCCTATGTCTACAACAGCGTGTCGCCCGTGCGCGATCCGGCATATGACTGGCAGAAATACCTTCCGGGCGATACGTCCCGAACGCTCTGGACTGCCTATCATCCGTTCGCCGATGTGCCCAAGATCGTCGCGCCAAAGTCCGGCTATGTGTACAATGCGAACAACCATCCGTTCATGGCGAGCGATGCGGCCGACAACCTGAAGCGCGAGGCGTTTCCGGCAACGTTCGGTATCGAGGACCGCGTCACGAACCGGGGCCTGCGCTTCGAGGAGTTGCTGGCGGCTGACACGTCGATTTCGGCGGAGGAGTTCCGCGCGATCAAGTTCGACAAGCTGTACTCGCAGCGCTCCGTGCTCGCGGGTGTCATCCGTGACCTGGTGGCGAAGGACTTCTCGAAGGACCCGGATGCGGCGCTGCTTGCGCAGGCACAGGCGATCCTGCGCAGCTATGACATGTCCACGGATGCCGCGAACCGGGGCGCCGCGCTTGCCGTCATGACGGGGTTGCCGGTCGTTGTTCCTACCTTCGCCGGCAAGCCGGCGGGTGATGCCGTCGAGGCGCTGCGCAAGGCGGCGCAGACCCTGATGAAGCACTTTGGCCGCCTCGATCCCGCATGGGGCGAGGTCAACCGCTTCCGCCGTGGCAAGCTCGACGCGCCGGCGAATGGTGGCCCGGATGTCCTTCGCGATTTCGAGGCCTCGGTCGAAGTCGGTCCTGATGGCACGTTCACAGCCGCCAAAGGCGATACGCTCTATTACATCGTCGACTGGGATCCGAAGGGCAACATGAAGGCCGAAGGCATCCACCAGTTCGGGTCGGCCACGCTCGACGAGACATCGCCCCACTATGCCGACCAGTCGCCGATCTTCCTGAAGGAGGCATTCAAGCCGATCTGGATGGACGAAGCCGAACTGCGCAAGCACCTCTCACGCGAATACAGGCCAGGCCGGAAAGAAGAACAAGCACAATGAGAAAAGACCACAGCATTCCCGCCGGTACCGTCCATCGTCTGTGGATCGACAGCGACGTGCTCAAGGGCAACCTGCTGGGCGATCCCTCACGGCGCATGATCGACGTCTATGTGCCTCATGGCCATGACGGCAAGGATCTGCCGCTGCTGGTCGACATTGTTGGCTTCACCGCTGGCGGGCCCGCCCACACGAACTGGAAGAATTTCGGCGAGAACGTGCCTGAGCGGCTGGACAGGCTCATCGCGTCGGGCGCGATGCCGCCGGTCGTCGTGGCGTTCCCGGACTGCTTCACCAGGCTGGGCGGCAACCAGTACATCAACTCGTCGGCCATGGGTAACTGGGCGGACTTCCTGCTGAAGGAAGCCGTTCCATTGGTCGAGAGCCGGTTTTCCTGCGGGGGCACCGGACGGCGCGGGCTCTTCGGAAAGAGCTCCGGCGGCTATGGCGCCATTGCGCATGCGATGCTGTACCCGGACTTCTGGAGTGCGGCTGCCTGCCATTCCGGGGACATGGCGTTCGAGCTTGTCTACCTGCCGGACTTTCCGGGCGTGCTTCGGTCGCTTGCGCCCGTGAGTTACGACATCAAGACCTGGCTCACGAATTTCCACGCCAAGCGCAAGCCCAGCGACTCCGATACGCATGTGCTGATGATTCTGGCCATGTGCGCGACCTATGACCCCGATCCTTCGGCCTATATGGGTGTGCGCCTGCCCGTCGACCCGGAGACCTGCGAGATCATCCCCGAGCGTTGGCAGAACTTCCTCAACTGGGACCCGGTCGTGATGGTGCGGAGCCGCGGCCAGGGGCTTTCAAAGCTGAAGGCGCTCTACATCGATTGCGGCGACGTCGACCAGTACAACCTGATTTACGGAGCCCGGCGTCTTCACCGTGCACTTGCACAATTGGGCATATCCCATGTGTACGAGGAGTTTCCGGACAATCATTCGTCCGTGGACTATCGGATGGATGTGAGCCTGCCCTGCCTTGCCAAGGCCCTGTCATCGTGAATGCTGCCTGCCGCTGAGGGAAAACGCAGGGTCTCCCTTGCGGTTCGCCGGGTTCCACGCCAATACTGCGAGCAATGAGAATAAGAGCAGCGGTATTGGGAGGCGGATCATGGGGCACGACAGTGGCCTGCCTCGTCGCGCGCAATGTGCCCGCCGTCATCTGGGCCCGCTCGCCGGAGACCGTTGACGAGGTCAACACGCGCCATACCAATGAACGATACCTTCCCGGCGCGCGCCTGCCCCAGGCGCTTCGCGCCACGACATCGATCGAGGAAGCCGTGCGGGATGCGGATGTCGTCATCATGGGCGTCCCGTCCCAGGCCATGCGCGAGACGGCGCGTGAGGTCGGCAAGCACATTCGCGCCTGGGTTCCGCTGATCAGCCTTTCGAAGGGACTTGAGCTCGGTACGAAGCTGCGCATGACGCAGGTGATCAAGCAGGAACTTCCGGGCCATCCGGCGGGCGTGCTCTCGGGGCCGAACCTCGCGCGTGAAGTCATGGCGGGCTATGCGGCTGCCAGCGTCATCGCGATGGAGGACGAAGTGATCGTCCAGGAACTGCAGGCCATCTTCAAGACCGGCCTGTTCCGCGTCTATACGAACACCGACGTGGCAGGCTGCGAACTTGGCGGCGCGCTGAAGAATGTCATGGCGATTGCCGCGGGCATGGGCGATGGCGCGGGGGCCGGAGAAAACACACGCTCCGCCGTCATCGCGCGCGCGCTGAACGAGATCACGCGGCTGGGCGTTGCCATGGGTGGCCGCACCGAGACCTTTGCCGGGCTCGCCGGTATTGGCGACCTGATCGCAACCTGTACCAGTCCGCAAAGCCGCAATCGAACGGTGGGTTTTGAACTTGGCAAGGGCCGCAAGATCGCCGACATCCTCGCCGGGATGCGCCAAGTGGCGGAAGGCGTGAAGTCCGCCAAGACCGTGCTGCAGTTGGGCGAGGAGTATGGTGTCGAAATGCCGATTGCCTCCGAAGTGAATGGCGTGATCAACGAAGGAAAGACGGCCCAGGTAGCCTTTCGCGGCCTGCTCAAACGGGCTGCAGGTTCGGAAGCTGACCCGGGATGAACGAGACCGTTTCACCACAGATCCAGGGGACGCCCCTGCCTACCTGGCCTGCCGAGGCCGGCGCGCGCATCGTGTTCCTGGTCGATTGCCGGACAGCCACGGAGCGCCAGTTCATCGAACGCTGGGTCGCGCAGACGCGTCCGCCAGGCACTGACCTTTCGCAGGTATCCTACATCAACCTTCCGGCGCGTCCGGATGAGCTAAAGACTTTTACGCAGCAGCTTGCGCCCCATTTGTCCGACGCCTCGGCCGTCCTTGCACCGGTGCGGATTGCCTGGCTGCCGCGGGAGCTGGAGGGCGAACGACTTGCCCGCATCTCTGACCTGCTCATGCTGCGCGATCCGCGCAGGCCGCGCGAGAAGCTGCAGGTCCGCATCCTGCAGACGGAGCCGGAGCGATGCCGCCTTGTCGCCGCCCAGCCTGCCACGGTCGGAAACCTGAATGACCGCGCGAAGGCCGCCTCCGATGCCGACATCAGCAATGCCGAAGGCTTTGCCAGCTTTGTTGATCGCCAGGCGCATCTGGCCCTTGAGCGCGCCGAATACAGGCTGATAGGACGCCGCTACAAGATGCCCCGCCTCGTCCGGGAACAGATCGCAGCGTCGAAGCGGTTTCGTGACGGGGCAAGTGGACTCGCCTCGTCGCTCAAACGCAGCGAGCAGTCCGTGCACACGGAAGCGCTGGGGTACCTGCAGGAACTGCGGACGGCCCATAGCCCGTTTGCCATCGACCTGATGATGCAGCTCGCCCGGGGACTGTTTACGCGAGGCTATGGTGCACAGATTGACTACGACCAGGCGCAGATCGAGCGGACGCGGGAGGCGCTTGAGCGCGCACCCGGCATCATCCTGCCCAGCCACAAGTCGAATCTGGACTCAGCCGTGACATCAGTCGCCTTTGCCGACAACAGGCTGGCGGTCCCCACTACATTCGGTGGCATCAACCTTGCCTTCTGGCCCATGGGCACGATCGCGCGCAAGGCGGGCCGCGTGTTCATTCGCCGGGATACCAAGAGCAATCCTGTCTACAAGTTCGTGCTCCGGGAGTATCTGGGCTATCTCGCCGAAAAGCGGTTCAGCCTTGAATGGTATATCGAGGGCGGGCGCTCGCGCACCGGCAAGCTGCTGCCGCCCAAGCTGGGGCTGCTGAACTATCTCGTTGCGGCCTACAAGGAAGGTCGCGTCGAAGACCTGAGCCTGATGCCGATCTCGATCGCCTATGACCAGCTTCACGAGGTCAGCGAGTTCGCGGCCGAAGCCAAGGGCGGCGTCAAGAAGGCCGAGAACCTGGCGTGGTTCGTCCGCTTCTTCCGGGCGCAGCGCGAACCTTTCGGACGTATCTATTTTCGCATCGCCGAACCGGTTTCGCTGCGCGCCATGCTTGGACCGCCCGATGGCCGGGCGTCGGACAGCGACGAGGATACGATCGCAGTCCAGAAGGTCGCCTTCGAAGTCTCGACACGGATCAACGACGTCACGCCGGTCACCGGCACGTCGCTGGCGGCACTCGTGCTGCTGTCACACCGTGGCCGCGCCCTGACGCTGGACGAGATCTTCGAGGAGCTTGAAGAATACCTGGCGCTCGCCGTCGGACGCCGGCTGCCCATCGCGCCGAGTGCCCGCCTGCCCGATGCCGAGTCCGTTCGACGCATCCTGGAAGCGCTCGCGGGACACAATGTCGTTGCGATCCATCGCGGTGGCCTGCAGACGGTTTACAGCATCGGTCCGGACCAGCATCTGGCTGCCGCCTTCTATCGCAACACCATCATCCACTTCTTCATCAATGATGCCCTGATCGAACTCGCGCTGCTCAAGGCGGTCGATCAGCCTGGCGACCGGGAGACCGCGTTCTGGGACGAAGTGTTCCGGCTTCGCGATATCCTGAAGTTCGAGTTCTTCTTCAAGGAGAAGAGCGAATTCAGGGCGGCGGTTGACCGCGAACTGAAGCTGCAGGCCCCGGGCTGGGCTGCTGCCCTGAATGGCGGGCGTGACCAGGTGAATGCGCTTATCAAGTCCCTGAGGCCCATCACGGCGCCGGGCGTGCTTCGCTCATTCTTCGAGGCCTATGTGGTCGTCGCCGATACACTCGATGCGCATGATCCCGGCGCGCATTTCGACGAGAAAAAATTCCTCAACTCGTGCGGCAATGTCGGCCGGCAGTACATGCTGCAGAAGAAGATCCAGAGTGCCGAGTCCGTCTCCAAGCATCTCTTCCAGACGGGGCTGCAGCTGGCCCGCAACCAGAAACTCCTCGACATGACCGACAACATGGCGGCTCGCCGGACACAGTTTGCGGTCATGCTGAGGGATGTGCTGCGCCGGATCGACACGATCGAGGCGCTGGCCTGGGAGCGCCTGCGGGAGCGGAAGTAACCGGCACTGATCGCTTTGCGTGCCGGGACAAACATCAGACTGCAAAACATGGAAGCGAGAGGCGTGACGACCCTGCACAGATGTTGGGGCCCGCAACCAGTGTCACTGTCGTTGGGTCAGGCTGGAAACGTGACCTCAACATATGCACCTGATGCCAGAACAGAGATCGCTTCTGCGACCACAGCTGCGTTGGCCTGAATTTTCTTCCAGCTGGTCGTCGGCAACACGACTACCGCGAGCCTTCGGCCCGACAAATTCTGCTGATACTTCAGGTTTTTGTCGGTCGTCACGAGGACATCATAACCCGCGCGCTCGGCAGCGCTGATGAGGTCACCATTTGACAACTCCTGCCAACCGCATTCGAAGGCCGTCGTTACGTCGTATGCCCGCAAGACAGCCCTGAGAGGAACGGGTGTTCCCTGATCGAACAGGATCTTCATGGCGTGTCAGGCTGCATCCAGGCTGCGTTGCGCATGCTCCAGTACGGCTTCCACCTGTGCAGCCGAAACGCCTGGGAACCAAACAAGGAAGTCCTGCACCGTCGCTCCGGTTTCGAGGTTCTCGAAGAGCGCCTTCACAGGCACGCGCGTTCCCTTGAAAAGCCAGACACCGCTGACCTTGTCCGCGCTTCTCTCTACAGCCGTGCACTGGGACCAGTTCATCATGTCCGTCAGGGTACGCGAATGATTTGGCAAATCAAGTGATAGGCTTGGAGTGATGATGAATTTGGCGGATTCGAGCCGGACCGTTCCCGGACGCGGGCCTAACGCCTGCGCCTCGCAGGCTTCACGCTTAGCAGCTTCATGCCGCCATTGGGCCAGTCTTTCAGCGTTGCAACAAAGAGGTCGCGCACGGCGTCGATCCTCTCCTCGAGGTCATCGAGTGACCAGTCTGCGACCGAGATTGGCGGCAGCACTTTCACTTCGACCGTTCCCGGACGCATGAAGAAGCCGTCGCGGGCACCGATGTCCTCCGCGTTGCGGATGACGATCGGCACAATAGGGATGCCTGCCGCCATTGCGATGCGGAAGGCACCTTTCTTGAAGGGGAGCAACTCACGGGTCTTGGCGCGCGTGCCTTCGGGAGCAATCGCAATGGAAATGCCTTCCTGCGCCAGCTTCATGATGGGCTTCATGGTCTCGACCGCCTTCTTCGCGTCGCCGCGATCGATGAAGGCGACCTTCATCAGGCGACCAGCGGGCCCCATGATCGGGTGCCTTTCGAGCTCCTTCTTGGCGACGCCGGTGAAGTCCGTGCGCAAAAGCTTGCCGATGATGAGGGCGTCGAAGTTGGTCTTGTGGTTGAAGATGAAGACGGCTGGCCGGTGTGACCAGAGATAAGGCTCGCCGTCCACGCGCACATCCACGCCTGCCAGCGAATGGGCAAGGTCCATCCACGCCGGCGTCATGAAGTTGATGGCCGAGCGAACGTCGTTATTGATGATGCCCGTAGCCGCGGCCAGCATGCCGAGCGGCCCCATCGCATAGAGCGCTGTCATCGTGCGCATCACGACGGCCGGGCTGGGGCGGCCGCGGCTTTCGAATTTCAGGGTTGGCCAGTTGTGGGCCTTTGCCACCGCCTCCAGCTTTGAATGCGGATTTGTCGGGCGCGGGTTGCCGACGGCCTGCATGAGCGGCACTTCCTCATTGCCGTCTGCGTAGGCCCACGACTTCCGGAGGTCGAGCTTGAGCTTCTTCGCGAGCGCGCGCACGGCATTGGCCTTGCCTTCGCCCCACATGGACGCATTGGCAGGCTTGCCGGTCATCTTGCCGTCGCGGGTCTCGAAGCGCGTGCAGAGCACGTGATCGAAGCCAAGGAACTTTGCCGCCGGTTCAACCTGGAAAGCGGTTGCCGACGACGCCAGGACGAGCGTGTGGCCCTTGGCGCGGTGCGCCTCGAGTCGACGCTTCATCTCGGGGTAGAGTCGATCAGCGATGCGCGACTGGAACAGGCGCTCGCCTTCCTTCATCAGTTCGGCTTCCGGCTTGCCCTTCCACTGCTTGCCGAGGAAGGCGATCAGGTCCTTGAAGTCCGCGCGGCCGGCGAGACCCTGCACCGCGAGGCTGACCATGCCGAGCAGTTCCGCCCCGCTGACCTGTCCCCGTATCAGGCGGGCCTGGGCGACGTCGAGGGCCGAATAACCTGCGATCAGCGTGCCGTCGAAGTCGAAGACAGCGGCGATGGACTTGCCGGATGGACCGCGTTCGATCTCCTCGATGGAGCCCGGACGCGCGGGTGCCTGCACCGGCGCGGGCTTGCGCCTCGGACGGCGCGCCTTTGGCGGCACCACTCTCGGTCTTTCGGTCTCTGCGGTCATCGGCCCCTCGATGCTCCGCTCCTAGCTAATACCCAAGAGCGTGCCGGGTCAAAGTGAATGGCGCCGGACCATAGCCGCCAAGAGGTAAAAATTCTCAAACAACCGGGCTTGCGAAGGTTAGTACAGGCTTAATCCGGCTTGATGTCGGCAACCAGGGCGGGCCGCGCCGGCAACCGGTCAAGCAAGGCGAGCAGCTCGGCCCGCGCCTGCGCGTTCGACAGCTGGTGTCGCTCGGCCAGGATGACCTCGTTCTTCATGGCGTGTTCCCACCCCACGAGCTCGGTGACGCGGACCTTGTAGCCGTGTGCTTCGAGATAGAGGGCGCGGATCACATTGGTCAGGTTGCTCGCAAACTCGCGACGCTGGATCGGATGGCGCCAGAGCTGGTGCAGCGGATGACGTGCCTGCGCTTCAAGCTGGCGCGACAGCTCCGCCTGGCAGCAGGGAACCAGCGCGATCACCTTTGCCTGGTGATGCAGGCCAAAGCGGATCGCGTCGTCGGTTGCCGTATCACAGGCGTGCAGTGCCGTGACCATGTCGATGCGCTCCGGCATCTTCACGGAGCCGATCTCGGCAGTCACGAACTGCATGCGCTCGAAGCCGACGGTGGCTGCGAGTTCGCGGGCGCGCGCCGTCAATTCGTCCCGTGTCTCCACCGACATGATCGTGCCACCCGGCTTCGACGCGAAGACAAGGTCATACAGGATGAAGCCCAGATAGGACTTGCCCGCGCCGAGGTCGGCGAGCCGAACGGCGTCGTTCTCCTCGAACAGCCGGTCCAGCGGCGCACGAATGAGCTGCACCAAATGCTGGACCTGCTTGAGCTTGCGCCGCGAGTCCGCGTTCAGCTTCCCGTCTCGCGTGAGGATGTGCAACGCCTTCAGCAATTCCACCGACTGCCCGGGCCAGAGGTCCTTGAGCTCGGTATCGGGCTGTTTCGCGCGCGGCGGTTTGGTCATATACTCACGTTCATCGACTGTTCATGCGGACCCCGGCATTTCGGGGACCAGCGCCGACCTTTCGTCCAGCACTCTACAGGTGCGGGACCTGTCCGTGGAGTGCCAGAATGAAGCTCAACCGCCGCACCGCCCTCGCTGCCGGGGCTGCCGCCATCGGATTTGGCGCCTCGGGACGAGCCCTCGCCGACATCGAGGAGGACGGCGTGGGTGGCGTCGAGGACATCGTGAACTATGCCTGGTCCACCATCGCGCCCGATCCGAAGGACGAGATCGAGTTCGAAGATGCCGTCTACATGAACGAGGTGGTCGAGACCGGCGAAGAGAGTGCTCTCGTCATCAAATTCTCGGACGGCTCGAAGCTGACGCTGGGCGAGAACGCGAAAGTCATCATCGACCGCTATGTCTACAGTCCCGGCGGTGCGGACAGCGCGCAGGCCATCACGCTGACGAAGGGTGCGTTCCGGTTCCTGTCGGGGTCGATCCCGAGGGACAAGGTCGAGATCAAGACACCGGCGGTGTCCATCGGCATCCGCGGCACCGAGCTCGTCTTCGATGTCGCCGAGGATGGCCAGACCGAGATGTCGACGATTTCGGGCCAGGCCGATGTTACGGACGGGGATGGTGAAACACTGACGGTCAACCCCGACGAGTCGATCGAGGCCGGGCCCGATCGCCGCTTCCGGGGCAAGGTGCGCAGGCGGCGGCATATCAGCCGCTCCATCGCCATTGCCGAGGGGCTGGCAGTGGCCCGGAAACGCTGGCCGGAGCGTAAACCACGGCTGCGGCGGGCCATACGACGCAATCGGCGCCGGAAGGCCGAATTGAGGGCGCCACACCGCAGATTCTAAGGCATTTTGCCGCTCGACAGGGCGGGCGCGAGAGGCTATCTCCTCGCCCTCCATGGTAGATCTCTCGCTCATCCGAAACTTTTCCATCGTTGCCCATATCGATCACGGCAAGTCGACGCTTGCCGACCGTCTGATCGAGTTTTGTGGCGCCCTGGAAGCCCGTGAAATGAAGGCCCAGATCCTCGACTCGATGGACATCGAGCGCGAGCGCGGGATCACCATCAAGGCGCAAACCGTCCGGCTCAACTACAAGGCCAAGGACGGCAAGACCTACCTGCTGAACCTCATGGACACGCCGGGCCATGTCGACTTCGGCTACGAAGTCTCACGCTGCCTTGCCGCCTGCGAAGGGGCACTGCTTGTCGTTGATGCCAGCCAGGGCGTCGAGGCGCAGACCCTGGCCAACGTGTACCAGGCGTTCGATGCCGGCCTCGACATCGTTCCCATCCTGAACAAGATCGACCTGCCCGCCGCCGAACCGGACCGCATTCGCCAGCAGATCGAGGACGTGATCGGCATTGATGCCTCTGATGCCGTCCTGATCTCGGCCAAGACCGGGCTTGGCATTGGCGACGTGCTTGAAGCCATCGTCACGCGCCTGCCTGCGCCAAAGGGTGACATCGCCAAACCGCTGAAGGCACTGCTTGTCGACAGCTGGTATGATGCCTATCTGGGCGTGGTCGTGCTCTTCCGCGTCATCGATGGCGAAATCCGCAAGGGCCAGAAGATACGCATGATCGCGACGAATGCCGTCTACGAAGTCGATCGCGTGGGCGTGTTCACGCCCAAGCGCGTCGCCGTCGACAGGCTGGGACCGGGCGAAGTCGGCTTCCTCACGGCCGCCATCAAGCAAGTTGCCGACACAAGGATCGGTGACACGATCACGGACGAGCGCAAGGGAACGGAAACCCCTCTGCCTGGCTTCAAGCCGGCGCAGCAGGTCGTGTTCTGCGGCCTGTTCCCGGTGGATGCCGCCGAGTTCGAGGAATTGCGCGAGGCCATCTCGAAGCTGGCGCTGAACGACGCGAGCTTCTCCTACGAGACGGAATCTTCGGCTGCGCTTGGGTTCGGTTTCCGCTGTGGCTTCCTGGGGCTTTTGCACCTCGACATCATCCGCGAGCGGCTTGAACGCGAATTCAACCTGAGCCTGATCACGACGGCGCCTTCGGTCGTCTACAAGATCTTCCTCACCAATGGCGAGGTTGTTGAGCTGCACAATCCGGCGGACATGCCTGATGTCGTGCGGATCGAGCACATCGAGGAACCGTGGATCAAGGCGACGATCCTCGTGCCTGACGAATATCTGGGCTCGGTGCTCAAGCTTTGCGAAGACCGCCGCGGCCGCCAGGTCGACCTGACCTATGCCGGCAACCGCGCGCTGGTGAAGTACGACCTGCCTTTGAACGAAGTCGTGTTCGACTTCTATGACCGGCTGAAGTCGGTGAGCCGTGGCTATGCAAGCTTCGACTATCATGTCGACAGCTACAAGGAAGGCGACCTCGTCAAGATGTCGATCCTCGTGAATGCCGAGCCGGTCGATGCGCTCTCAATGATCGTGAACCGCCAGCGTGCCGAGATGCGCGGCCGGGCGATGTGCGAGAAGCTGAAGGACCTGATCCCGCAGCACCTCTTCCAGATCCCGATCCAGGCCGCGATCGGCGGCAAGGTGATTGCGCGCGAGACCATCAAGGCCATGCGCAAGGACGTGACCGCAAAGTGCTATGGCGGCGACATCTCGCGCAAGCGCAAGCTGCTGGACAAGCAGAAGGAAGGCAAAAAGAAGATGCGGGAGTTCGGCAGCGTCGAGATCCCGCAGGAAGCCTTCATCGCAGCGCTCAAGATGGACGATAACTGAGGCGCTTGCGAGCGATTGGCCTGCCAATCGCCGCAAAGCCTCATCCCCGCGCAGGCGGGGATTCAGGGCCCGCGAAGGCGGGGATCTCGGGCCGGTGACTATCCCGCAAACTTCGCACTGCATTCGTCAAACGTGATGACCGGCGCTGCGACCAACCCCTTGCTGTCGGGCTTGCCCGTCGGGTCGACGAAGATCATGTTGTACTTGTTGGCCTTCAGCTCATAGGCGCGCGTCTTTGACAGGTTCACGATGCCGACGTCGAAGGTGAAGGAGCGGTCCTCGCCTGCCAGCAGCCAGTGACCGTTGTCGCGGTCGTCCGACATGGAGATCACGCCGCCCGCCTGCATCGTTTCGTCAATGCGGGGACGCAGCAACACCCTGCCCGCCTCGACATCATCGCCTGCGCGATCGAAGGTGCGCGCATGGAAGCTGCCCTGCATCACGAGATGCGAGGAGACCATGTTGTTGTGGACGTGCGGGATAATCGCGCCGCCCTTGCGCATGCCGAAGAAGCGGATGAACCACGGGCGCTCGATTCCTGCGACATTGATGTGGCTCGGGAACTTCGGGTCCGCCGTCTCGGCGAGTCGCGTCGGGAACTCCATCGTGGCGGTCAGGCGGTCAAAGTCGAGGTAGCGCGCGAGGCCCGGCAGGTCGATGCCCCGGGCCAGGCGCTCAATGCCGTCCTGCCACTGCAGCAGGCTTGTGGCGCCCTTTGCGAGGTCGCGGTTCAGGTCGGCGATGTCCTGCGCCCACTGGTCGAGCGTGCGCGGCGTCGCTGCCAGCGCGCGGGATTGCAGCATGCTGGTTGCAGCCAACGATGCCGCAAAGGCCGGGAAAAACTCCCGACGGCTCAGGCCTGCAACTCCTGTGACTGATTCCCTGACCATGCAAACTCTCCCTGCAGACCGAAACTAGCAGCGCCCCGGTCAGACGGCCATTCCGAACCGCTCCGGGTGTGCGCCTGTCACGCTCAAGCTGGGCTACACTCCGGGTCAACAATGATTCGTCCAGCAAGACGGGGGTGCCCATGCTCACGAAGGTCCAGCTGAAGTCCATCTTTCCCAAGGCGCTCGAGGAAGACCTCGAGGCATTCGTCCGCTTTGGCG
>JBILMZ010000228.1:0-5370 GCA_044375275.1 Micropepsaceae bacterium | reverse complement strand
TTCGAAGCAGGTTCGGAGCCCGATCCATTCCGGTGCTTGTGCCACCATGGAACCGCATCAGTCCGCGCCTGGTAACGCAACTTCCGCGACTGGGCTTTGCGGGGCTCTCAACCTGGAAGCCCCGGCCGGTTGGTCAGCGCGCCCAGACGCTGCGGCAAGTGAATGCACATCTGGATGTGATTGACTGGCGGCGCGGGAAGGTTCCAAAAAGCGAAGGTCTTGTGGCCTCCCTTCTGCTAAGGAAGCTCAGATGGCGGCGGGTCCATCCAGCGAGGGCGACCGAGCCGCTTGGCATTCTCACGCACCACCTGTTGTGGAGCCCGGAGATTGAAGCGGTTCTGGCGAACCTGCTGAAATCCACGCGCAAGCATCCGGCGGTACGCTGGATGTCTGCGCGAGACGTTTTTGACTCCTGAGACCATGATGACGTTTCGCTGGCGACGTAAGCAATTGATGTTCGAGATGGCCCGCGCCGGAGCGGCCTTCCTGCTTGCGGCCCTTGTCTCTTTGGTGAACCCGCTCCTGTCCGGCTGGCAGCTCCTCATCCTCCCGCTGTGCCTCCTGCTCGGCAGCCACTTGTTCAGCTGCATGGTTAAGCTTGTGAGTGAGGTCACGATTGATGCATCCGGTATCCGTATTTCCCGGGGGCAGCTTCCCTCGCAATCGCTTCAATGGAAGGATATGACTGCGTTCGAAGTTCGAAACTTTTCACTTGGCATGTTCACGAAGAAGAGTCTCAGCGACATGAAGTTCAAGGGGCCAGCGGGATCAATCGTCATTGATGACGGGCTGGAGCAGTTCACCGAGTTGATGGCAATTGGCTGGCGCGAAGCCAGAAACGCCAGGGCCCTCATTTCCGACACCACCCGGGAGAACCTGGTTGCGGCGGGTTTCCCTGATGCTCGCGCAAACTGACGTGGACACTTCCCTGCGCGTCCAGAACCTGACGGTTCAGTTCTCGTCAGGCGGACGGGTCGTTCCGATCCTGCGGGACGTCAGCTTTGATATTCCGGCGGGCAAGACTGTTGCCCTTGTTGGTGAAAGCGGATCGGGGAAGTCCACGATCTGCAATGCCGTCCTTGGTCTCCTGCAGCCCGGATTGAAGCGTTTGTCGGGCAGCATATTCCTGTCTGGCAGCGGCGCCCGCAAAGGTGAAGTGGATCTCTGCCGCCTTGGCGAAAGCCAGTTGAGGCGGATGCGTGGCCGCGATTTCTCGATGGCATTCCAGGAGCCATCTGCAGCCTTCTCGCCCGTCATGACCATCGGCACGATGCTGACAGAGATGCTTGAGGCGCATGAACGCCTGTCAGAGCGGCAGATGCTGGAACGCGTCAGGGATATCCTGCACAAGGTCGGGTTCCCGGACGCTGACGCCGCACGTCATCGCTACATGTTCGAATTGAGCGGCGGGTTGCGACAGCGCGCGATGCTTGCCAGTGCGCTGATCTGTCGGCCTTCGCTCGTGATTGCGGATGAACCCACGTCGGCACTCGATGTGACTGTGCAGGCGTTGACGCTCAAGCTGCTTGCAGACCTTCAGGATGATCTTGGACTGAGCCTCCTGCTCGTGACGCATGACTTTGGTGTCGTTGCAAATGTGGCGGACCATGTCGTTGTCCTGAAAGATGGAGAAGTTGCAGAAAGCGGCCCTGTCGAGAGCATCCTGCGAAACCCTTCGTCGGACTATACGAAGTCACTCCTTGCACAGGTGCCGCGCCTTGAAGGCGATCCGTTCCCGCTTTTGGTGCAACACGCATCCAGCTCTGCCACACGAGCGCTTTCGGAGGTCTGGAAAAATCGCATTGGCCCCCAATCCGGCACACGCCTCATCGATATCAAGAGTGTCAGCAAACGATTCACATCGCGAAGTCGCTCTCTTACTGCCGCTCAAACCGGCGTGAATGCTGTCCTTGGTGCAAGCCTGTCGATCAGTTCAGGCGAGTGCGTGGGACTTGTCGGCGAAAGCGGCTGTGGCAAGTCCACGCTTTCGAAGATGATCATGCGCGTTCTGCAAGCCGACGAAGGCACGATCGAGGCCTTTGACGGCAAGGCCATGCGGAGCATTGCGGGCCTGGAGGGCCAAGCCCTCAAAGCCTATCGCAGCCGGATCCAGTATGTTTTCCAAGACCCCTTTGCGTCACTGAATCCCCGCTTCACGGCCGAGATGATCGTGACCGAGCCCTTCGTCATTCACAATCTGGGGGATCGGCAGCAGCGGCGTGTCTGGGCTGAAGCCCTGTTCGAGCTTGTCGGGCTGAACGCATCGATGCTGTCACGGCATCCCAATGCGTTCTCCGGCGGACAACGGCAGCGCATCGGCATCGCGCGGGCGCTTGCCCTCGGTCCGGATGTCCTGATCTGCGATGAACCGGTCTCTGCCCTCGATGTATCGGTCCAGGCGCAGATCCTGAACCTGCTCGAAGGATTGCGTCAGGACCTGAATGTGGCAACGCTGTTTGTCAGTCACAACCTCGCCGTAGTCAGGTCCGTGGCCAGCCGTGTCCATGTCATGTGCAGCGGGCGGATTGTCGAGGCCGGGCCCACTCAAGCCCTTTTTGCAAACCCGCAGCACCCCTACACCATGGCGCTGCTGGCGGCCCACCCGGAGCCTGATCTGGACAGAAGACTGGACCTCTCCAAGCTCATGGAAGGTCGGGCCTCGGATCCGGCGGCCTGGCCGGCGCCATTCAGGTTGCGTCCGGGAGAAATTCCCAAATACAAGACCGTTGGTGATAATCATATTGTTGCTGTTGCGTAGTTTCAAAGGCGTGTCGATGCGATCCCTGCTGTCTGCCCTTTCCTGCCTGACCCTCGCCCTGTGCCTTTCAGTCCAGGCAACCGCCGCTCCTTCCCCTGCGCTGAAGGCGCAGGAGATACCGTCATTGTCAGCTCAGGTGGCAAGCCGCGCGCTGCCACCGGTCCTGAGCCGCATTCCTTCGGAGCCGGAAGTGGTCAACCTCGCCGCTGAAGGCCGCAAGCCAGGCAAGCCGGGTGGCATCCTCAAGATGATGATGAGCAAGGAAAAGGATATCCGGCTTCTCAGTACCTGGGGCTATGCGCGCCTTGTCGCCTGGACTCCGAAACTTGAACTCAAGGCAGACCTGCTGAAGTCGATCGACGTCAAGGATTCACGCGTCTTCACGATGCGCTTGCGCTCGGGTCACAAGTGGTCGGACGGGCAGCCCTTCACGACCGAAGACTTCCGTTACTATTGGGAGGACGTCGCGAACAACGCCGAGCTTTCGCCCAAAGGTCCCAGCGTGGACATCCTGAATGACGGGGAGAAGCCCAAGGTTGAAATCATCGATGCCCTCACCATCCGGTACAGCTGGAGCAAGCCCAATTCGCGATTCCTGACGTCACTCGCACAGGCGCGCGAGCCCTACATCTATCGTCCGGCGCACTACCTGAAAAAGTTCCATGCGAAATATGCAGCGAAGCCTGCACTGGACGCCCTTGTCGCCAAGCAGAAGACCCGTTCCTGGGCGCAGCTTCACAATCGCATGGACAGCATGGGAAACAATGACAACCCCGCGCTTCCGTCGCTTCAGCCATGGATCGTTGTCACGGAAACGCCTGCCACGCGCTTCGTTTTCCGCCGCAATCCCTTCTATCACCGCGTTGATTCAAACGGCGTGCAGTTGCCCTATATCGACGGCATCGACATTTCGATCGTCGACGGCGGGCTGATCCCCGCAAAGGCTGCTGCCGGCGACAGCGATCTCCAGGCGCGTGGCCTTTCCTTCAGTGACGTTTCGATCCTCAAGGCGAATGAAGGCAAGGGCAACTACACGCTGCGTACGTGGCCGATCGCGAAGGGATCGCACTTCGCGCTCTATCCGAACCTCAATGCCCGTGACGATGCCTGGCGCACGCTGATGCGCGACGCACGCTTCCGCCGCGCGCTTTCCCTTGCCATCAACCGGCAGGATGTGAACAAGGCGCTATTCTTCGGGCTGGCTGCGGAGAGCGGGAATGCGGTTCTCAAGACCTCGCCGCTGTTCAAGGCCGAATATGCGCGCGCCAATGCCATGCATGATCCCAAGACGGCCAACGAGTTGCTGGATACCATCGGGTTGCGCAACCGTGCGCCGGATGGCACGCGGCTTTTGCCTGACAAGCGCCCCATGGAACTTGTGGTCGACATCGCCGGCGAAACGAAGGAAGAGACCGACATCCTTCAGCTCCTGGCGCAGCACTTCAAGGCTGTTGGCGTCAAGCTTGTGATCAAGCCGTCGGACCGCACCATCATGCGCAACCGCGCCTATTCCGGTGACGCTTTCATGACCGGGTTCTCGGGCTGGGATACGGGTATTCCTACGGCGGACATGAGCCCTGATGAGCTTGCTCCCACGCGGCAGGACACCCTGAACTGGCCGAAGTGGGGCAACCACTTCGAAACGGGTGGCAAGTCCGGCGTGGCGCCTGACCTCGCCGAGGGCAAGCAGCTGCTAAAGCTGAACGCCGAGTGGAACACGGCACGGACGGCCGCGGAGCGCCAGTTGATCTGGTCACGCATGCTCGCCATTCATGCCGAGCAGACCTTCATCATCGGAACGGTGTCGGGGGTCATGCAGCCCGTGGTGGTGCGAAAGACACTCAACAATGTGCCCGAGAAGGGAGTATTCTCCTGGGATCCGGGCGGCCAGTTTGGCATGTACCGGATGGATGAATTCTGGTTCAGCCGCTGAGCTGGCCCCTTTCAGGCGACACGGAACCCGGAGATGCAGCGCTTTATCGTAGAACGCCTATTGCTGATGGTTCCGACTTTCGTTGCCATCGCAGCGCTGATCTTTTTCACGATCCAGCTGCCGCCGGGTGACTACCTTTCGAACGAGATCGCGGAGCTGCAGTCACAGGGCGACAGCCAAGCTGCGGCGAAAGTCGAGTACCTGCGTCACGAGTATGCGCTTGACCGTCCCATGGTTGAGCAGTTTGGCATCTGGCTCGGCATCTGGCCGGGTCCGAGAGGATTCTCCGGCCTGCTGCAAGGTGACCTGGGAACCTCGTTCGAGTTCAACAAGCCCGTATCCGAAGTCGTTGGCTACGCCATCGGGCCCACCATTGCCGTGAACGTGTTTGCGGTCATCGCTGTCTATCTGATGGCCATACCACTCGGCATCATTGCGGCCGTGAGACAGAACAGCATCAGCGACTACCTGATTGCTGCCTTCGCCTATGTTGCGGTTGCCACGCCAGGGTTCCTGTTGGCACTGGTGGTCCTCAGCTACGCCCATTCGTGGTTTGGTGTTTCAATCGGCGGGCTTATCGATCCCCAGTATGCCGACAACATGTGGTCGGCGGAGGGGATCGTCTCGATGACTGCCCATATAGGGATCGCCGTCATCGTCATCGCCTTTTCAGGTGTCG
>JBILMZ010000227.1:0-5378 GCA_044375275.1 Micropepsaceae bacterium | reverse complement strand
ATTCCGGAGGTCCCCATTGTGTCACCGTATTGATATGGTGTCTAAACCCAACAGTTGCCGCGCGACGTCCCGGATCGGCGGCCGCAGGGGCGGGCTGGAAGCCCGCGGTCCCAGGGGTGGTCAACTGGCCAGCAACTTTCGCGGTCATCTAGGCGAGTATAGCGCGCCGGTGGGTGCCTGTCCAAAAGGTCGCGCATGGGGTGCTTGACGCTTGATTCGTGTTCTTCTATTGTTCTTTCCGTGCGCAGCCTCGGCTGCCTGCTGATTTGACAAGTGAATAGACATCGGCGGACCTCATGGCCTTCGGGCCTCAAGGCGACCGCCTCGTGAGCCCCGCGCGAAAAGGAAATGCGGAGGGTGTGCCCCGGACTCTGTTTCCGGAAGACGCAAGCAGCTTCAGGCGTGCAGCAGGATGTACAATCGCAAAAACAACGACGAAAGTGTCATCTTCCAGCGATGGAAATGGCCCAAAACAGCAAAAAACCCCGAAGCAATTTCGGCGCTGGTGTCATCTTTTCAAACCCCGTTCCCCTGACGGCGTGACCCAGCCTACATCCCGTATTTTGCCTTGGTCGCGGATGGCACGGCCGTCGCGTCCTGGAACCAGCCCGTGATCGCATATCGCCCGATGGGCGCGAAGGACGACACGAAACTCACGGCATGCATCTGGGGAACGGCGAACAGCATCAGCGAATTGAACTGGGGCAGGAAACCCTGCTCGACATCATGCCTGTCATCCATGAACTGCAGCATGCCGCCATAGTCGGCGCGCCAGTTCTTCGTGAAGCCAAGGACATAGGCCACGAGGCGGCCCTTCTTCGCATCGAAGTCGTTGTGGAGCGTCAGGAAGTCTCCGGGGGCGAACAGCGTGGCTTGCGCGTCTGCCCGCACGATCTGCTGCATGCCGGTGACGGTTCTTGCAAAGCCGAGCATTTCCGGGGAATTGATGAACTCAAAGGCATTGTGCAAGCGCAGGCCGGGGTCACGCCGCTGAAGGTAGGCGTCCAGCATCGCATAGCAGCGATACCTGTACTGGAACCCTTCACGGGCGCCTGACCTGATCTTCTCCTCCAGGGCTTCGCATTCTTCCGGGGAGAGCGCGTTCAGCTTTTCCGCTTCCATCAGTTGCGGCCCCGCTTCGTCCTTGTAGGCCAGGCCCCATTTCACGTCGCGCGTCATGCAGTCGAAGATCTGGTCGGCAGCGGCTGGCGCCAGCACGTCGCGGATGACGATGCGCCGGTTCTGCTTGAACCGCCGGATGAGTTCCGGTGTCTTCAGGCCTGCATTGAGTAACATCGGTTGTTTCCGGATTGAGACGCGGGGATGCTAGCGGATGCGCGCTCCCGCGTGCAATGGAGAGCGTGCTTAACGTTAGTTCGGCTCTTCGAGGATGGTGCGGAAGCCCACGTGGCTGGTGCCGAGGTCGGATTCCTGAGGCTGGCGGGCGCCCGGGCGATAACGCATGCAGTAATTCGGCGCACACAGGAACGAGCCGCCCTTGATAACCTGGGCCTTTGGGGCATGTCCTGCATAGGTTGTGGCTGTCAGTTCCCAGACATTTCCGATCATGTCGTGGAGCCCGAGATCATTGGGCTGGAAGCATCCGACGGGTGAGATCCCGGCATGGCCGTCTTCTGCCGTGTCGATCAGCGGGAACATTCCTTGCCACGTATTGGCGCCCCGAGGCTGCTCATGTTCAGGCGGGGTGGTGCGGCTTCCAAGCGACGCGCGTTCCCATTGCTCTTCCGTCGGCAGCTTGCGGCCCTTCCAGCGCGCATAGGCCTGCGCATCCTCGAAGGAGATGGCCACGACGGGGTAGTTCTCGCGCCCCTCGATGGATGTTTCGGGGCCACCCGGCTGGCGCCAGTTGGCGCCTTCGACGTATCTCCACCAGGATGTGAGTGATGACAGGTTGGCGCTCCCCGACGGCATTACGAAGACGGCGGCGCCCTTGCGACCGGGTTGTTCGGCGGTGGTGACATGGCCGGTTGCCTTCACGAAAGCGGCGAACTCGGCATTGGTCACCTCGGTCCTGTCCATCCAGAAGCTGCGCACGCTGACCTCGCGGACCGGGCCTTCTTCCGGATACAGGGTGTCGCCCATCGCGAATGTGCCGGCGGGGATAAGAACCATTCCTGCATGCGGGCCACTGGTTGGTGGCAGCCGGCATGCTGCTGCCTGTGCCGGTGCGGTTTCGGAGCCTGTGAGCAGAACCCACCCCAGCACACCCGCCGCGGCAATTCCCGCGGCGATTGCGATCCGACGTCGGGTCACTGTCAGTTGGACCAATAGATGTATTCCTCTCCATCAGCCCCGGGCTGGCCCAGAGGGCGGTCGACCGGAATGAAACCTTCAACCAGCGATGGCCATATGGGCGTCGCCTGTTCCGCATCGAGGCGGTCAAGGATGGCGCGCATCTGTGCGCGCTTCGCCGGGTCGATGTCTGCGAGGTTCTTCTGCTCCGTCGGGTCGTCCTTCAGGTTGAACAGCCATTCCTTTTCTGGGTTGGCCGAGACCTGCAGCTTCCAGTCGCCGGACAGAACAACCTTGTAGGCACCCGAGCGCCAGAACATCGTCTCGTGCGGCACGCCCGTGGCTTCGCCGGTGATGAAGGGCACCAGGTTCACGCCATCGAGTGGCCGGTCCTGCGGCAAGGCTGCACCGGCCGCGCTTGCAGCGGTGGCGAAGATGTCGACGTGGCCGACGGCCGCGTTGAAGGTTGTTCCTGGCGTGATCTTCGCGGGCCACTTCATGAGCATCGGCACGCGAATTCCGCCTTCGAAGAAAGTCGCCTTCCAGCCGCGAAAGGGCTTGTTGATCTCGGGAAGGCCGATGTAGTGCGCGCCGCCATTGTCGCTGGTGAAGATCACGATGGTATTGTCATCGAGGCCTGCGTCCTTCACGGCCTTGAGCACCGTGCCCACGCCCCTGTCGAGCGACCTGATCATGGCGCCGTAGACCCTCAGCGTGTGATTGTCGATTGCGGCGAGGGCGTCGTAGTCGGACTTGATTGCCTGTAATGGTGTGTGTGGGGCGTTGTAGGCCAGGTACATGAAGAACGGCCGGTTGCGGTTGGCCTCGATCGCCTTCGCCGCTTCCTCTGAGAGATAGTCGGTCATGTATTTCGATGGCGCGAAGCGCCCTTGCTCGCCATCCTTGATCACAGCAAAGGGCAGGTTGGCCCAGAGGAACTTGTCGATGGGGTCAAAGTCCTGGCGGGCTTCGACGACGTCGGGGTGGTCGCTCGGCAGGAAAAGTGCCGCGCCTGGCAGGAACCCGAGGAACTCATCGAAGCCTCGGGCCTCTGGCCTTGTCTCGGCTGTTTCACCGAGGTGCCACTTGCCGAGCATCAGCGTGCGATAGCCGGAGGCGCGCAGCATCTCGGGCAACATCGTCTCGCTTGCGGGAACCTTCATCTCGGCCATCGCGGGGACCTGAGGCTCGCGGTCCTTGTGATAGACCGGCGGATGCACGGAATTGGTGGACATGTTTCCGAGGACCTGCGCGAACTGCATGGGTACTGGCGTGAACTCGAAGCCGAAGCGGGTGGCGTAGCGGCCCGTCATCATCGCGGCCCTCGACGGCGCACAGGTCGCGTTGCCCGAATAGGACTGGGTCAGGTTCGCGCCTTGCTTTGCGATCGAGTCGATGTTTGGCGTCGGCACGATCCCATTGCCCACGCCCGCGCCCGATATCGTGATGTCGTTGTAACCCAGGTCATCGGCCACAATGAGAATGATGTTGGGCTGGCGCTCTGATGGCGGCTTCTCTGGTGTCTCGGGGCCCTTCTGCCAGATCACCTCACGGTTCGGCTGAACCGGGTTGAGTATCGCATCGCGAATGCCGGGCAGGTAGTACCAGTACTGCTGGAACGCCAGATAGCCGGCTGTGCCGAGGATGGCGGTGATACCGCCGGCCACAAGTGCAATTTTCCTGAAGTTCATGAATGACCACCAATCCAGCCCAAAGAACTTTCGGCAGGATATGCGCTTGGTGGCTGGGTCTGCAACCTTATGGTGACCCGCTCGTGCGGGCTGTCAGGCGGCTTTTTGCCGTGCGCCGTAAACCGACTGGATCCTCCCGGCGGCAGGGGGGTGCATGTTGATCCTGCCCAGGTCGCCTCCGGCCCAGGCCACCACCTTGGGGTCCATTACGCGGAACCAGAGGGGTGGGATCGCTGCCAGCAGGTACATGCCGGGATAGCCGCTTGGCAGACGTGGCAGGTCGGGGAAGTCGCGCAGGGCCTGGTAGGGACGCTGCGGGTTGGCGTGGTGGTCCGAGTGGCGCTGCAGGTGGAACGTGATCAGGTTCGAGAAGATGTGGTTCGTGTTCCACGAGTGGCGCGGCTGCACGGGCTCGTAGCGGCCATTCTCGCGCTTCTGGCGCAGCAGGCCGTAGTGCTCGACATAGTTGGCCTGTGTCAGTCCGTACCAGCCGACAAAATGATGGGCGATGATGAAGGGGAGCACGGCCCAACCCAGAATGGCGACCAGAACGGCGGCCACGGCGATGGTGATGGCATAGCCCTGCAGGATTTCGTTCTCGACGGACCAGGCGCTCTTGCCCTTCTTCGACAGGCGCAGCGCTTCCTGTTCCCAGCCGCGGATGAACGTGCCCGGAAGCTCGCGTGCGGCGAAGTGATAGATGCTTTCACCCATGCGCGAGCTCGCCGGATCTTCAGGGGTCGAGACCCAAACGTGGTGACCACGATTGTGCTCGATACAGAAATGGGCGTAGCCGCAGACGGCGCAGGCGAGCCTTGCGAACAGCCGGTCCCAGGGGGAGTGCTTGTGGCCCAGCTCGTGACCGGTCGTGAGGCAGCTTCCGTTGGTCGTGCCGACGCCGATGACGAGGGCGAGGATGGACCACCATGGCAGGTTCTCGGTACCCACCATCCAGGCGGTTGAGATGAAGCTGATCCAGAACAGCGGGACCGTGCTCATCACGAGGATGCGGTAGAACTGGTCGTTCGCCATGTCATTGACGACTTCTTCCGGCGGGTTGTTCAGGTCTTCGCCAATGATCGCGTCGACGAGGGGGACCAGCCCGAAGATGAACAGCACGGGGATCAGCGTCGTCAGCACGTTGCCGCCGGTGGTGTAATAGGCGATGACGGACAGCGTGGGGATCGTCGGCCAGAAGACCGACATGAAGTACAGATAGCGCTTGCCGTCGACGTAGCTGACGGGTTGGCCCGTTTCAGTCTGGCCCGTGAATGCCATGGTTTCCTCCGGTCATCTTTTGGTTGTGCGTAAACCTTAGGCGCTACAGGACTGTTGCATGCGCCAAAATTGTGGCAAAATGCGCCAGCCATGATCCGAGTCCCGCGAGACGATCCGAGAAAGTCGATACCTGCGCCCGCGGGTTACGTGCGCTTC
>JBILMZ010000051.1:0-17688 GCA_044375275.1 Micropepsaceae bacterium | reverse complement strand
CTCAGTCTCAATGATTCTCACTTAATGCTACATCGTTGTAACGGTCAACTGCCTTTAAGGGGTAGTGCGGGAAAAACGGCCTCCCAGGCCAACAAGCGCGAGCATCATGATGAAATAAATCGCGTCTCCGGCGAGGGAATAAACCGTGGACTCAATCGGTCGGGGAAGCGGGGCGTCTACAACGCCTGGTCTGTCGAGTTCCAGCGATGCAATGATTCGGCCGTAGGGGTCGATCATCGCTGAAATACCGGTATTTGCAGCGCGAGCGACCGACAACCCCTCCTCTACCGCCCTCACTTTGGCGATCCCGAGATGCTGGAAAGGACCCGCCCAGGGACCGAACCACGAATCATCGGTCATGTTCACGAGCCACTGCGGGCGCGCACCCGGTTCCACGACATTGCCGGGAAATATGATCTCGTAGCAGATGAGGACACCGAACGACGGCAAGCCCTCGATCTGGATGGTCCGCACGCCGGCACCTTCCGAGAACCCTCCATGCGATCCCGTAAGTTGCGTGATGCCCAGCGGCTGTAGCAGCTGGAACAGCGGAAGATACTCGCCGAACGGAACCAGATGAGACTTGTCATGCGTGGCGATCACCCGCCCCTGCCCGTCAATCGCAGCCATGCTGTTGAAATAGCGATTGGGTTCGCCCCGCTCCACGCGCTGCGTGCCGGTGAGAAGCACGCTCTTGTCAGGCAGGAACGAGGCCACCGCCTCAAGAGCCCCATCAGTTGACAGAATGAAAAAAGGCGGCGCGGCTTCGGGCCATACGATAATCGCTCCATCCTTCAGTCCGGGCCCCGTCGACAGCTGCACGAGCTGCTGCCAGTTGCGCATCACGAATTCCGGCTTCCACTTTTCGTGCTGCGGGACATTGGGCTGCACGAGCCGGACGGAGACATTTTCAAAGACGGGTGAAGCTTCGGTCGGAATGCGGGACATACCCGTGACCCAAAGCACCACGAGGCATGCAAGCCCCGCGAGCGGCGCAATCCAGCCGCGCCGCCACGGCGTCCCGGATGCGGTCATCATCACTGCCGGGGACGACAGGATCAGCAACGTGACAAGGCTGAGGCCATAGATACCGTACAGCGCCGCAGACTGCACCATCGTGTCGGAGCCCGACCACACATAGCCGGGCAGGTTCCACGGCAGGCCCGTCAGGATATGGCCGCGCAGCCACTCGAAACCCGACAGGCACGCAGCCAGAAGCGCAACACGACCCGCTCCCGCATGCCAGAACCTGGCAGCCACCACCACGGCCGCCCCCCAGAAGAGGGCAAGGCCGGCGGGAAACAGCACGATGGCAAACGGGAGCATCCAGGCGTGCCGGTCGGTGTCGACGACAAACGGAAACCCGATCCAGTGCATGCCCACGAGAAAGTACCCGAAGCCAAAGCCCCAACCGACGGACAGCGCGCCACGCCAGCCCGCAGGCCGGATCGAGTCGATGCTCCACACGAGGCCGGGCAAGGTGAGGAACCACAAGGGCCAGAGATGAAAGGGGGCGAAGCCAAGTCCCGTGACGCCGCCCAGCACGGCAGCCACCAGCAGGCGTCGCCGCCCACCCAGTTGCTGGAACCAGCGGACAATTGACACGCCGCCATGGATCCAGGCCTGAAGACTAGCCATCGACTTGGGCTGGCAATGGTCCGGCTGATGTCACTTCCGCAGCCTGTCGTGCTGCGCTGGATGCTGTCGCGGTCCTGATTCGCACGCGTCGCAGGCGGCGAGGATCAGCCTCTAGCACTTCGAATTCCACGCCGCTGGGATGCTTGACGATCTCCCCGCGCTGGGGAACGCGGCCAACCAGCGAGAAGACCAGGCCTGCAAGCGTGTCGATTTCTTCGGCGTCTTCTTCGTCGGCCAGCTTGAAACCCAGGAGCCGCTCGAGCTCCTCAAGGTCCGTTCGCGCACTGGCGTCATACTCGCCCGGCCCGCGCGGCGTAATGCTTTGCGCCTCGTCGGTATCGTGCTCGTCTTCGATGTCGCCGACAATCTGCTCGACGATGTCTTCGATCGAGACAAGCCCGTCCGTTCCACCATACTCGTCGATCACGAGCGCCAGGTGGACGCGTGTGGCCTGCATCTTCACGAGCAGGTTCACAACAGGCATCGAGGGCGGGACGAACAGTACATCCCGGCGAATGTCCTGTATGGCCTTCGGATGAAGGGCGCCTTCACTTTCGGGAACAGCCAGGCCGATCAGGTCCTTGATGTGGACCATCCCGATCGGGTTATCGAGCGAGAGGCGGTATACCGGAAGGCGCGAATGCTGTGCGTCTCGGAAAATGCGGACCAGGTCATCAAGGGACGTGCTGGCCTCGACCCCGATGATGTCGGCGCGCGGCACCATGATGTCAGCCACCGTCAACTCGCCGAAATGCAGGATGTTCAGCATCATCGAGCGCTCTTCGCGCGCAAGCGGCCGGTCCTCGGCATCGCTCTGCTCGATGACTTCCTCGAGGCTCTCACGCAGCTGGGCTGATTCGTCCTTGCCCCGGACAAAGCGGTTGATCAGGGCGACAAGGCCGCTGGGCCACTTCGTGGGCCGCGTCGAAGACCCGGGGTTCTTCTGTTCAGGCGCCGGACTCGCCGGAGAATCAGGCACGGGTTTTGTCCTTGAATTCATAGGGATTGGGGATTGCCATTTCTGCAAGGATGGCGGTTTCGAGCCTCTCCATCAAGCGCGCCTCCCGGTCTGACTGGTGATCAAACCCCAAGAGATGCAAAAAACCATGCAAAATCATATGCTTGGCATGGTTAACAAAGGGTTTCCCCTGCTCCTTCGCCTCGCGCTGGATCGTCTCGAACGCGAGTGCAATGCCCCCAAAGGGCTCATCGTCATCCGGAAAGGACAGGACATTGGTCGGCTTGTTCTTGCCCCTGAACTGCCGGTTCAGGCCCTTCAGGCGTTTGTCGTCGGCCAGAACGATCGCCATCACGCCTTCCGGCTTCCCCTTTGGGAAACGAACCAGCGGGCATGCAGCGGCCATCAGCTTGCCAATGTCGCTGCGGTGTCGCGGCCACTGCGCGCGCCAGGCATCAGCTTCGAGCTGGATGACGACATCGACCGGCGAATAAGACATCAGCTGCTTCGCTTCGGCTCTCGGGGGCGTTGCCGGTCATGCTCGGCATAGGCCTTGACGATCTTGCGTACCATCGGGTGACGGACAACGTCTTCCTCCAGAAGCTCAACCGTCGCCACGCCTTCCACGCCAACAAGGACATCCCTCGCTTCGGCAAGACCTGACATCTGGCTTGCCGGAAGGTCGGTCTGCGTGGGATCGCCCGTGACCGTCATGCGGGAACCCTCGCCAAGACGGGTAAGGAACATCTTCATCTGCTGCGGCGTCGTGTTCTGTGCTTCATCAAGGATCACATAGGAATGCGACAGCGTGCGGCCGCGCATGAACGCCAGCGGCGCCACTTCGATGACACCCTCATCAATCCGGCGCTGGATCTGGTCACCCGGCAGCATGTCATGCAGCGCGTCATAGAGGGGACGAAGATACGGATCGACCTTCTCCTTCATGTCACCCGGCAGGAAGCCGAGCCTCTCCCCCGCCTCGACGGCCGGCCGCGACAGGATCAGGCGTTCAACCGCGCCGCGCGACAGCAAACTCACGCCCGCCGCCACCGCCAGATAGGTCTTGCCTGTTCCGGCCGGGCCAAGACCGAACACGAGATCGTTGTTCGCCAGCGCTTCAATGTAACGCGCCTGGCCAGCCGTTCGCGCATTGATCACGCGCTTCGGCGTTGCAAACACGCCGGACTTTGCGGTCACCGATTCCGAACCCAGCCCGAGATTGATGGCCCGCTCCGTGTCCCTCACGGTCACTTCGTTTCCGGCCAGCGCGTAGGCGTAGAGATCCCTCAGCGCCTGCGCGGCATGCGCACGCGACGTGGATGGCCCCTGCAGCACGAGGCGGTTCCCGCGATGGATGATCGCGATCTCGAGCTTGCGCTCGATTTCGGCGAGGAACTGGTTATGGGGGCCGACGATGCGTGCGAGGACGGAATTGTCGTCGAACTCGAGCTGGGTAGCCTGGCCGCTATAGATCTGCCGCTTCGGTTTCAGCGTCAAAGGAGTGATGCCTGCATGTTTTCAACCGTTTCCGTCAGTTCTGCCTTGAGGCTGTTCGGGAGTACACCGACAATCTTCACCTGAACCATGTCGCCGATGCGCGCGCGTGGCGCCATCAGGTTCACGCTCTGGAGATACGGACTGCGCCCGATCATCTGCCCATCATAGCGCCCCGGCTTCTCAAGCAGAACATCAAATGTCCGCCCGACACAGCCCTGGTTGAAGCGGCGCATTTGCTCGCCAAGTTCTGCCTGCAGCGCGGCAAGCCGCATCGACTTCTTCTCCTCGGACACCTGCTTGCGCTCGGCCGAGGCCGGCGTTCCGGGGCGTGGTGAATACTTGAACGAGTATGTCTGCGAGTAGCCGACCTGCCGCACCAGATCGAGCGTCTGCTCGAAATCCTCGTCCGTTTCACCCGGATAGCCAACGATGAAATCCGACGAGAGGGCAATATCGGGTCGCGCCGTGCGCACGCGCTCGATGATACGCAGATAGTCTTCCCGTGTGTGCCCCCGGTTCATCGCGTCGAGAATGCGGTTGGACCCGGACTGCACGGGAAGGTGAAGGAACGGCATCAGCTTCGGATTGGCCCGGTGCGCTTCGATGAGCCCGTCATCCATGTCACGGGGATGGCTCGTCATGTACCTGATGCGCGCGAGGCCATCGATCCCGGACAGCGCTGTGATGAGCCCGCCCAGGCCGCACTCACCGCCGCGTCCGTCCGCGCCATGATAGGCATTCACGTTCTGGCCCAGCAGGGTGACCTCGCGAACACCTGTATCGACAAGACGGCGCGCCTCGCCGACCACCTGCGGCACCGGGCGCGAATACTCGGCACCGCGCGTGTAGGGTACAACGCAGAAGGTACAGAACTTGTCACAGCCTTCCTGCACGGTCAGGAACGCGGCGGGCCCAGTAACGGCGCGGGAATCCGGAAGGCTGTCGAACTTGTCGACCGCCGGAAATTCCGTATCGATGACGCGCGACCGGTTCTTCGCCTGCGCAACCATCTCGGGCAGGCGATGATACACCTGCGGCCCGACAACGATGTCCACGGCCTTGGACTGTCGCAGCATCTCCTCGCCTTCTGCCTGCGCTACGCAACCGGCAACGGCAATGATCAACTGTCGCCCATCACCGGCACGCTCGCCCTTCAGGACACGCAAACGCCCCAGTTCCGAGTAGACCTTCTCTGCTGCCTTCTCGCGAATGTGGCACGTGTTAAGGATGACGAGGTCTGCATCCTCAGGCGCATCGGCGCGCACATATCCATGCGGAGACATGACGTCTGCCATGCGGGCAGAGTCATACTCGTTCATCTGGCAGCCATACGTCTTGATGAAGATCTTCTGTGTCACGTCCGGCAGGCCGTCAAAGTCTCAACCCCTAAAAACGGCCGGACTTATGGGTTAAAGACGGCCCAAACTCAAGTTTAATCCGCCTCGAGACCGCGGCCTTCCTGGATCGGAGGCACGGCAATGGGCTCATCCTCGTAGGCTGGCCCCACGGCGCCCGGTCTGCCGGAAAGGGCATGGGTAACGCCGGCAGCCACCAGGCGCTCGCATTCGGCCGTCAGTTCCTTGCGCGAGGGAAACTGGTCAACCGTGAGCGGCGGATGATAGTGCACCATCACGTCGATGGGGCCGAGGCAAAACGCCTGCCAGAGGTGTGGAACCAGCTCCATGTCGCCGTACCACGCAAAGAACGGGCGGAACTCGCGTCCCATCGGCATGCCATGCAGGCGCGTGTAAGCCAGCGAAACCGGCTGCACCAGTACGCGTCGCTGTTGGCCCGAAGCATCGGTGACCATTGAATTGGCCGAACCGAGGAGCGAACTCTTGAATCCAAGCACGCGATTGCCGTCGTTGGAGGTTCCTTCCGGAAACAAAACGATCGTTCCGCCAGCCTCAAGGCGATCCCGGATCGCATCGCGCTGCTCGCCGGCCTTGCTGCGTCGCTCACGGTCAACGAACACTGTGCGCACGAGACGAGACAGCGTACCGAAATAGGGCCACTTCGCCACTTCGGACTTGGCCACAAACGATACGGGGATGACGGCTGCAAGCACGGGCATGTCCAGATAGGATGTGTGATTGCAGGCAAGCAGCACACCCTTCTCCCGGCACGGACGTCCGAAGGTTTCAACGCGGATGCCGATCAGGCTGCACAGGCCGCGCGCAAACATGACTGGCAGGCGATCAGCCAGCGAAGACTTGTAGCGCAGGGCCAGCCATTGCGCCGGCACGAACGCCGCCGTCAAGGCGATGAACCCGATGGCGATTCCCACCCCGCGAAGCGTCTGCATGAAGAACATTGAAGGATCTACTTCCGCAGCTTTGGCTTGCTGTCTTTGGAGTCCGCACCAAGCGGCACGCCATAGAGTTCAAGCCGGTGATCGACGAGTTTGTAGCCCAGTTTCTCTGCCACGAGACGCTGAAGCTCTTCGATCTGGTCATCATGGAATTCGATCACGCGGCCTGTCTGCACGTCGATCAGGTGGTCATGGTGTTCGTCGGGCACTTCTTCGTATCGAGAACGTCCATCCCGGAAATCATGCCGCTCCAGAATGCCCGACTCTTCAAGGAGGCGAACGGTCCGGTAGACAGTGGCGATGCTGATGTGCGGATCGATCGCAGCCGCGCGGCGGTGCAATTCTTCCGCGTCCGGATGGTCTTCGGCCTCGGCCAGGACGCGGGCAATGACCCGGCGCTGCCCGGTCATGCGCAGACCCTTTTCTACACACAGCTTTTCAATTCGATCCATAAATCACCAGCCACTTCGTCATTGTTTGTATTCAAAAACCCGCTCCGGAGGAAGCATCTACGCGACAAGGTCCTTCTTCAGGACAAGGGCGTCCGCCGCGCCAGTCGCCCCGCCCCCACCAGGGTAGTAGGCCTTGCGCCGACCCACCGGCCCGAAACCGGCAAGACCATAAATTCGCCTGGCCGCCAGGTTGGTCTCCGCCACTTCCAGGAACATCTTCGTGGCGCCGCGCTCGCGCGCCTGCCCGATGGCAGTCTCAAGCAGCAGCCGCCCTGCCTTCTTGCTCCTGTGTTCCGGAACGACGCAGATCGTCAGTATTTCTGCCTCTTCCGCAATGACCTGAATCAAGACGAAGCCCACTGGTTCAGCACCGTTTACCATGGCAACAAAGCCATGCACATAGTCACGCGAAAGCAGCGCCAGAATTGCATCCTCGGGCCAGTGATCCTCGAAGCTCGTCGCATGGAGGTCTGCCAGCGCTCCGGAGACTGCCGCAGCAGCAGGTCTGACAGTGACCGCAAGGCTCATGCAGGCAATCGCGCGTCTGGCGCCCGCAAATAGGCAGGCGCGGCTGGATGGGCTTGAGGCGCCAGGTTGAGTCCGAACCGCCCGAGGCTCACGACATCAATCGCCTGGATGTCGGGCTCCGCGAGGCGGGCATCGGCGAGCTCGACAAGCTGTCGCCCGCTTCCCAGAAGGATCAGCCCGCCCAGTGAAAGCGGACCCAGCACCGTCGCAAGATCACTCACGGCCAGGAGTGACGGCGCAAGAAGGTGTTTCCCGCCCGCGTCAGTCACGACGCCATAGGCCTCCGACCGCTTCGCATCAATCAGGACGGCAACCCGCGCCCCCGGATGCTGAAGCCGCGCCTGCGCCGCAAGGCAGTCGAGGCTGGTCATCCCGATGATGTCTGCACCCGTGGCGATGTGCAGTCCCTTCGCAAAGGCGATACCGACACGCACGCCCGTGAAGGCGCCCGGCCCCGTCGCCACGACCACGCGTGCAAGGTCATCAAATGAAGCCTTGCAGGCCTCGAAGAGCCGCGCGACGAGCGGCGGCAGGGTCTCGGCCTGCTGGCCGGCTGCATTCTGGATGGATTCGTGACCGAGGACTTCCCCTGTCGTCGAAAGCAAAGCCGCGGACACGGGCCCGAAGCTCGTGTCCAGCGCCAGAACCAGTCGCCGGCTCATGCAATCTGGCAGGCTTCGTCAAACGAAAGCCGCGGCGAACGAGGAAACACGCCACTGGGATCGCCATAGCCAAGGCAGCAAATGAAATTCGACCGGACTGTTGTCCCGGCAAAAAAGACCCGATCCACGCCGGCATTGTCGAAACCCGAGATGGGACCGCAATCAAGCCCCAGCGCACGCGCTGCAAGCATCAGGTAGGCACCCTGGAGCGAGCCATTCCGGAATGCGGTTGTTTCGGACAGCTTTTCATTTCCCTTGAACCAGCTGCGTGCATCGGCGTGCGGAAACAGCGTCGGCAGCTTCTCGTAAAACTCGAGATCGTGCCCGATGATCGCGGTGACCGGCGCTTCCATGATCTTGGAGACATTGTTGGGCAGCAGGAACGGCTTCAGCTTCTCGCGCGCGTCATCCGTCGTGACGAAAACGATGCGCGCCGGCGAGCAGTTCGCACTCGTCGGCGCCATGCGCATGAGGTCGTAGACTGCATGCAGCAACGTCAGCGAGACTGGCTTCTTCTGCCACTTGTTCTGCGTCCGCGCCGCGCGAAACAGCTGATCCAGGGCATCGTCGGAAATGGCGTGATGCAAGGGAAACCTCGATGAGTGAAACGAAAGAAAGGGTGTCGTGGAGAATGCTGTCAGGCCGAGACGGCTTCGACCGCATTCACCTCGGGAATATAGTGGCGCAGCATGTTCTCGATGCCGTTCTTCAGCGTCGCCGTCGAGGACGGGCAACCGGCACATGAGCCACGCATGTTGAGGAACACGGTACCCGAGCTGCCTTCAAACCCGCGAAACACGATGTCACCACCGTCCTGCGCCACGGCTGGCCTGACGCGGGTTTCGAGAAGTTCCTTGATCTGGACGACGATCTCCTCGTCCTTCGGATCATATTCTTCACGCAGCGGCGCCTGCCCCGTTTCGCCCTCGATGACTGGCAGGTTCCGCGTGAAGTGCTCCATGATGGCTCCGAGCACCATCGGCTTGAGCGTTTGCCAGTCGCCCTGGCTCTTGGTCACCGTGACGAAGTCCGAACCGAACATGACCCCGGACACGCCTTCGATTTCAAACAGCCTCGTGGCGAGCGGGGACTTCTCGGCCGAAGCCGGTGTCGGAAAATCTGCGGCCCCGGCATTGAGCACCACGCGTCCCGGCAGGAACTTCATGGTTGCAGGATTGGGCGTTGATTCGGTCTGGATGAACACGGTCGACCTTCCAGTATCTGGGGATGGGGTGTCTATGCGGAGGCAGACATAGTTCGACTTCGCCCCGGGTACAACTGGCCAGCCAAAGTATCAGGGCAGAAACCGCAGAATCAGGCCAGTTCGTCGATATCGCTGTCGCTCAACCCGCCGGGAACGATCGTAACAGGGATCGGATAGGCCAATTGCGCCTGCTGGGCCACGAGCGACACCAGGGGGCCCGGCCCTTCCCGCCCGGTACCTGACGCAAGCACAAGGATCATGATGTCGGGATCATCCTTGAGCAGTCCCATCACCGCCTCGCGGGACTTGCCTTCCCGGACGATCAGCTCGGGGTAGATCCCGGCGATTTCGTTCACCATCCGCGCCGAGTCATGCAGCAACCGCTCCGCTTCGTTCAGCGCCTCTTCCCGCATGGCGTCCTCGACGGAGCGCCAGTGCTGGAAGTCTGCCGGAGAGATCACGGTGAGCAGTGTAACGCGGCCGCCCGTGTGCTGCGCCCGGCGCGCAGCATAGCGCAGCGCCTTCCGGTGCTCGGGCGACGTGTCCACGATCACCAGGAACTTGCGGCGGCGGACAAATGGACCAGCTGTCGCTGTCGTTACTTCAGCCATGTCTCGGTTTCGGTGTCATCCGGCCGTTACACTAGCATCAACGCCCGATACCAACAACGCGCCGGACATCAGCCATCACCGGCCCCGACAGGGCCCGCGCCTGTTCAGCGCCCTGATTGAGCAGGCGATCCAGCTCGGCCTGGTCGTTGAGCAACCGTCGCATTTCTGCAGCGATCGGCGAGAGCTTGGATACGACCAGATCCGAAAGCGCTGTCTTGAGCGTGGAGAACTGGGCGCCTCTGAATTCGTCCACCACCGCCTGTTTGGACTTCTCCATGAACGCCGCATAGATTGAAATGAGATTGTCAGCCTCGGGCCGGGCTTCAAGCTCGGCCTCTGATTCGGGCAGCGGAAGCGGATCGCTCTTCGCCTTTCGGAACTTCAGCGCAATCGTGTCGGCATCGTCCGTCAGGTTGATGCGCGAATAGTCCGACGCATCCGACTTGGACATCTTGGCCTTGCCGTCCCGCAGGCTCATGATCCGCGTAGCCGGACCCGTGATGATCGGCTCGGGTACCGGAAAGAAACCCGGCACGGCAAAGTCATTGTTGAACTTCTGCGCAATGTCCCGCGCGAGTTCGACGTGCTGCTTCTGGTCATCGCCAACGGGAACATGCGTGCCGCGATAGGCCAGGATGTCCGCTGCCATCAGTACCGGATAGGTGTAGAGGCCAACGCTCATGGCCTCGCGATTCTTGCCGGCCTTGTCCTTGAACTGCGTCATGCGGTTGAGCCAGCCCACCCGCGCAACGCAATTGAAGATCCACGCCAACTCGGCGTGATCGCTGTTCTGGGACTGCGCAAAGATGATGGAGCGCTTCGGGTCGACGCCGCTGGCGATATAGGCCGCCGCCACTTCGCGCGTCGAGCGCGCCAGCTGCTGCGGCTCGAAATCCATCGTCATCGCGTGCAGGTCGACGATGCAGTAGAGGCAGCGATACTCCGTCTGCAGCTTGAGCCAGTTGCGGATCGCCCCAAGATAGTTCCCCAGGTGCAGGTTGCCCGTCGGCTGCATGCCGGAAAAGACGAGGGACGGATGTTCGGCGCTCATGCGGAAGGTCCACGATTTGTGCGGATTGGAGCCGCCTTATGGACAATCCCGTGCCCGGCGGCAAGGGCCCCTTCCTCGGGGCAAGGCACCAAGAGGGACACGCTCAGGCGTTTGCGCCGGCCCTGGGCTTGCGCGGCACCCGAACGCCGCCATCGCCAAGCGCTTCAAGCACCTTCTCGCGAATGTCCTGTATGCGCTGAGGGTGCGTGATCTTGAGACCGTAGACATCCTTGACATAGAAGACGTCGACCGCACGCTCGCCATAGGTTGTAATCTGGGCCGAGTGAATGGAAAGGCGCGCCACGAACAGCGCCCGCGTCAGGTCATGCAGGAGCCCCGGCCGGTCGCGACCGTTCACTTCGATCACGGTATGGGTATCGGAAGCGGCATTGTCGATCAGCACCTGCGGCTCGACCCGGAAAGCCTCCTCGCGCTTCTTGACCAGCTTGGCATCAATGACATTGCGCGGAACGATCGCA
The DNA here is from genome assembly GCA_044375275.1 of Micropepsaceae bacterium. Taxonomy (GTDB): domain Bacteria; phylum Pseudomonadota; class Alphaproteobacteria; order Micropepsales; family Micropepsaceae; genus SZUA-430. The sequence continues at coordinate 6,297 of JBILMZ010000051.1, read as the reverse complement.
CCGCTGAGCACCCGTTGCATGGTCTCGCTGATGCGCTGGACCTGGCGCATCTCGCTGATCGGCAGCCCGTTGACGTCCTGCACCGAGAAAATGTCCATCGCCATGCCATCACTTGTCGTGAAGATCTTGGCGTCCAGGATGTTTGCACCGCACATCGCAACTGCACCGGCAAGCTGCGAAAACAGCCCCGGGTGATCTTCCGTGTAGACAGAGAGTTCCGTCACCGAACGAAAGGCATCCGTCTGTGCCGCAAGATGAAATTTCTCGCCGCGCCTGTCGGCATCATGCATCTGCGTGGCGAGACGCTGGTGGACATCGGTGTCGACCGAAAGCCAGAACGCATCGTAGTGCCGGGCCACCGCCCGGTCTTTCTCGGCCGCATCCCAGCCCGAGAGCCGCTGCAGCAGCGCGTCCTTCGCACGCTTCACGAGTTGCGGCCGCGCCGTGGCGCTGAACCCGCCAAGCATTTGCGCCTCGGCTTCATGATAGAGCTGGCGCAGCAACTGCCCCTTCCATCCGTTCCAGACACCAGGCCCGACCGCACGAATGTCGGCAACCGTCAGGCAAAGCAGAAGCCGCAGTCGTTCGGGTGACTGCACGAACGCGATGAAGTCGCGGATTGTCTTTGGATCCGAAAGGTCACGCTTCTGCGCAACGTCGCTCATGACGAGGTGATGCCGAACCAGCCACGCAACCGTTTCAGTCTCTGCCGCAGCCATTCCAAGCCGGGGACAGAGGGCATTGGCAACAATCTCGCCGACTTCGGAGTGATCCCCTTCCCGTCCCTTCGCGATATCATGCAGCAGCACGGCCACATAAAGCACTTCGCGTGACAGCACCTTGTGAATGATCTCGTTCGCGAGGGGGTGCTCTTCCTTGTACTCGCCACGCTCGATCTTCGCGAGATGGCCGATCGCCCGGATCAGGTGCTCGTCAACCGTGTAGTGGTGGTACATGTTGAACTGCATCTTTGCCACGATGCGGCCAAAGTCCGGCAAGAACGCACCAAACACGCCCGCCTCGTTCATCTGACGCAGCGCACGCTCCGGATCCTTTCGCGAGCACAGCAACTCGAGGAACAACCGGTTCGCTTCGGGATCCGCACGCAACCGGTCATCGATCAGCGCAAGATTGCGGGTGACGTGGCGCAGCGCATCCGGATGAATGTCCACGCCTTTCTGGTTGGCAATGTGAAACAGGCGCAGCAGGTTGATCGGCTTGTTCAGAAGGACATCGACGGATTCCACGTTCACGCGGTTCTGCTCGACATAGAAACCGTCTGTCGTGGTCTGCCAGCGACCGATCCCCGGTATCATGCGACCGAAGGACGGCCAGGACTTCTTGTTCTGGCTTTCAAGCGCCGCGCAGAAAATGCGCGTCAGGTCACCCACGATCTTGGCCGTGAGGAAGTAGCGCTGCATGAAGCGCTCCACCCCCCGCTCCCCCTGTTCGTCATGGAACCCGAGTCGATTGGCGATCTCAACCTGCGCATCGAATGTCAGGCGCTCTTCGGCACGTCCTGAAAGCAAATGCAGGTGACACCTCACCAGCCACAGGAACTCCTCTGCTTCCTCGAATGCCTTGAATTCCTCGGCATTGAGAAATCCGACGCCGACAAGCTGGGAAACATCTTCGACGCGGTAGAGGTACTTGGCGATCCAGAACAGCGTGTGCAGGTCGCGCAACCCGCCTTTGCCATCCTTGACGTTGGGCTCCACCAGATAACGGCTCTCACCCGTATTGGCGTGCCGGCGCTGACGCTCGTTCAGCTTCGCTTCGATGAAATCATTCTGGCCGATGGCGACGACTTCATTCGCGAAGCGTGCCTTCATTTCGTCAAACAGGGGCTGATAACCGCAGATGTACCGCGCCTCCAGCACGGCCGTGCGGATCGTGTGGTCTGCCTTGGCAAGTCGGATGCATTCATCAATCGACCGTGTGGCATGACCGACTTTGAGGCCCAGGTCCCAGAGCATGTAGAGCATGAACTCCACCACACTCTCGCCCCAGGCCGTCTGCTTGTAGGGCAGGATGAACAGGAGATCGATGTCCGACCCCGGCGCCAGCGCGCCGCGGCCGTACCCGCCGACTGCAACAATCGACACGCGCTCCGACTCGGTCGGGTTCTGTGCATAGAAGGCGTGCTTGATCGTGAAATCATAAAGTGCGTGGATGAGTTCATCCGTTTCGGTCGCAAGCGCTTTCGCGGCACCCAGCCCTGACGCGCCGTTCGAAAGCCCGTCTTTCATGCGGTCCCGGGCAATCATCAGGGCGGACTTGAAGAGCGGAAGCGCCGCCTTGCGTAATCGCGAGACGTCTCCACCCTGCTCCCGGGCCAGAGCCGTCAAGGCAACTCTAAGATCCTGCGCAGCGATCAATATCTGCGGAGCACCAAGGCTGGTTTCGTCATTCAACATTTTGCTCATCAGAGTTTTTCGCCGCACGAGACCGGCAGCCGCTCCTCCGGGGTGTGATCATCATAGAATGCCGGAACCACCCTTGCACCATCGGGAATCTGCACCTGCGCCTGCTTGGATTCGGTAAAGATTGGTCATCAGGCGTACATGAAATGGAACTGTCGAGGGTTCCAAACCTTGCAAACCCGGCATTTCTGCCACCGGAGGGATAGTGGCCCCAGGCTTCAACCCGGCCACCGGGACGACGCAAGAGCCGTTGGCCATACGGCTGGCACACGCCCTCAGAAGCAAGATCAGCCTTTTGTGCCTTTGGCGTCAGCGTCATCGACAAGGCCCTTGAGTGCGTAAATCAAATCTAGCGCAGCCCGAGGGGTCAGTTCATCTACATTCGTCTGGCGCAGCTTGTCTTCGGCCGCGCTTCTCGCCATGGCAGGAGCTGCCACCGGCATCGTGGCAAACAGCGGTAAGTCATCCAGCGCCGTTTTCGCGCGTCGACCGCTGTCACCGTGCTCCAGCTGCCTGAGCACTTCCTGCGCGCGCTTCAGCACGTCATCGGGCAATCCCGCAAGCTTGGCCACCTGTATGCCATATGAACGGTCTGCAGCCCCCTGCAGGACCTCATGCAGGAACACGATCCCGCCCTGCCACTCCTTCACGCGGACCGTCACATTGGCAATATCGTCGAGCCGCGACGCCAGGCTGGTCAGTTCGTGATAGTGCGTCGCGAACAGCGCCCGCGACTTGTTCACGTGATTGAGACGCTCGACGGTCGCCCACGCAATCGAAAGGCCGTCATAGGTCGCCGTTCCGCGACCGATCTCGTCGAGGATGACCAGCGAGCGCTCCGTCGCCTGGTTAAGGATCGCGGCAGTCTCCACCATTTCGACCATGAAGGTGGAGCGCCCGCGCGCCAGGTCATCTGCCGCACCCACGCGACTGAACAGGCGATCCACGAGGCCGATCGTTGCAGATTGCGCAGGCACGAACGATCCCATCTGAGCCATGATCGCAACGAGTGCGTTCTGGCGCAGAAACGTCGACTTGCCCGCCATGTTCGGGCCCGTCACGAGCCAGAGACGGCCGGGACCATCAGGCGACAGGTTGCAGTCATTGGCGACGAACCCCTGCGCCTGCTTGGCAAGCGCAGCCTCAACGACCGGATGACGACCGCGCTCAATGTGGAACTCGCGCCCTTCCGTCACGACAGGTCGCACATAGGATTGCTCGACAGCCAGCTCCGCGAGCGCCGAAAGCACATCTATGCTCGCCGTCAGTGCCGCCACCTCGGAAAGGCCGCTGGAAGCGGATTGAACCGCAGAGGCCATCTCGTCGAACAGTGACACCTCGATCGCCTGCGCGCGATCGGCGGCATCAACGATCCGCGTGGCCAGTTCGGAAAGCTCCACGTTCGTGTAGCGCATGGCCTGCGCCGTCGTCTGCCGATGGATGAATTTCTGCCCGGCATCGGTTGCCTTCAGCTTCTCGGCATTCGCCGCAGAAATTTCGATGTGATAGCCAAGCACGTTGTTGTGCTTCACCTTCAGGGAGCCGATGCCCGTTTCGGCGCGCAGTCTCGTCTCAAGGTCGACGATCACAAGTCGCGCATCATCACGCAGGCGCCTGACGTCGTCGAGTTCGCCGTGCACGCCGACAGCAATGAACCCACCGTCGCGCGCCAGAAGTGGAAGGTCTGCGCCGAGCGTTCCGACGAGTCGGCCATGCAGTTGAGCGAGAAGCTCCTGCGCCCTGACGAGACGCTGCACAATCTCGCTCACGGAATCGGGAACACCCTGCAGGGGTTGAACGGCAGCCTTGATGGCTTCTGGCAGCGAAAACGCATGGATCAGCGCATCGCGAACCGCACCAAGGTCACGCGGACCTCCGCGCCCGAGCGTGAGCCTCGCCAGCGCGCGCGACATGTCCGGAAGGCGCCGAAGCACACCGCGCACCCGGGCCCGCGCATCGGCAGAACCAGCAAAATAGGCAACGCCGTCAAGTCGCGCACTGATGTCACGAACATTGGTCAGCGGCGACCTGAGCCACTCGGCAATCTCTCGTCCGCCAGCAGCAGTCGCGGTCCGGTCAATGGCATGAAGCAGGCTTCCCTGATGCTCTCCCGAGAGTGTCTCGACGATCTCGAGATTGCGCCGCGTTGCTGCGTCCATGAGCATGATGCCGGACTGCATCTGCTGGGAGGGAGGCTGAAGCGCCGGCAGCTTCCCCTTCTGCGTCAACTCAAGATAGGACAGGACGCCACTGGCGGCAGCAACTTCGGCACGTGAAAAATTGCCATATCCATCAAGGGCAGACACAGAGAACTGTCGCTTGAGCAGACGCTCCCCCGCATCGGCATCAAACTTGAGCCGCGACAGGAGCGTGATCCTGTCACCCAGGTCTTCCCGGATGGTGGCAAGCACGGGCAAATCGGCCAGCGTATCCGGCAACAGCAGTTCCGCGGGCTCAATCCGCGCGACAAGCGCTGGAAGGGACTTCAGGTCACAGGGCGCTGTGTGAAAGGATCCATCCGTGATATCGGCCCAGGCAAGCGCATAGTCACTTCCGTTCTTCGCGATTGCGGCAAGATAGTTGTGCCGACGCGCCGAAAGCAGCTGGTCTTCGGTGAGCGTACCCGGCGTGACCACCCGCACGACTTCACGCGCGACCACCGACTTGGAGCCACGCTTTTTGGCTTCGGCCGGATCCTCTGTCTGTTCGCAGATGGCAACCTTGAAGTTCTTGCGAATGAGCGTCAGCAGATAGCTCTCTGCCGCATGGATCGGCACACCGCACATCGGGATGTCGACATCCTGATGCTTCCCCCGCTTGGTCAGCGCGATGTCAAGGGCGGCTGATGCCTGGACGGCGTCATCAAAGAAGAGTTCGTAGAAGTCACCCATCCGGTAGAACAGCAGGTAGTCCGGATGCGCCTCCTTAATGGCGTGATACTGCGCCATCATGGGGGTTGCCGGCGTAACTGCTACGGCTTGTGCGGCATCTTCAGACCCGCTCGCAGACTTGGCCTGGCCACTCATAGAATTCTCGCACTTGTGCAACAGGGGCACGCAACGCTATTCAGAACACCAAGGAAACGGCCCCGGCAGGAACGCACGAGTTCCCGTTTCGTTGTGGACCGAAGTGAACACATGTCAAAAAAACGCCCATTTACAGATCAAGAAGCGCTTCTCTTTCACGCTCACCCCAAGCCTGGCAAGATTGAAATCAGGCCGTCAAAGCCCATGGCGACGCAGCGTGATCTGAGCTTGGCCTATTCTCCGGGCGTAGCCGTGCCCGTGCGGGCAATCGCAGACGATCCATCCACAGTTTATGAGTACACGGCCAAGGGAAACCTGGTGGCGGTAATTTCCAACGGCACCGCAATTCTCGGCCTGGGCGACCTCGGCCCCCTCGCCTCGAAGCCCGTGATGGAAGGCAAGGCCGTGTTGTTCAAGCGCTTCGCGGACGTCGATTCAATCGACCTCGAAGTGGACACGAGCGACGTTGATGCCTTTGTGAATTGTGTCCGTTATCTGGGACCCACGTTCGGCGGCATCAATCTCGAAGACATCAAGGCGCCCGACTGCTTCATCATAGAACAGCGCCTGCGCGAACTCATGCCGATCCCCGTCTTCCATGATGACCAGCACGGGACGGCGATAATCACGGCGGCAGGACTGATCAACGCGTTGTTCCTGACAGGACGCGACATCCGCAAGACGAAAGTCGTCGTCAACGGAGCTGGTGCCGCCGGCATTGCCTGCCTGGAACTCATCAAGGCCATGGGCCTCCCGCATGAGAACGCAATCCTCTGTGACACGAAGGGTCCGATCTACAAGGGCCGCACGGAAGGGATGAACCAGTGGAAATCAGCCCACGCCGTGCA
>JBILMZ010000226.1:0-5394 GCA_044375275.1 Micropepsaceae bacterium | reverse complement strand
ATGGGCCTTGGCGCGACGGTGCGAGTGGGGCTGGCCGCAGGCGCCCGTGATGCGGAGGCCGCGCGACTGGCGGGACACACGGCAATCATGTGCTCGGCAGCCGTTGCGGTCTTCTTCGCCGCCTGCATGGCGATGTTTCCCTACACGCTTGTCAGCCTCTACGTGTCGGGTGATTCACCCAACACGGCGGAGGTGGTACGCTTGGCCGCTTCGTTCCTGATGTTCGGGGCATTCTTCCATCTGTTCGACGCCCTGCAGGTGACCGGACAGATGAGCTTGCGCGGACTGAAGGACGCCAACATGCCCATGTGGATCGCAGGCCTCAGCTACTGGCTGATCGGATTTACGATGGCCTGGGTGCTGGCCTACAGCGCCGGATGGCAGGGTGTCGGTGTATGGACAGGCCTGACGGCAAGCCTCGCCGTGGCAGCCTTTGGCATGGTGTGGCGCTTCGAGATCATCTCGCGGCGACCACTCTGAAGAAACGGAGCGGCAGGCGTAACGTCCTGCCGCTCCATTCACCATCCGGAAGCAGGGCCACTGTGTCCCCCGGGACTCAGTCATGGTCGAAAGCCCTTATCCTTAATTGCATTCATGACGTGTTCAGCATTGCCGGATATGGAATTCTGGTGAACGACGAACGCCGCCGGCCAGGAAATTTCGCAGACCGCCATGCTTCCCCAACTCGAGAAAGTCATCACGAGCCCATCCATCATCGCCCTGTGGGCGATGGCGCTGCTTGTGATCGCCGTCTTCCTCATCAGGCCGGACTGGCATGGGCTTTTCACGACGGTGCCGGATGAGACGGCGCTGAAGCGCGTGGAGGGAACGCTCACCTCGTTCCGTCAGTACACGAATGAAGAAGGACTTCGCTTCCAGCTGTCCGGCAGCGACAACTACTTCGTGCTTTCGTCCTACTCTGGCGCAGAGCCTGCCGTCCGTCGTGCGCCACCCGGCGCCCGGTTCACGGTGCTCTTCGATCCCGAACGTCTGGCGGCCCCGGCCTGGACCAACCGCAAATCCTATATCGCCTATGTCGTCTATCTGGACGGCACGCCCATCCGATCCTATCCACAGGTCGCCGGCGAGGCCTCGCGTGATTTCGCCTGGGCCCCGTGGGCGGGTTCGGTTCTGGGTTTGGGAGGCCTGGTTTTGCTGGGTTGGGCCGCGAAACTTCGCCTTTTCCGGGCCCGGCCGGCGCCTGAGCCACAAAATGCGGGCTAAACCGCCGCGCCCCCCACACAACCACTTGTAACATCAGCCGGTTTCTGGCTATTTCCCGCCCCTCACAAGAACTGCCGGGCGGGGCATGCCTAGGCCGTTCACATGAGGGACCTGAAAGGGTCCCTCGAACGAGTTCCAGCATAAGGAGACCGAAATGCCCAAGTTGAAGACCAAATCAGGCGCTAAAAAGCGCTTCAAGATGACGGCCACCGGTAAGGTCAAGCATGGCGGCGTGATGAAGCGCCACCGTCTTATCCGTCGCAGTTCCAAGCGCAAGCTTCACGCCCGCGGTACATTCGTCCTCTCCGAGGCCGATACACCGCGCGTAAAGCTCTGGATGCCCTATAACCGGTAAGGACGATCATCAATGTCACGTGCACCAAGAGCGGTTCCGAGCCACGCTCGCCGCAAGAAAGTACTGAAGCAGGCCAAGGGTTTCCGCGGTCGTCGCAAGAACAACATCACGACGGCCAACGCCGCCGTCGATAAGTCCGGCCAGCACGCCTATATCGGGCGCAAGCTGCGCAAGCGCAATTTCCGCGCCCTCTGGATCCAGCGCATCAACGCCGCCGTCCGCGAACACGGCCTCACCTATGGCCGATTTATCAGCGGTCTCGGTTTGGCGGGTATTGTGGTTGACCGCAAGATCCTCGCCGATCTCGCCGTGCGCGAGCCCGAGGCCTTCAAAGCCCTGGTCACCCAGGCAGCCAGCGCGGCGAAGTAGGGCAGTTCGCGTCCAGTTCGTTCGCCGTGCTCCATCCCGAATGAAGTCTGATGGTCCGCTTTTGCCGGACCATCACGCTCATCCGGGATAGAACTATGGGTACTCGAATCGGAACGAACCGCCATGCAGAATCTTGAAACGACCGAGCGCGATGCGCTCTCCAGCATCGACGCCGCCATCGACGAGGCAGCCCTTGAGGCTGTCCGCGTCGAACTCCTCGGCAAGAAGGGCTCGATCAGCGAGCTCCTGAAGACGCTGGGCGCCCTCTCTCCTGACGAACGCAAGACCTTCGGCGCCCAGGTCAACGCCATGCGCGACCGCGTGTCGGCCCGTCTTGCAGAGCGCAAGGCGGCACTGGGTGACATGGCGCTGGAAGCAAAGCTCGCATCCGAGCGCGTCGACGTCACGCTGTCGGTACGCCCCGAGCTTTCCGGCCGCATTCATCCCGTCACGCAGGTGCTCGATGAAGCCATCGCCATCTTCGCCGAGATGGGTTTCGCCATCGCCGAAGGTCCGGATATCGAGAGCGATGACTACAACTTCACGAAGCTGAACATTCCGCCCGAGCATCCGGCTCGCCAGATGCACGACACGTTCTACCTGAAGCCCAAGGCCGACGGGACGCGCCATCTGCTGCGCACGCATACCTCGCCGGTGCAGGTGCGCACGATGCTGGCCCAGAAGCCGCCGATCCGCATCGTCGTGCCGGGCCGCGTCTATCGCATGGACAGCGACCAGACCCACACGCCGATGTTCCATCAGATCGAAGGTCTCGTCATCGACAAGAGCGCGCACATGGGGCACCTGAAGTGGATCCTCGAGGAATTCTGCCGCGCCCTGTTCGAGGTGCCGCAGGTCGAGATGCGGCTGCGCCCGTCGCACTTCCCGTTCACCGAGCCATCCGCCGAAGTCGACATTCGCTGCGACCGTTCCGGCCCGGAGATCAAGCTGGGGCAGGGCAATGACTGGCTCGAGATCCTCGGCTGCGGCATGGTCCACCCGAAGGTCATCGAGATGTGCGGCCACGACCCGAACAAGTACCAGGGCTTTGCCTGGGGCATGGGTCTCGACCGTCTGGCGATGCTGAAATACGGCGCACCAGACCTGCGCGCCTTCTTCGACGCCGACATTCGCTGGTTGAAGCACTACGGCTTCGCCTCGCTCGACATACCTTCGCTTGCGGGAGGGCTCAGCCGATGAGCGCTCAACACTCTCTCCCTCATGAAATGAGGGAGTACCTGCGCACCGAAGGTGCTGCAGGGGAGGGAGTGCCCTCCGGAAGGACGCCGCGCCAGGAACTCCATCCCCTGCAGCAGGCTGCGCCTGCGCAGGTACTTCCTCACTGCGTGAGGAAGAGTGACGGGAGCGTCCGGTCGCAAAACCAGGAAGTTGCCTGGCCATCAGAGGAGACCGTGCAATGAAGTTCACCCTCTCCTGGCTGAAAGACCACCTCGACACCGACGCCTCCATCGACAGGATCGCCGACACGCTGACCCATATCGGCCTCGAGGTCGAAGGCGTTGAAGACAAGGCAAAGGATCTCGCCGCGTTCACCGTGGCGCATGTCGTGTCCGCCGAGAAGCACCCCAACGCCGACAAGCTGCGTGTCTGCATCGTCGACACCGGAACCGAGAAACTCCAGGTCGTCTGCGGCGCACCGAACGCGCGCGCCGGCATGAAGGGCGTCTTCGCGCGCTCGGGAACGGTCATTCCAGCGACAGGCCTGGAACTGAAGAAGTCGGCGATCCGCGGCGTCGAATCCAATGGCATGCTCTGCTCGGAACGCGAGATGGGCCTGAGCCAGGAACACGACGGCATCATCGACCTGCCGGCTGACGCGCCGGTGGGCAAGCCCTTCGCCGAAGTGTTGGGCCTCCTCGATCCGGTCATCGAGATCAAGCTGACACCCAACCGCCCGGACTGCACCGGCGTGCGTGGCATCGCGCGTGACCTGTCCGCCGCGGGCCTTGGCCGCCTGAAGGCGGAACAGCCCGTCAGGATCAACGCGCGCTTCAACAACACGGTCCAGATCGGACTGCGTTTTGAAGACACGACGAAGAACGCGTGTCCCGTATTCGCCGGGCGCCTCGTGCGTGGCGTGAAGAACGTGGCCTCGCCGGCTTGGCTGCAGCAGCGCCTCAAGGCCGTGGGCCTTCGTCCGATCTCGGCCCTCGTCGACATCACGAACCTGATCTCGCTCGACCGCGCGCGTCCGCTGCACGTCTATGATGCTGACAAGCTCAAGGGTGAAATCCACGCCCGCCTCGCCCGCAAGGGCGAGACGCTGGTGGCGCTGGATGGCAAGACCTACACGCTCGATGAGGAAATGTGCGTCATCGCCGATGACAGCGGCGTACTGGGCCTCGCGGGCGTCATGGGTGGCGAATCAACTGGCGTCACGGAAGCCACCACGAATGTCTTCATCGAAAGCGCCTGGTTCGATCCCGTTCGCACGGCGCGCACGGGCAGGGAACTCGGCATCAACTCCGACGCCCGCTACCGCTTCGAGCGCGGCGTGGACCCGGATTATGTCGCGGACGGCCTCGACCTCGCGACGCGCTACGTGATCGAACTCTGTGGTGGCGAACCCAGCGACATGACGGTGGCCGGTCGCGCACCGGACACGAAGCGCGATATCACGTTTGATCCGGCGCTGGTCGAGCGCCTGTGCGGCGTGAAGATGCACCAGGCTGAAGCCATGAGCATCCTCGACCGCCTGGGCTTCCGCGCCGTCGTAGGCACGCGCGTTACGGTGCCTGGCTGGCGCCCTGACATACACGGCCCGGCTGACCTCGTGGAAGAAGTGATCCGCATCCATGGTCTCGACAAGGTGCCATCGACGCCACTGCCGCGTTCGCCGGCCATTCCGCAGCCCGTGCTGACGCCGATGCAGAAGCGCGTGCGCGCCGCCAAGCGCACGCTTGCGTCCCGCGGCATGTCTGAAGCCATGACCTGGTCCTTCGTCGCGCAGGCGCAGGCGAGCCTCTTTGGCGGCGTGCCTGAAGCGCTGATCCTCGCCAACCCGATCTCGGCCGACCTCGATGCCATGCGCCCGAGCGTGCTGCCGGGTCTCCTCGCGGCGTTCCAGCGCAACGCCGCACGCGGCCAGAAGGACCTCGCCGTGTTTGAGGTGGGCCCGCAGTTCCACGGCGCCGACCCCGGCCAGCAGACAACGGCCGCAGCCGGTCTGCGCATGGGCGCAGGGCCACGTCATTGGTCGCGCGAGTCGTGGGCTGCCGATGCGTTCGAGGCCAAGGCAGATGTCTTCGCCGTGCTGGAAGCCTGCGGCATGTCCCCGGAAAGCGCACAGACGACACTCGACGCGCCAGCTTGGTACCATCCCGGCCGCTCGGGCGTGTTGCGTCTCGGTCCGAAGAACGTCATCGCCTATTTCGGCGAGCTTCATCCGCGCGTGCTGAAGGCCTTTGACCTGCAGGGTCCCGTGG
>JBILMZ010000005.1:0-49080 GCA_044375275.1 Micropepsaceae bacterium | reverse complement strand
ACAGGTTGGTCGGCTCACTTCGCCGGGCCAGGTGCCGGCCATGAAATCCTGAACATGCCCGACACGCTGCGGCAGTTCGACCTTGTCGTCACGTCGGGACGCTGCGCGCTCGAGGCACTCGCCATGGGGCGCGCCGTCATCGCTTGCGACGGCAACCGCCTGGGCGGCTTGGTGACCGAGGACACATGGGCCCGATTGCGTCGGAACAACATTGGATTGAACGCAATGACGGCTGTCCTCAACGAGGACAATGCACTCAAGGAGTTTGCGGCAGTAGACCTTGAACGGACCTGGGCCTTTGCTTCGCAGATTCGCGGCGAGATCGATCTGGAACCGCGCCTCGACGAGATAGAACGCTTGTACCGACATGTGAACCGCACACACGACCCGCTCTTGGATCGTACCGCGCGCTCTGCTTGGGCTACCGATGTCGAGCGAGTGGCCCACGCCTATGCCGGGCATCACCTCACGCACTGGCGATCGGTCGCTGCGGCCGCTGACGCCGCTGATCAGTCAGCCTTGTTCTGAGAGCGAAGCAATGCGCCCATCGCGTACACGGCAACACCGCAAACCGCGAGCGGCAGCGCCAGGGCAAGAACCCAACGATAACCCGGTTCCGTCCCTGCACCGGAGAGCCTGAAAATGTAGCGAAGTCGCGTCAATGCCGAACGCGCGATACTGCTCGCGGAAGCTGCATTCATCGCCTTCCAGACGCGGGCGGCACGGCCGCCGCGCCGGAACTGGTCGGCGAAGAAGCCTTTGAGCGTCGTCGGACTGCGGTGCACGGTACGCACCTCCGGCAACCACTGCGGCTTGTCTTGCACGGGCAGCCGTGCGTTAAACTCCGTGTCTTCGCCGGCACGCAGGTCTTCACGAAAACGCCCATGCGCCTCAAAGAGGCGCCGATCATACGACGCTCCGTAAACGAGTGCGTCCTTGACCGGAATACCTGGCATCCGGCGCACGAAGAGACTCAGATGCGACGCCAGTGCTACCGGATGCATGGGCTTGTTGCACATGACCGCACTGCCGACGCACGCGGCGCCGCGCTCGTGAGCAACCAATCGCCCCGCCACCCAGCCGGGCTGCGCGCGGCAATCGTCGGCGAGAAAGGCAATGTAGCGATGACGCGCGTTGTCGATACCAAGGTTCCGGGCGGCGCCCGGCAGGAGCCGCTCCGCACGCTCGACGACCTTCACGCCCCCCAAACCGGCATGGCTGAGCAACGCTCCCGCCCCCCCACCGCCGGAGTTCACCACAATAATCTCGCATTGTGGTTTTTGGTCCAAAAGCGATGCGACAGACTCGACGAGAGACCGCGGCGCGCGATAGGAAATGACCACGGTGGTGAGCTGATTGTCGGACGACGTCATGAGCATCAATAAAGCAATGCCGCGCGGTACATTCAATGCACTCGCGTAGGCGCGCCAGGAGATCCAGGGGAAGAACTCATGTCAACGCCACAAAACCCGCCGGCGACCAATAGAGAAGTCGGCCTGGTCGAGGAGTGCCGGGAGGGCTTTGTCTCCGGGTGGGCCCAGGTTCCGGGTATACCCCTTATGCCAGCCATTCTCGATGTCGCCGTCGATGGATTCCCCGCTGGTTCCGTCAAGGCGAACGTCTTCCGGCCCGATCTGCGAAAACTGGGGATCAGGGATGGCTTTGCCGCCTTTCGTTTCTCGGTTCCGGATCGCTATCGCGACGGCAAGACACATCATGTCACCGTGACCGAGCGCGTCTCCAAAGCCGTCCTCGGCGGAATTGGACTGTTCCGGTTTGAAGCCCTGGCGGAAAAGCCAACCCGTGATCGAATGTTCCTGTACAGCGTCGTGCAATCCCACACGCTCGACACCCCCGCCTTTGCATCCGCCGTTGCCGCCAAGCGCAAACTCGCGATCCTTGCCGTCTATGCACCGGGCAATCGCTTGCTGGGCTTTCATCACCAGCTCATCGCCATGCTCGCCGAAATGGGGTTCGCCGTGGTGTTGGGTCTCGGTCGGGCCGAAGATCCGTCGATGACCGTTGTCCCCCCGCTAGACTCAAAAGCCGACGCGTATCTGATCAAGGATAATCTTGGTTATGATTTTGGCACCTGGTTCGCCGCTTTGGCGGCCGCCAAGCCGCATTTGCCTCAGGTCGAAGAACTATTGTTCATCAACGACAGCATCTTCGGGCCACTTTGCCCCGCTCGTGCGCTGAGCGACATGATCGGCAGCGCGCAGTCCGACGTCATTGGCATTTGTGACAGCTACGAGCGGGCCTATCATTTGCAGAGTTTCTTCCTGCTGTTCCGCAGGAAGGCCATCGAAAGCGGCTTTTTGTTCGACTTCGCCGATACCTATCCGTTCAGCAACGACAAGGAAGACGTCATTCGGGACGGCGAGATTTCATTGACCCAATCGCTGCTCTCTGCCGGCCTGTCCTGCGAGGCCCTTTTTCCCTATGAGCGTCTGGCTCGCAGATGGCTGGATCGCGCTGCAGAATATCTAGGCGCAGCAAGGTTGCTCCCGGAATATGGCTCTGATTCAGACGCAAGCGTTCAACACTTGCTCGCATGGGTCAGGCGTCTCAGGCGCGGCGAGCCACTCAATCCATCGCACTTTTTCTGGGACACTCTCATTGAGAGAGGATGCCCGTTCGTGAAGCGCGAACTGCTATTCAAGAATCCTATGGAAACACCACTCATTGCGCGCGCACCTGCTCTCATTGAGGCAAGCGGCTACAGCCTCGCGTATGTTCGCGAGGCCGCACAACGTTACGGGACGTCAAAAGTATTCTTCTAGGTTATCCCGGGGGCAGAGGCGCGCCATATACCGCCTCGAGCTCTGCGCGTTCTTGCTCAACGGTCCTGAACAACGAGAACAGTGCCGAATCCGGATCCTGCTTGCGGTGACGATCCACGAGGCTTGCATCCGACCCAAAGTAATAGGTGATGCCTCCGAGTAAGCTGTCGTAGTCCTGATCGCCGATGGCGCCCCTGACGTTGAACGCAAGTCCCGGAAGCGAGGCAAAGCCAGGCATGTACTCGACCTCTAGGCGGCCAACGGAGCTGTCCTCCAGAAAATCGCCACCCGCATTGATCGCGAAATTGTCGCTGGCATACCAACGAAGATCGATCATGGCGAACGCCGTTTCCTGCAAACTGTCCGAGAACTGATATCCGGCCTTCGCGAGGATGGTCAGCTGGTTGAGATAGATCTCGGCTTCCGCACCAACGCGCGTCGCCTCAAGGTTGAAGTCGTCCTCGGCAGCATGTGCAACAAAGACTCCGACCAGATAGGATTCGGGATCACGCTTGAACAGGTGGGCGGCCGCCCCCACTGTCTTGTCGCCGTCCACGCCGGCCGCACCGCCTTCAAGCTGCAGTCCAAATTGCTCGCCGATCGGAGCCGTGAAGCCAGCGACCCCGGCCCATGCACTCTCGTCGGAAACCACGCCGCCTTGCGCAGCCACCTTCAGGTTCGGTTCGGACACGGCAGGCCCACCAGCCGTCGCAGTCGACACCCCGAGACCAAACAGCGTTGCGATCGTCAAAGGTTTCCACATCCGGCGCAGCCGCGCGATGGAACCGCCCGCCCACCGCCGCGACGGAACCGACGCGTCATCGATCGGAACTAGCGCTCCCGATGGCAGACCAAAACCAATACGAATTGCTGGGCAATCCGCAGCGCGCGTGCCGAAAACGTGCACGGCCTGCATGCCAACGAGCGACTCGATCTCGGCCAGCTCGGTTGCCCTCACCTTGCCATCGGTCAGCACCTTCGTCGGCGCCAGCTTTACATAAAGCGTGCGCATACGTGGCGAGAAATAGAACCCGGCGATCTTGGCCCCGAGCTGCTTGCGGGCCGCCTGGCACAGCGCAAGCAGGTTTCTGCCATTGGAAATGCATCCCGTGGGGTCATATAAAACGCCCCCGTTGCCGAAGCGTCCAAGCAACTTCTCAAGCGAATTTCCGGTTGAAAGTTCCGTCGCCGAATAGAAACGAAGATCAGCCTTCGCAAGGCCGGCTCCAGCGAGCCGCTCGTGCACAAGGGTCCGAATCGATTCGTTGTCGTCAGTCGCCGCAACATGAACGATGACATGCTCCGAAGAGCCGCCAGCACCTGTTGTCGCCGCAAAGATCGGCTTCGGAATCGAGCGCAAAGCCTCTACGAGTGCATCATGCATTGGGACCCCCCTTGTGCGGATCAGTACGACGTCAAAAGGAGCTTAAGAGATTCGTTTAAATTCTCCAAGACAGCGATCCTCCAGATTACATGCAAAACGCCTTCAAACCACAGTTGATTGCAACCGTTAGTTGTCGGGCGTTGCCGCGTCATCTCGCGAAAGTCAGCTCACCGAAGGAGCCCGCATCACGGGTGAAGAGGCGTTGACACACGTCAACACCGCATCGGTGAAGACCCAAACAAGGCCCTTTGCGGACGCTGCCTGTCCCGCCGCCTTTCGCGACTAGGCCGCCGACTCCAGCCGCAGGACGCGACCGCGCTCGCCATCGGTCAGCACATAGACGAACCCATCCGGCCCCTGCTTTACGTCACGCACGCGCTCGCCGACGGGAATACGCGTCTCCCGCGCGCGCTGCCCTTCCTGCGGGCGAACGACGCGGATGTCCTGCGTGTCAAGCCACACGAGCACGGGATCGCGCATGTCCGCCGCTCGGGTTTTGTCGGAGATCAGCGCGCCGTCCGCGTATTCGCGGGCGTAGGTCACAGCCAGCCAATCCTCGCGAGCCTCCGGCAGCAAGCCCTGCGCCTTCGTACGGCGAGGAACAACCTGTCCCCGCCCCGGAAGGCCGCGGTCGCGGCTGCCGGCATCACCGTCTTTTACCTGCTCCGCTTCCCCCACGGATCCTCAGGGCCTGCGGTGGTCCTTGAGAAATGCCCAGACCTTCTCGGACCCTTTGAACGACTGGATGGGCGTGTTCTCGGCACGATTGGATTGCGTGCCGGGCCAGCCATGCCCACCGGCGCTGTCCACGATCGATACCGTCGGCGCGCCCCCAGGCGTCGCCGCATGCGTCGTCGTCGTGTAACCACCCGTGACCACGACGGTCGCTTTCGGTTCAGAGCGATTGGCCTTGACCCAGAAGTCGATCGTATCGGACAGCGACTTGAATGGCGCACCCTGGGCACCGCTGACCATCCGGTTGCGGCTCATGCCGCCTTCAAGCGGAACCTCATTGTCCTTTGCGCCATTGATCATGAGGATGGGCAGCGGGACTGAAGGCTTCTCATCGAAGGTGAACATGGCCCCCACGACGGGCGCAATGGCGGCAAGCTTTTCGGCCCGCTTCACCGCATAGACATACATCATCATGGCCCCGTTGGAACCGCCCGTCATGTACACCCGCTTCGGATCAACCCGGTGCTGCCTGATGAGCAGATCGATCAGCGCATCGAAATAGGCGATGTCATCTGCCTCGCCCACCTGTTTGCGCAGCAGGTAACCCGTATTCCACGCATGACCACCCATGCTGAGCGCGGTACCCTGGGGATACACAACCGTAAAGCCCTCCCTCAGCGCAACGGCATCAAAGCCTGTCCGCTCCCGCTGCTGCTCGGCACTTCCCCTGCCACCATGGATCACAAGCACCACGGGACGCATCTGGCCGGCAGGTGCGGCATTGACCAGGATCGCCCGGCGCTCGACGGCGCCAACGGCGAACTTGAGATCCTCGGAAGCAACCTGCTGCGCGGACGCCGGGATGATGGCAGCTACAAACAGGAAGAAGGCAGAAACAAGGGTACGCATGAGACCCGACTCCATTGGGGTGAAAGCACGCAGTTTAAGACACGTTCGGTGGCTCCGGATTCAGCGAAGCTTCTGCTGCATCAGGAAAGACCAGATCACGGATTTTCCATCGAGGTCCCGACTTGAAACCCCGGACAGCCGGGCCAGCCGTTCATCCGCATAGACGCGGGGGCCCTCTCCCGGAAGGCGGTGGCCACCGCCCTCGACGGTGTAGAAGACGACCGGGGCAGCACAGCTCTGGCCCGTCTCGAGGCGAACACGCGTCCCGTCCTGCGGATCGACATCCGGCAGGTCTTGCGCGACGACCGGGCCTGAACACCCATTCCGCGCCTGCCAGAACGCAATGGTTAGCGTAGCGCCGAGCACAGTCCCCCTGTCATCGCCGGACATGGCGGCCACCGCTCCGCCGCCAAAGGGCATGAGCCGGTCCGCGGTACCCGCAATCATCAGGATCGGGATCGGCCGCGCCGGCTTGCAGCCGGGTACGAGCTTTTCCGGCAGCATCGACACGAAGGGCGCCACGGCAGCAATCCTGTCGCCCAGTTCGCAGGCCAGACGCATCGTCATCATCCCGCCATTCGACCCACCGGTCACGTATATGCGTGCAGGATCGGCCACACCCTCTGCGATCAGCGCATCGATCATGTCACGAAAGAAAGCAACGTCATTGGCGCCGGCCGAGCGCTCGCGCAGGTAAGGCGTATCACGCCCGTCGACCCAACCCTCGCCTTTGCCATTTGGATGGACCGTCACGACACCGTCACGACCGCCAAGCTCGTGAAAGCCATAGCGGAAAGTCTGCCGACCATCTCCAACAGCTCCGCCGTGCAGCACGAACACGACAGGCGCCTTTCCTGTCACGTTCTTCGGGCGCACGATCCAGTAGGATCGCTCCTGCCCACTCGAAACAAGCGTGCGCTGTGAGGCATTCTCGGGCACCTCGACATTGGCAGCACGCGCACGCGCAACACCGGTCGGGCTGTCCTGGGCAGACACCGGCGCACAGGCCAGCATTGACAGGATGACTGCAGTAACAGGGATCCGCATTGAAAGCCTCCGGATGTCAATTCTCCGCGCCAACTGTCCGGCGCCCAGCCCCGAAAACGGGCGCGCCGGCCCGTGGGGCTAGTAGCACAGCCTTCCGGACCGGCGCGAGGGGAGGAAGAGGCGGCGCAAGTCGCGTCCACCGCCTCATCCAGCAAATCAGTTCATTTTCACGCCAAGCGTCACAGTCCATGTGGCAGGCTCGTTCTGCTGCGCGTTGAAGGCCTGGTTGCCCGGCGAGACATTGTAGTACGACGTATCCAGGACATTCTTTCCACTCGCCGTCAGGCGCCACTGCTCATTTTCGATACCAATCGCAGCGTCGTAAAGCGTCGCATCATCCAGCTCATTGAGGTTGTTCGGATCCTCGAAACCGCCATACTCGCCACGGCGGCTGACCATGGCCATCAGGCCAAACCCGTCGCCAATATCACCGCGCCACGTCAGGCTTGACGTGGTCGTCCAGGTCCGCAGGCGCTGCAGGCGCTTTCCATCGATCGAAACGAGGGCAAGGGTCGTCGCCGGGTTACTCTGCGCGTTGCTGTAGATGCTGCCACCATCATACTCGCCATCAGCCCACGAGAAGCTGAACCGCGGCACAAGCGTTCCGCCCAGCAATCCGACCTGCGCTGACAGGTCAGCGTCGACCCCGGACTGGTGCGAGTCACCCGCACTTGCCAGCACACCAACGTTTCGAACCGTGTTCGTCGCGGTCGTACCGACGAAGACGGAATAATTCACCAGCGTGTTTTCCTTTTCGTTCAAATAGGCATTCAGGTCATACCGCAGCCAACCGTCGATCAGGCCGCGCACACCGGCTTCATTACCTCTGACAAACTCGGAGTCATAGACCAGCGGCACCGCAATCGAGCTGACGCCATCACCGGGTTCTCCCAGGTCGTTGTTGTACCCACCTGCGCGATAGCCGGTTCCGATACGGGCATAGGCTGTGTGACCCGGAGCGAAGCGATAGGTAAGTGCCACACCCGGCGTCCACTTCGTGAACGTATTGTCAGCCGTCACGTTACGCAGCAACTGCTCGTTCGCAGGCGTGGACGGGTTGTCCAGACGGAACACATTGTCCAGCCGGAAGCCCTTTTCATCAACGCTGTATCGGACATCGCCGCTCAGGCGCACCTCGTCCGAGAGATTGAGCGTCACAGCGGCATAAGGCGCCCACGAAGAATCATCCACGCCGGAGTTCTCCACGCGGTAAGCGTTGCGCGCCGCAGTTTGCACCGCCGTAAGCGTACAGGTCGGAGCCACAGAGCACTCTGGCGGCAGCACGGTGGGAACATCCGCACTTCCACCGAACACGTTGTCGTGCACCGCATCGGGGAAGCGCAGCGTGTTGAAAGTCGAGTCCACCTTGTTCAACTCGATGCCGACGACCCACTCGACGAGACCCGGATTCTCGGAAACAAGCCGCAGATCCTGGGTCCAACGCTTGAATTCTTCGGACCCTGTCGACACTGTCGGTGTCGCGCGGGCAGTCTTGTTGTTGCCGAAGAGATCGACTTCGCTCTGCGTCGTCGCGTTGCGTACGCGATAGGCCGTGGTGGATTGCACGCGCATGTCGCCAAGGCTCCAGCCAACCTCAAGCGCAGACATGAACGTGGTACGATCGAAATAGCTCGGCGTATCGACGGCCTTCTCGAAACGCCCGACCGAATAGCCGGACGGTGTGCCGACGGGATTGATCGGCGGATCGTTCGCGGCAAGCACCTGCCCAAACGCAACGACATTGGGCCCGAACTCGGTCGTCTTCTCGACGAGAAGGTTCACGTCGATATCAGCGGAGGGCTGCCATGCAATCTGGCCGCGCGCACCCCATGAATCCTCCTTGTCCAGTGCATCCCCCGTGATGGTGCTCGTGTAGAACCCATCTCGCTGGTCTGCACCGAAGGCACCAACACGCATCTGGACGTTGTCCATGATGGGCATGTTGAGGATTGCCTCGCCTCTATAAGCCTCGTTGATGCCATAGGAGGCGTTGGCAGAGAATTCGAATTCCGGTGTCGGACGACGCGAAACGATATCCACGGCACCGCCCACGGCATTGCGGCCATAGAACGAGCCTTGCGGTCCGCGCAGCACGATCACCGAGCCGACATCGAAGAAATCGATAGGCACGAAGTTGCGCCCGCCAGCATTGCCACCCGCGATGAACACCCCGTTTCGGAACAGGCCGGAACCTGTCTCGGCGTTGTTCTGTCTCGCCGCACCTTCGCCACGGATCAGGAATTCGTCATTGAAGCCAGAACCGTTGTCGATCACCGTCAGGCCAGGCGTCAGTCGCGTCAGGTCCTTGCCGGTACCTACATCGGCATCGTCGAGGGTCTGGCTGTCATAGTACGTGACCGACGACGGCACATCCGACAGTCGCTCGCGCCGCTTGCGCGCGGTCACAACGATCTCTTCGACGCCGGCCTTCGTTGAAGACTGGCTGCCGGAAGAAGATTGAGAAGATGAGGAACCCGTCTGAGCCTGCGCATATTGCTTTGGAACAGCCTTGGCCGGCACCTTCGCGTCAGATGCATAGGCACCCTGAGCCGCCACCGCAGAAGCAAAAACAAATGCTGACACAAGTCCCGTTGACGCAAGCAAGCCCTCTCGGCGCACAGACATGACTCCCCCCCTATTCTGTCGTACGAATAATTGATCCTAACTAGCATCAATTATCTGCAGTGTCAACGCAGGGCCTTCCATGTACTATTGTCTGCGTGACCGTAACGACACGCACTCCGAAGAAGCCGACGGCCCGCGTCGCCCACCTGCGACGGGGGCGGCCGCGCCGCGAAGAAGCTGGTGAACGCCGCATCCGGCGAGCCGATGAACTCATGCGAGCCGCCGCCATGGTTTTCGCCGAGCGTGGCCCCCGCACTACAACGATGGACTCGCTTGCAGAGGCCCTCGGCATCCCCAAGGCAGTCCTATACCGCTACTTCCCGTCCAAAGACGAATTGCTGCACACGATGCTGGGCCGCATCCTCGACCAGTGGACGGAACTGCACAATCGTCCGTGGCGCGGCCTGAGCAACAACCTGCGCGAGGTCATCGCATTGGCCCGCGCCAACCCGGACGAACTGCGCCTTCTGGTCCGCAATTGCGCGACGGATCCGGAACTGCGCCGTTACTACGACACCCTGCACTCCACCATCGTACGCTTCACCGAGGAACTTCTCGCCGAGGCAAGCGAAGGCATGGCCTCTGATCCTGTCATCCGTACACTGAGCAGTCATGCAGTGGCCGGGTTCATGCTGCATGGAGTCCTGTGGTGGATCGAGCACGCCGATCCATCGCGCGACGAAGACTTCATGCGCTGGGCGCGCGACTCTCTCGGAACACTCTACCGGCGCTGGATGCCCGACGCGGACTGGCGTCCAAGACAACCGCACGGCAACTCCAAGAACGCCGGCGAGGTCGAAAGACCCGCTATGCGTAAAGCGGAGAAGAAGCCTTCAGGAAAGCCTGGTTGAGATCCATCTCGGCAACAGGCGCACCTCCACCCGGCAGGAACAGGCGACTGCGGATCCACATGCTCTCCGTCTTCGGTGTAGCGCTCAGCGCAATGACTTCGCGCTCGATCTCATAATTCGTGTCGGGAAACAGTGGTCCGTCGATCAGGCGGATCTCCTGGTCCGCGAAGAGCCCAACAACCGGATTAGAGACAGGAAACGGATCCTCAGCCGCGATGTGCTGGCACAGAACACTGATCATCTCGACCGGCATCACGGCCGGCCCCCAGGGCGACCGCGCCGCGCGTGCGTACCACGCTGATGGTTCGGTTATGACCCGAAGCTTTTCCTCAAGGGAAAACGGATAAAGGTCGCCCATGCGCTGCGCAAAGGGAAGCGAGATGGTCCGCCGCTCGCTGCGCGCACCGATCCGGACGCCAGCCAGGATACGGGCATCCTCATTTGGCCGCGCCGCCGCACGCTTCTTCGACACGGCACTATCGGCAGTCACCGGTCCGACGCAAGCTGTCCCCGACAAGACAACTGTTCCATCGCGCTTCAAAGCCTCGATCGTCGCCGCGCGCGGGGCTGTCAAGGTCAGGCGCACGAGGACCTCCTCGCCCTCATACGCAGGGCTGCGATAGTTCGCCGAGATCACCCCGCACTCGAACCATGCGTTGCCCCAGACATGATGGAAAAGCGGCGCGAACTGGCTGAAATGCGTCGGGCCCTCGATTGTTCCGCCCTTGAAGCCAAGCTTGCCTGCCGTGGCATCGTCATGGATCGATGCATGCGAGTCATAGGTCTGCGCCACAAGCAGATTGACCGGACGGCGCCACGGCCCCGCGATCGCCAGCGGGTCCGAAGCGAGGACCTCGACCCTCGTTTCAAAATCGGCACTGCTCATGGCAACGCGACTCCTGTAACAGGATGGACTTCAACAACAGGCGGCAGGCGATAGCGCCCCTCGCGCAACGCGCTGTCCGGCCGATAGGCGCGCATGACAAGCGCAAAAGGCCCCGGCGGCGCCGGTAACCAGTTGGTTCGCCGGCCGGCAGGCGGCGGCGCAACGGACATCCAGATCTCCAGCCCACCATCTTCCGCCACGAAAAGGTCCTGGGTCCTGTCGCCGATTGCATAGCGCCCGGCCGCATTGGCGGTGAAATAGAGGCGCCCGTCTGCATCAAGCTCATAGAGGCTGAGCGACCAGAAGGCCTCCACAGGCGGGGTTTCACCGGGCGCGAACTTGAGAACATGCACGCCATTGCCGTCAAAGACGCGATCAAGCGTACCCGAGACCGCACGCATGTACATGGCCTCATGGACCGGCAGCGCCCCAAGCCCCCAATGCGCGATCGATGCGCGATAGAGATAGTCCGCGCCAAAATCACCGAGGTTGGCCCCTTGGTAGATCCACCCGTTTTCAGCCCTGTCCTCTGCAAGCCGCGCAGCGATGTCAGAGCGCGCGGCAGCAACGCCCTCTGCGACGGCGTCACGGATCTCTGCATCGCCACGGACAATGCGCTGTGATGTGCAGCCGGCATCGGCAACGGACTGAAGCAGCGCGCGCGCCTCGGGCAGCGGCGGCGCATCCCCTTCAAGCAGCGCACTTATTGCAAGGATTTCGCGATAGGGATCGGTACCAGTCTCCGCGGCCGGTGCCTGCTCCCGGCCTGAAGGCGCGCGCAGGACAATCCCGTTCTGGAAGGCGCGAGCACCGGCTAAGTCGCCCGGCCCCGCCACCAGCGTGCGAACCTGCGCCCAGACCCACCAGGTCGGAGCAACCACGTCGCCCTCCGCCGGCATCACGTCCGGAGGCACGACCCTGACCCGCCGCAGGCCATCACTGCCAACGGATCCGATGACGATAAAATTGTTCGTGTAGAGATCAAGCACCGCAAGCGACACATACCGCTCACCCGCCTCCGGCAACTCGATTTCTACCGGCCCCAGCGAGAGATCAAGCCACGCCGATGAGTAAAGCGTGTCATTATTGGGCGTCGTCACAAGGCGCGAAGACGCATCAGACAACCGCCGCACGTGAATGAAGGTGTTCGAACGCGGCCCCATTGTGCGAAGGCGCGCACGCGACATCTCAAGCGCGGGAAATCCGTGGGTGTAATAATCATGCGCGGCCCGTGCCAGCGCGCCAAGCGCATCCCTGCCAGCCGCAGGCGCTAAACCATGCTTTGGTTCCATTGAAGATTGGAACCAGAACCGCACTTAATTGTCAACACTTTTGGGCATTCAGCGCACATTGCGCCGCCGCCGCTTTCCCTTGAAGTGGGCCTCGTCACCCTGAAAAGGCCGCGGCAACAGGTCGTTGAGGTCGGTCGCCCGCTGCACGCCCGCGCGGTGCATCTCGCGCGCGGCATTGAAGGCTGCAGCCGGATCCCGGCTTTCGATGGCACGCTTCAGGTTCTGGTAGCCGACAAGCTCGGTCTGCCGCATGTCCCGCGTTGCCATCGCAAGGTGCCCATAGACTTCTGCCGCCCCCACACTGAGGTCGCGGATGGCTTCCGAGAGGCGCGGCGTACCAGCCATGCGGTACATGACGCCGACAAACTTGTAGGTTCCGATGAGGAACATCCGGGGCGTGCAATCGGCATTCCGCGCCAGCGCCTCAAGCTCGCCCAGCGCCAGGCCCAGCCTGCCAAGGTCCTCTCGCGACGGATTGCGGGCACAACGCTCGGCGAGAAGCGCAAACAGCACCTCGCGCATGGCCATGACGTCCCGCACCTCGGCGTCACCGAGCGCAGCCACAAACGCACCCTTGCGCGGAATAACGCGCACAAGCCCCGCCGACTCGAGCAGGCGCAGCGCTTCCCGAACAGGCCCGCGGCTGACGCCGAACTGTTCCGCAAGCTCCACCGTACCCAGATGCGTACCCGCCCCGACAGACCCTGCCTGGATCAGCGCGCGGATACGCTCGGCAATGACGACCGGACTGCGCCCGTCCTGCGGTCGTTTTGCTGGTTTCTTGGATCTCATGGCTGTCGAACCGCTAAATCTGGCGATCATTATAGAATAAAAACGGCTTCACACCCACAGCCCTGAAACCGGGCTTGCCATAAATTCTGCCATCTGGGTAAACTAAAAGTGTCTCCACTTTTGCAAGCAATGATGCTCGAAACCCAGCTGACATTCCTGCTCTCGGACGTTTTCGGTCTCGACGAGATACTCGCCCGTCCGCGATACAATCACCTCGGGGCCGATCAGATAACGGCTGTGCTCGCCACAGGTGCAAAGCTTGCCAACACCGCTTTCGCGCCTATTGCCGCGGCCATCGACAAAGATGAACCACAAATGCGCAATGGACGCGCCATCACCCATCCGCGCCTGCGCGCGGCTGTCGAGAGCTACGCGCAGCTCGGTCTGATCGGCACGAACTTTCCCCTCGAAAACGGAGGGCTACAGCTGCCGACACTTGCAGGTTCAGCCCTGATGGCACACTTCGCTGCCGCGTGTACACCGGCGGCGGGCTATGTCTTCATGACAGCTGCCGCAGCCCGCCTCATTGCTCACCACGGCAATCAGTGGCAGCGCGACACCTTTGTCCCACCGATGCTTGAGGGGCGCTGGTACGGCACCATGTGCCTGAGCGAACCCCAGGCCGGCTCGTCTCTCGGCGACGTGCAGACGCGGGCAATCCCGCGTGAGGACGGCACATTCGCGCTTCGTGGCCAGAAGATGTGGATCTCGGGCGGTGATCACGACCTCAGCGAGAACATCGTGCACCTGGTGATGGCCCGCCTCGAGGGCGCACCAAGGGGCGCGCGGGGCTTGTCACTCTTCATCGTGCCACAGCGGCGACTGGACGGAACATGGAACGGCGTGTCGCTGATCGGCCTGAACCACAAGCTGGGCCACCGCGGCACAACCAATTGTGCCCTTGCCTTCGGAGCAGATGGGGAATGCATCGGTACGCTGATGGGCGAACCCCACATGGGGCTCGACTGCATGTTCCACATGATGAACGAGGCACGCATCGGCGTGGGAACCACCGCCGCCGCCACGGCATACGCTGCATTTCGCTATGCGCTCGACTATGCCACAACAAGACGCCAGGGCCGCAGCTTCGGGACGGGAGAACCCGCCCGCCTCGTGGACCACCCGGACGTCCGGCGCATGCTCCTGTCGCAGAAGGCAATATCCGAAGGCGGCCTTGCACTCGCATTCGCGTCTGCACGCCTTCTGGATGACGCCAACACGCTTGCCAATCAGGACGAACGCCGTTCAGCCGCAATCCTCCTCGAACTGCTCACGCCAATCGTAAAGCTCTGGTGTTCGGAGCGCGGCATGGAGGCAAACTCCACCGCAATCCAGGTCATGGGAGGTGCCGGCTACGTCACGGATCATCCGGTCGAGCGCCTTTACCGGGACCAGCGCCTCAACCCGATCCACGAAGGCACGAATGGGATCCTCTCGATCGACCTCGTCATGCGCAAGGCACGCGCCATGGGCGGACAGGGCCTCGCACCACTCTTCAGGGCCATCGCCGCTCAGACCGACATGGCAGGCGACAGCACCCTTGTCGCGGATCTGGGACGCGAACTGGCGGGCGCCAGCACGCGGCTCGAGACAATACTGGGGCACCTCGCCCACCCGCATGCCGACGAACTGGAAACGCTCTGCGCGGCGACACCGATGGCATTGGCCATCGGAGACCTCGTCGTGGCATGGCTCTGGCTGAAGCAGGTGCGGGCGGTGGAAGGCCGCGACGACGACTTCAGCACCGGCAAGCGCGCAGCCGCCTCGTTCTTCTTCCGCTATGTGCTGCAGCCGTCGCTCGCGCTCGCCGCATCCCAGAAAGGAAGCGGCGCGCCGCATGCGCGCCTGACGGCGTCCGATTTCTAGACGACCCGACCCCGGCCCAACTCAAGCTTTGCCACTGTCTCCAGGTGAACCTCATCCGGGCCATCGGCAATGCGCAGGATGCGCGCACCCGTGAACGCATAGCCCAGGAAGAAGTCCTGGCTCAGGCCGCCTCCGCCATGCACCTGGATGGCACGGTCCAGCACGGCCTGCGCCATGGCGGGCGTCGCAACCTTGATCATGGCGATCTCGGCCCGCGCCGCCTTCGCACCCATCTGGTCGATCTTGTGCGCCGCCATCAGGACAAGCAGGCGCGCCTGGTCGATCTCGATCCGCGAGCGCGCGATCTGGTCCCGCACAACGCCCTGCTCCGACAGGCGCCGCCCGAAGGCCACACGTGCCTGGGCGCGTGCGCACATGGCCTCGAGCGCCCGCTCGGCAAGACCAATGAGCCGCATGCAATGATGGATGCGCCCCGGCCCGAGGCGGCCCTGCGCGATTTCAAAGCCGCGCCCCTCGCCCAGGATCATGTTCTCCAGCGGCACGCGCACGCCCTCGAACACCATCTCCGCATGGCCATGCGGAGGTTCGTCGAACCCCAGCGTACGCAACGGCCGCAGGATGCGGATGCCCGGGGTATCCATGGGCACGAGGATCATCGATTGCTGGCTGTGGCGCGGCCCGTCCGGATCGGTCTTGCCAAGCACGATGGCAATCCGGCAGCGCGAATTCATGGCACCCGTGATCCACCATTTGCGCCCGTCAATCACATAGCTGTCGCCGTCACGACGGATCCGCGTTTCAATATTGGTTGCATCCGACGACGCAACCGCAGGCTCCGTCATGGCAAAGCACGACCGGATCTCGCCGGCCAGCAGAGGCTCGAGCCAGCGCTGCTTCTGCGCCGGGCTTCCGAAACGGTGCAGCACCTCCATGTTCCCGGTGTCGGGCGCATTGCAGTTGAAAACCTCGGACGCCCAGATGATCCGCCCCATCTCCTCGGCCATCGGCGCATAATCAAGATTGCTGAACCCTTCTTCCCCTGGCAGGAACAGGTTCCAGAGCCCCTCGGCCTTGGCCTGCCGCTTCAGCTCGTCGAGGACCGGCGGCGTGGTCCAGGGATTGGGACCCGTCTCGATCTGCGACTGGAATTCAGCCTCCCGCGGGGCCACGCGTTGACGCATGAACTGCCGCACACGCGCGAGCATTTCCTGCCCGCGGTCAGTGAAGGGGAAAAGCCGCCCCTGCCCGGCTGTGCTCTCACTGTTCATGGAACGAGATCCGCCCGCACTGGAACACCTGCACGACCTGCTTCGGCGGCCAGTTCGGCGCCTTCATGGATTTCTCCCATGCCTTGTAGCGCTTCACGAGTTCCCCCACCGCATCGCGGCGGCTGAATGTCAGCAACGATTTCTCGGTCGGATCCGAGGCGAGATCGAACATCCAGGGAAATGAGCCCGGCCGTGTGTTCGAGATCATCTTCAAGTCACCTGACAGCACGGCATATTCTGGCCCGACGCGCCAGAAAAGCGTCTCGTGCACCACCTCGCCACGGCGTGACGTCTGCATCAGCGGCGTGAGATCCTTCCCGTCAAACGCCGTCTGCGAAGCAGCGCCAGCGGCTGCAAGCACCGTGGGGGCTATATCCAGGTGCGAGACATTGCGCTTGTCGACAGCACCCTTGGGCCAACGCGCGGGCCACGAGACGATGTAGGGCACACGCGTCCCGCCTTCGAACATGCTGAGCTTGCCGCCAGCCAATGACTCGCAGTCCGAAATCCCGAGATAGGTGGCAGCACCG
The DNA here is from genome assembly GCA_044375275.1 of Micropepsaceae bacterium. Classification (GTDB taxonomy): domain Bacteria; phylum Pseudomonadota; class Alphaproteobacteria; order Micropepsales; family Micropepsaceae; genus SZUA-430. Next base: position 32,211 of record JBILMZ010000005.1, on the reverse strand, counting down.
TTGTCGGCTGTGAAGATGATGATCGTGTTGTCGGCCTTGCCCGAGCGCTGCACGGCATCGAGCACCCGGCCCACGCCCCGATCCAGAGAATGGATCATCGCGGCATAGACGCGCTGCAAGGGATCCTTGATATGCTTGAACTTCGCGATATCGGCCTCAAGCGCCTGCATCGGCGAATGCGGGGCAAGATGCGCCAGATAGAGAAAATAGGGCGTATCTCCAGCCTCGGCGATGAAAGTCTCGGCCTGCGCGGTCAGGTCATCCGTGAGATACACATCGTCATTGCTGACGATCCGTGGCGGACCCTCTTCGCCCGCTCGCGCCGTCATCACACGCACCCAGTCGGACTTTCGCGTGAAACTGCGATCACCAAGATAGGGGACTGGCAGGCTTGTAAGCCCCGGCGTTGCAGCATCTGCATACGCCGTTTCGCCGGCCAGGAACCCGTGAAAGAAATCAAAACCCCGCGCCGTCGGCAGCCGGTCCGGCGTAGAGCCCAGATGCCATTTGCCGATCACACCGGTCCTGTAGCCCGCAGCCCTGAGGTCAGCCGCGAAGACACGCTGCTCGGGCGCGAGGCCCTGGTTTCCGCTGTCCGCACCCTCGGGCGTGAGAAACTCGAAGCCGTGCCGCTGCTGGTATTGACCGCTCATCAGCGCCGCCCGCGCGGGACTGCACACCGGCGCCGTGGAATAGCCTCGCTTGAACATCACGCCCTGCCTTGCAAGCCGGTCGATGTTCGGCGTGGGAACGGCGCTGCGACCCCGCCCATAGGTTGACAGATCAGGCAGGCCCAGGTCGTCGGCCACGATCAGGACCACATTGGGCTTTTCTGCCTGCGGTTTTCCAGCTTCCGCTTGCGCCAGCGGAGCAAAGACAAGGACTGCTGCACACAGCAGGGCCAAAAGCGGTTTCATGCGTCACCTCCATCACGGGGAGAATGGCGTTGACATATAGTGTTGGCAATTGCAAAATATAACTGTCTCCACTTTTGAGGATCCGCCTGCCCCCCGGGGCTGGCCGTTCCAGGACACAGGCACGTTGACAACTTCATGTGCGCCTGCACGATCCAGACACGAGCGGGAAACGCACACGTGACGCCGCCTGCAAGGCCCTCATTCCGGAAGGAACGCCACATGATCATCCCGAAGCGCCCGACAGAAACCCAGGCCTCGCACCTCGGCAAGCTGACCATGATCGCAGTCGCCGCGTGGCTGGTCGCGGCCTGTTTGGGAGGCCCGGTCGCAACAGCTGCCGCAAAGCCCGACGCACGACCCAACGTCATCGTGATCCTCGCCGATGACATGGGTTTCAATGACATCAGCGCCAATGGTGGCCGCATACAGACACCCAACATTGACGCGCTCGCGGCATCCGGCACACGGTTCACGTCTGGCTACGTGACGGCCGCCGTCTGCGCACCATCGCGCGCGGCCCTGATGGCAGGCCGCCAGCAGACCCGTTTCGGCTACGAGTTCAATCCCGTTCAGCGTGATACCACAGGCGGCATGTCGCTGGCCGAAACCACGATCGCGCAGACCATGAAGCAGGCGGGCTACCGCACGGGTATCGTCGGCAAGTGGCACTTGGGACAGCCCGAGGGCTACAATCCGCTCGACCGGGGCTTCGACTCGTTCTACGGCGTGCTTGCCGGGGCCACAACATACCTGACCGACATTGGCCCTTCGGATCTTCACGTGAAAACCGCGGAAGACGACAAGATCTCGCGCAAGGCGCTCCCCGTGTTCGATGGTCGCAACCGCGTGGAACCGACCGATTACCTCACGGACGTCTTCACCGACAAGGCGCTGGGGTTCATCGGCAAGGATCAGTCGAAGCCATTCTTCCTCTATCTCGCCTACACGGCACCCCATACCCCGCTGCAGGCGAGCGCGAAATACATGTCGCGCGTGCCCCCCGGGGGAACGGATTTCCAGCGCGTCTATCATGCCATGATGCTGTCGCTCGATGACGGCATTCGCCGCCTCGTTGCACATCTGAAGGCCACCGGCCAATACGACAATACCGTGATCTTCTTCCTCAGCGACAATGGCTGCCCGTCATATATCGGCGGCGCCTGTTCGAATGCGCCACAGAGTGGCTGGAAAGGCTATCCGTGGGATGGTGGACTGCGCGTTCCCTTCCTGATGAGCTGGCCGGCGCGCGTCAAACCCGGCGTGAGCAACAGCATCGTCAGCTCTCTCGACATCGCAGCCACTTCAGCAGCTGTAGCAGGCGTGAACCACCCCAACGCCGAAGGGGTCGATCTCAGCGGCATGAAGGCAGGTTCAGGCCCCGCAGATACGCGAGCCCTGTTCTGGCGCATGGGGCCAACGCATGTGGTGCGCAAGGGCAAGTGGAAACTGATCACAGTCAACAAGGGCACAAAGGGCGCCGAGGGCGATGAACTCGGCAGGTCCCTGCGCCCTGACGGCCAGCCCGCGACCGTATCCGAACTCGGACAATGGACAGTTCTGTATGACCTGTCGGCCGATCCTGGCGAAAAGACAGACGTATCGGCAGCAAACCCTGCCGTGGTCCGTGACCTGACCCAGGCCTGGCAGGCGTGGAACAAGTCCAACGTCGACCCGCAATGGACAAGCCGGCGCGGCGTCAACGCCGACATAAACGGCCTTCGCATTGAATTGTTCAACTGAACAGGAACATCGACCGTGCGCGCTCCTCACCGACGGCTTGTACTGTGCGGGGTCGCAGCCATGCCCGCCTTGCTGTCTGCCTGCATGGCCGTACCCGCTGAAACAATGCCGCGCACCCAGACACGCATGATCGGGACAGCACGCGGTCCACTTGAGGTTCTGGAGGACGGGCCGGCTGGCGGACGCTGCATTCTGATGGTGCCCTCGCTCGGACGCGGCGCAAGCGACTTCGACGATCTCGCCCGCAGGCTCTCGGCCCAGGGTTTCAGGGTGCTTCGGCCACAGCCGCGCGGCATTGGCGCATCCGCGCCCTACGCAAAGGACGTCACGCTTGTCGCCCTCGCTGACGACATCCTCGACGTCATCGCAGCCGAGGCTGCAGCGCCGTGCATCCTCTTGGGACACGCCTTTGGCAATCGTGTCGTGCGCATGGCCTCTGCGCGAAAACCCGAAGCCGTGAAGGCGCTGATCCTGCTGGCAGCTGGCGGCAAGACCGCGATCCCGCCCGACATCGAGGCCGCCCTTCTGCAGTCCTTCGACCTGTCCCTGCCCGAAGACCAGCGCATGCAGGCCGTGGCCAAGGCTTTCTTCGCGCCAGGCAATGATGCTTCCGTCTGGCGCGAGGGCTGGTATCGCGACGTCGCAGCCGCCCAGATCGAGGCAACCGAACGCACCAAGGTCGAAGCCTGGTGGTCGGCCGGAGCAGCCCCCATCCTCGTCCTGCAGCCCATGCAGGACGTACTGGCGCCCCCGGAGAACGCAGAACAGCTGCGCAAGCAGGAGGGCGCACGTGTCACGGTGGTCTATGTCGACCGCGCCGGCCATGCCCTGCTGCCCGAACAACCGGAAGCGATCGCCGGTCACATCACGCAATACCTCGCTCGCCTCTGACCGCAAGGGGCGCACGGCTCGCTAACGCGCCGCCCGGCCACCCACGTGCCGCCGCCATTTGCGCTGGACTGCAATCTTGCAAAGCGGCGGATTTCGGCTGGGGCCGCACCGTGGCTGCAGGCAGGGGTCGCCTAGCTCGCCTGGTCCAGTCTCAGGACCCGCCCGCGCTCGCCATCGGTCAGCACATAGACGAACCCGTCCGGCCCGACCCGCACGTCACGCACGCGCTCGCCGACGGGGATACGCGTCTCCCGCGCGCGCTGGCCTTCCTGCGGACGCACGACGCGGATGTCCTGCGTGACAAGCCCACCCGACAGGATCGCGCCCTTGAGGCCTGGCAAGCGGTCGCCGTTATAGACGGCCAGCCCGGATGGCGCATGAGTGTCAAGCCACACGAGCACTGGGTCGCGCATGTCCGGCGCCTGCGTCCTGTCGGAGATCAGAGCGCCGTCCGCGTATTCGCGGGCGTAGGTCACAGCCGGCCAGCCAAAGTTGATGCCCGCGTCCAGCCGGTTCAGTTCATCGCCGCCCGCCGCGCCATGCTCGCTCGCCCAGATCTTGCCCGTCACGCTGTCATGCGCAAGACCCTGGACATTGCGGTGGCCCAAGGTCCAGATCTCGCCGCGCGCATTGCTCGCGCCGAGAAACGGGTTGCCAGCTTGCGCCCGCCCGTCCGGCGTGAGCCGCAGCACCTTGCCGAAAACGGTTGAGAGGCGCTGCGCCTGAAGCCGAATGTTGCCGCCCTGGAATTGCACCGGCGGATTGCCGCCGTCGCCGATACTTACGAAGAGCGACCCGTCCGGCGTGAACAGCAGCCGTGAGCCGAAATGCTGGCCGCGCTCCTTCATGTCCGGGTTGCGATAGATCGGTGACAGACCGGTCAGGCTCGCGCCCTTAAGCCGGGCACGCGCCACCACAGTCCGGTTTGCCTTTGGGTCGCCCTCGGCATAGGTGAAATAGAGCGTTCGGTCACGGGCGAAGTTTGGGCTGGCAGCCACGTCCATCAGCCCACCCTGTCCCCGGGTGATGCCGCCGTCGCCGCCCGAGGTCACCGGAACAGGAAATGTAATCGGCTCGGGGCTGAGTACACCATCGCGGATCAGCCGCAGTCGCCCCTCGCGCTCGGTGACAACGAGGGTACCGTCCGGCAGCCACGTCATTGACCACGGATAGGCCAATCCGTCGACCAGGGGCGCAAGGCGTACGCCACCTTCCTCAGCCACGCGGCCGCGAGAAATCCGCGGCTCAGCGAAAGCGTGTGTAGCGGTAAAGGCAAGAACTGCGAGCAACACAATAAGGCGCATCGTGGGTTCCTTGGCGACAGGCCTGACATTAGCCCGCTGTCACAATTGTGGCAAACTCCCCGGGCAAAAGCCCGCCCTCCAGATGACGGAAGCTTGGTCCATTCGGGCGCGGCCGGGATGGCGCTTTGCAATCCCGGCCTCAATGCAATGGAGGCGGTTTGATCTAAGGCGTTTGCCCGGCGCCCGGTGTGGGCTCGCAGGTTAGCGTTCCGTTGGCATTGACGATGTCCGGCGCACCCCGACACAGGCGCAGGCCAATCGACGTTTGCTGCCACGCGCCGGTCGCATCCTGGCATTCGGCCCTGAGCATTCCGCGCCCGACAGCAATGTTACGGCAACTCTGTTGATACGACCCTTCAGGCAGCTGGCGATCGCCAGGTGGCGGTGGCGGCGGTGGCGGTGGCGGTGGCGGTGGCGGCGGTGGTGGCGCCTCGTTCGTGCAGCTCAGCGCGCCGTTGTCGTTCCTGACGTCAGCACCTTCCGGGCAAGAGCGCAGTGCAAGCGATGTCGCCCGCCACTCGCCGCTCGTCGTCCTGCATTCGCCACTCAGCGTTCCACGCTGAACGTCCAGGTTGCGGCAAGACTGCTGGTACGAGCCTGGCGGCAGCGGACGCTGCGGCGGTGGTGGTGGTGGATAGTCACCCGCACATGTCAGGATGCCATTGTCGTTTCTGATGTCACTGCCTCGTGGACACCCCCGCAGGTTCAGCGATGTAGATCTCCAACCGCCGCTGCGCGTGCGGCACTCACCACTCAACGTGCCGCGCTCAAATTCCATGTAGCGGCAGCTTTGCTGGTATGACCCCGGCGGCAGGACTTGTCCCTGCGGAGGCAGCGGAGGCGGTGGCGGCCAACGATCGTCAGCGTCACCGCAGATCAGTTCTCCGTCATCGTTGCTGATGTCTCTGCGGCAGTTGCTGATTTCAAGTGAGCTGCGACTCCAGTTGCCGTTCCGATCCTGGCATTCGGCGCGAAGTGTGCTTCCATCCATGCGCGGATAGCGACACGTCCGCAGGTAGGACCCTTGTGGCACGCGGCTGTCGTCATAGCCATTGTTGTCACTGTAATCATCGCGATCATCATAGCCCAGTCTGTCACCGCAGCTGAGTTCGCCACGGCGCACGAAGATGTCGGAGCCTGGCGGGCAGGAACGAACGTCGAGTTGGCTTGGGCGGACGCGACCGCGGCGATCACGGCAATCGGCGCTCAGGAACCGGCCGTCAAAGCGGACCGAGGAGCACGACTGCAGATAGCTGCCCTCCGGGCGGGGCAGAATGCGACGCACAGATGAGATGCGGTCATTCAGGCGCAGTGACCTGAGATCTCTGATATCTCCACGGATGATTTCGCAGCGGCCACGGAAGTCCCTGTCGCTGCAGACCTGCCAGACGCCGCGACGGACCCGGATCGACGAGGTGCGGTCATCCAGCCAGCGCGGCAGGTTCGTGTCTGCAGTGATCGGGAGCCAGCGGCCGCGGAAAGAGGAATTCTCAAAGAGGATGATGTCACCCGGGATCTCTCGGCAGACCAGCCGCCCATCAGCGTTGGCGATGTCACCGCGGCAAGCTGCATAATTTTCAAGGCGGGCCCGAATGTAGTCGCCGCGCCGCGTCTGACAGTTGGCTCTGAGAATACCGGAGCTTGCGCGGATATTCTGGCAGGATTGCTGATACGAGCCGAAGGGTATGGGGGCCGCATCAGCGCCCTGCACACTCGCCCAAAGCAGCGCAACACTGGCGACGAGGACCGTCAGGATATGAAGCGACCATGCACCGGGATGGCGAACATTCCAGACAGATTTCATTCCCATGACAGTCCCTGTTGTTGCCTGCCCCGCGGACAAACCGCGGAGCTTGTTGCTTGAATGGGCACGATTATCAGTCGCGATGCCCGAGAATGGCACCTGTCGCGATGAGATCCGTGAGCAAAGCGAGCGTTGCCTTTCCAGAGCAATCGAAAGGATCAAGCCGCGGACGCTTGAAGTACTTCAGAAGCACGCCGGGATTGAGCTTGCTGATGTTCACCTGACCCATTGTCCAATTGCCAAACTGGCGCTCGGAAATTTCTTCGTAGGTGAGCAACCGGACCTGCTGGTGCCGGTTGTCGCGGACGATTGCATTGAACAGGTCACAGACCTCGTCACGCCCGCCCTCGATGACCTGGATGAACAGGTCTTCGGAAACGCATAGAAGGCCGGTGATCCCAATGGCGGGATTGTTCTTGCGTGACTGCTCAAGAATGCTGTCGAGGAACGGACCCGTCAGCGGCTGGACGGGTCGGCTGGCGTAAAGGCAACGAACGAGCATGATAACCTCACGTTCTGGAGTTCAGCAGCGCGAGAAACTCGCTGCGCAAATTTCGATCCTTGAGGAAGGATCCCCGCATGACACTATTGATCATCATGGTCTCGTCGTCCTTGACCCCGCGCCAATGCATGCAGAAATGATCCGCTTCCATGACGACGGCAAGGCCATCCGGCCGAACCTTGTTCATCAGCACTTCGGCCATCTGCGTAATGGCTTCCTCCTGGATTTGCGGGCGGGACATGATCCATTCCGCAAGCCGCGCATACTTGGACAGGCCGATCAGGTTGGAGTGCTCGTTGGGCATGATGCCGATCCAGAGCTTTCCCATGATCGGACAGAAATGATGGCTGCAGGCGCTGCGCACCTTGATGGGCCCGACGATCATCAGCTCGTTCAGGGATTCCGCGTTGGGAAACTCGGTCACGGTTGGCGGACCTTTGTATCGGCCGTGGAATACTTCGGTCAGATACATCTTCGCGACGCGGCGGGCAGTGTCCTGCGTGTTGTGATCACTCTCGATATCGATCACCAGGCTTTCAAGGACACCCTTGAATTTGCTTTCGACTTCGACGAGCAGCTCTTCCAGCTCACCGGGCTGCAGGAATGCGGCTATGTTGTCGTTGGCATGGAAACGCTTCTTCGCCTTCTGGATTCGGGCCCGGATTCTTGAAGACACCGGCTCACTCGAAGAAGGCTTTGGCGGCTTTTGACTGTCAGTCATCTCGGCAATGGCCCATCGGAAACAGAGATAGAACCTTTAGGCAAAAAGAGTCACGCCGTCCATTCCCAATATTGGCGAGGATGGTTCGGGCGACGTAAGGTCTTTCGAATGCACAACCTGGAAAGGTGATTGCGCTTGCAATTCCGGGGCAGTTTGCGCTGTCATGAATGAGCCTTGCACGGAAATGGCCCTTCATGGAAACAGACATCCTCATCCTCGGAGCCGGGATGGCGGGACTGGCTTGCGCCAGACACCTCACAGCAGCCGGACATCCCCCGCTTGTCATCGACAAGGGGCGCGGTGTGGGTGGTCGCATGGCAACACGACGCATCAGCATCCCGGGACACAACCTCAGCTTCGACCATGGCGCACAGTACTTTACGACGCGCAATCCGGCCTTCTCGGCGCTGATCAAGGCGGCAGGCGGCAGCGTGGCGCGGTGGGAAGATGGCGCCAGCGAAACGCGCCTCGCCGGGTGTCCAGGAATGACGAGCCTGCCGCGGATGATGGCTGAAGGCCTTCACGTCAGGCTGCAGCTCGAAGTGAAGACCCTTCGTCAGGACGGATCGCGATGGGTCCTGGAAACAACCGACGGCACATTCCGCGCACACAGGCTGGTGATGACGATCCCTGCCCCGCAGGCAGCACGCCTGTTGGGCCCGGCTCACCCTGCAAGCGCGAGACTGGAACCGATCGAAATGGCTCCCTGCCTGACCCTGATGGCGGCCTTCCCTTCTGTTGAACCGAAGCCTTTCGCCTCTCGTGTCTCTCAGGCGCACCCATTGGCGTGGATCGCACAGGACAGCACCAAACCAGGCCGCAACGCCTCCGCGACAGCCTGGATTGCCCAGGCAAGTCCCGACTGGAGCCAGCAGCACCTGGAAGAGACACCGGAAAGCATCGCCCCTTCCATGCTTGCACTATTGGCGGAGGAAATAGGTACCGATCCTCGCTCGGCCATCCATGCCGCGGCACATCGATGGCGCTACGCCCGCGTGATCAAGGCACTTGGCCAGCCATATCTGCGCAGTGACGACAGCACCCTTTGGCTCGGCGGCGACTGGTGCCTCGGCCCGCGTGTCGAAGCAGCCTGGGAAAGTGGAGACGCCATCGGGCGCGATCTTCTCTTGCACACATAAGCGTAAGACAAATGACTGAGCGGCAATCACAGAACAACTGCCTGTTGCCATGCTGAAAGTGTCGACAACGACTGACACTTAGCAAGGCACACGCAGGCATGGGAGATTGCTTCAACCTCACCTGTTCTTCTTCCAAACACTAAACCCCTTCAAGGGGTCTCCATGAGCAACGCTTCGAACCGGCTTTCTGACCGAAGCTTGTCAAAGTCAGGATCCAGGCGCAGCAGCGCTGATGTCAAAGGCATTGGTGCAGGCAGTTTCCGCAGCGCTTCTATGGCCGGGATTGCTGCTTTGTGATTGCCAAACCGAGCCCAAACGCGAGCTTGAACATCAAGATAATAGGCGCCACTGAACGCGTCTCTTTCGACGGGAACAGTTTTGACAGCGATCGCTGCATGTCGCGTCGCGGCCGCACGATCACCGAGGCCGCAATAAGCGAGCGCCAGATAAGAATGGATATCGGCATTGTCAGGTTGCCTGGCAAGTTCAACCCTTAGCTCGTCGAGCGCTTCGCCGTCATTGACCCTGGCAGCTTGCACATTGCCCGCAAGACGATGCAATTGACCCAGATAGAGGTTCAGGTCGATCGAGGTGCGCCCGACTGAACCTTCGGCTTCATCGCGCTGAAGCAGTGTTTCGAGAACGCGAATTGCCGCTTCGGGTTGGCGGCTCAGAAGCGCCTGCACGACCAGCGGCTCAACAAGGTCACCGTCAGGTTCGGGGGGCAGTCCTGCCAAGAGGCTCGCGGCCGCGTCTAGGTCTCCCTGCCCCTGCAGGATCAAGGCCTTCTTTGCGATGAACGGAATATTCGCCGGTGCTGTCGGCCAGTTTTCCAGCGCCACATCAAGCGTGAGCAATGCGCTCTTGAAGTCGCGCATGGCAAACATAAGGCTCGCGGCGCTCAGGTGCCGGCCCGCGTGCAACGGATCGATGGTGATCGCGCGCTCGAAATACTCCCGGCTCTCGTGCCATCTCCCCATGCGACGGTTGATGCTGGCAAGCGCGGTCAGCACGTCGGCATTGCTGGGCCACTTTGCGCTCAGTTTCTCGAACCTTTGGCGCGCACCGTCAAAATCTCTCTTCACCCAGTATTCGAAATAGGCATCTGCAAGCATCACCTCGGCCAGATCGGGCGCGAGGCGCAGCGCCTCGCTCAAGGCCTGTTGTGCGGCAGCTCGCCGACCCTCGGTTGCATCAGTGCGGTTGAAGTAGAGAAACGAATGGACCCGCGCCAGCAAGGCCCATGCAGCCGCGAAGTTCGCATCAAGCTCGACGGCCTTGTTCAGCAATTGCTGCGCGCTTCGAACGTTTGCCTCGATCGACGTCCGATAGAGTTTCACCGCGTTGCGATAGGCCTCGAAAGCCGGCGGCGATACGACCGGGGTGAGGGCCTGGCGCTCGCTTTCGGCAATCGTCACCTTCAACGCTTGGGCCACGCCGGAAGCCACTCTGGAGGCCACTTCGCTTTGGACGCGGAGCGCGTCGTCATTCTTGCGCTCGAAAGTTTCGGCCCACAAACGCGTGTCCGTTGCTGCGTTTATCAAGCGGGCGTTGATGACGACGTCTTCTCCATCGCTGCGTACGCTGCCTTCCACGACGAGCGCGACACCAAGTTGCTGAGCGATGTCTGGTAGCGCGACCGCCTTGCCCTTGAACAGGGAGGCCGACGTCTGCGAGATCACCTTGAGCTCGCTTGCTTTGCCGAGGAGACTGCTGATCAGTTCCGACAGCCAGTCACCATATTCGGAATCACTTTCGCGTTGTGAGCGGTTTTCGAAGGGCAGAATGGCAATGGACCTGTCGCTTGGCAGCGGCACGCTGACGGGCGACGTAAGCGAGATGACGGTGGCGATCAGGGCGACCACCGCGAAGCCGCCTAAGAACAGCCGGCTCATCAATGAGAGCCTTGAAATCCCAACCATCCAGCGCCGGAACAATGTCGAGGGCCCACCGCCAGCTGTTGAGCTTTCCGCGCTGAGGGCGAAGGCCTCGATGGTCTCGGCCATCTTGTCGAGATGGAGCAGGCCGCGCGAGACGAGACGATCGGCAATCGGACCTCGTACCGTCTGACGAACCGCAGCAGATATCAGCGCGCCACCCGGATCGGATTTGGCCATCAGGCGGGCCGCAACATTGACGCCATGGCCAAGTAGATCGCCGTTGGGCTGCACGACGACGTCGCCCAGATGAACGCCGACCCGGACTTTGGGTTCACACTTTTCCGCAAGCTCAAAGGCAGCTTCCACGGCCGCAAGGCTGGACATGAACTCCAGCATGAAACCGTCACCTGCCGTGTTGAAAATACGACCGTCATGGCGAGCCGCGATTTCCGCAATCACACGTCCCAGGGCCGCTATTTCAGCAGTCGTCTTGGCTTCATCGGCTTCCGTACGCGCAGAGTAACCGGCGACGTCGACGGCGACTATCGTTGCAAGTTTCCGGGGCAGTACGTGGTCGGCCATTGTGCCTGGCAGCGGTTGGTTGGCTGCATGCTACACAAGCACGGTAGCTAATGCCAACCTGTGCCGGTCAGCCTCGTTGAGGCATGCGGCCGGAACACTTGGCCGGCCGCATGAATGCTGATCCAGGAAAATCCGATTACTGTTGCGTTGGATCGCTCGGCGGCGGCGGTGGCGCAATCGGATCTGCCGGCGGCGTTGGCGCTGGGTCGGCGGGTGCCGCCCCGTCAGCCGGCGCTGCTGCTGGATCAGTCGGCGCGGCGCCGTCAGCCGGTGCTGCCGCTGGATCGGTCGGCGCGGCACCATCGGTCGGTGCTGCCGCCGGATCTGTCGGCGCTGCAGCCGGGTCAGTCATCGTTGCCGCATCGGCCGGCGCGTCAGCAGGCTTGCTCCTGTTCATGAACCAATAGGCTGCACCTGCTGCGACAACGATCGCAACGAGGAGAAATAGTCCCGTTCTGTTCATCCGTTTCCTCCAAACTCTTGTTGGTTCGAAGCCATTGCAACAGCTGCGAAGCGCTCGCCAGTCTTCTAGCGAACTGCAGGACCCAGCCTAGTGCGCACCCGTGCCGGCAACAAGGCCTCCGCAGACCAACATCGCAGCCTTTGTGCCGCACGACACAGGGGTCCACACGCGCCTGAGGGCCGAAACGGCAAGCACTCTTGGCAGCCAAACGATAGCCTAAGGCTCAGCGATAGCTGCCTGATCAATCACGAGACGACTGCCCGTCGCCGCGTTGAAGTTGTCTATCATCGGCTGAAACTGTGTGAAGTCCACACACGAGCCGTAAATCGCAGACGTCCTGCGGAACAGAGCCTGGAAACGACTGGCGGTTATCTCGCCAAATCGACGCTGGTTCTGAAAATCGAATTTCAGGATCGCCTCTCGCATCTGACCAGCAATCAGGTGGATCAATCCATCGATGTTGGAAAGCTCTCCAAGCTGGGAAAGAGCCTGACGCCGCTGTGATGCATCCAGAGGTCCCGAGAAGGCAAGATGCGACAGCGAACCATTCAAACGCAGCGCGTCATCCTGCGCGGCTCGCACTCTCTCGACTTGCTGGAAGATGATGCTGAGGGCTGTGAATTGACTTCGTTCCACATGGATGGCGCTATCGCTCGCCAGCAATGCCTTCCAGGAGTCATTTCCCCATGGACGACTGGGCGTCCGAAGCACTCTGGGCATAACAAAATCGCCATCTCCCTTGTTGATCGATTCCGGCACCTGTGCCGTCCAGGTCGCGTCGAATTTCTGGAGCTTGTCCGCCAGGGCTCGAACCTGCTCACGCCTGCAGGGCTCGGTCGCAAGGCGTTCGCTTGTATGATTGAGCGCAGCGACAAGGTCCACCTCCACGGCGTCAACAGCGCGCCTGGCCTCGCGGGCCTGGCTCGCATCGGTGATGGCCTCCTGCGCCATCAGCGTGATGCCCACACCAATCACGATGATCAGCACCTCGAAGCTGAAGCGCTTCAGCCCTTTCAACTCGCCCATCTCTCGAAAGAAGCGCACACCACCCTCCAGGAACCGTTTCAGTTTCAAGCTGCTTTCTTTTGCAACTGAAGCAGTTGCGCGCCACCGGCTGCAATCGCAATCACCGCACCTGCCGCATCCGCAATCGGATCTGCATAAAGCAACGCAAGCCCAGCCGCGCCCGCCAGCACGCGAACCGTCAAGCCCGCAGGCCCGAGGAACCAGCCGCCAAAGGCCACAGATAGCGCAGCAACACCGGCTGCAGCGGTGAGTGTCGTCCACACAATATCTGCCGCATCTCCGAACATCAGCAGCGACATGCCCGAAGGAGACAGGCAAAAGACGAACGGCACAAGGAACGCCGGCAGGCAATACTTCCACGCCTGCAGCATTGTCGCGAAGGCATCACCTCTCGTCACCGCCGCAGCGGCAAACGGAGCCAGTGCCGTCGGCGGCGAAACGTCCGCCAGCACGGCATAATAGAAGAGAAACATGTGCGCAGCCGGCTCGGGAACACCCACGTCCCGCAGCGCCGGCACCAGCATGACAGCGGCAATGATATAGGACGCCGTTACCGGGACGGCCGTTCCCAGGATCCACATGGCAATGGCTGCAAACAGCACCGTGAGGAAGGCGCTGCCGCCGCCGAACGCGACGATCAGGCTCGAGATATTCAGCCCCAGACCCGTGAGCGTGATGACCGACACGATGATGCCGGCACATGCGCAGGTCACGGCAATGCTGACGACATTGCGGGCGCCATCGATCATGGCCTCGAACATCGCCGACGCATGCGCGGGCGCCTGTTCACGCCGGATCGCTGCCGCCGTGATCATGCAGGCGGAAAAGAGCATCGTTACACAGATGCCCAGAAACGCCGCCTCTGAATCCCGGAACCCGAAAAGGAACAGCAGGACCCCTGCCGCCAGGCCCACCAGTGCACCGGGCAACAGGCCGAGGCTTGTATCAGGCCTGATGAAGCTGAGCGCAAAGGCGAGCGCGATGGACCAGAACACGGCCATGAAGGCGCTCATGCCGATGCCGAGAAACACGGCAATCGCACCCAACGAAATGAAATGATACCCGTGCTGCCGTGTCAGCGCCCACACGGAAGCCTCGCTCGTCTTGACCGCAGTGACCCCCAACCGCCGCGCATCGGCCTCAACCATCAGCCAGCACGAAAGGTAATAGAGCACTGTTGGAATGGCCGCCATGATCAGCACGTCGAGATAGGACACCTCGAGGTACTGCGCGATCAGGAAGGCAGCCGCACCCAGCGTCGGCGGCGAGAGCAATGCGCCAATGCCCGCCGCAGAAAGAAGCCCGCCCGCGACATGCGCAGGATACCCGGACTGCTTGAGCATCGGCCAGGCCAGCGTCGACAGCGTGACGGTCGTGGCGACGCCACTGCCCGACACGGTGCCGAGCAGGAATCCTGACGCCACTGTCGCGCGTCCCGGCGCGGAAGGCGTGGGTCGCTTGCCAAAGAGCGCGAACGCCCAGTTGATGAAAAACGCGCCTGCCCCGCTGCGCGCCAGCACGGCGCCGTAGATCGTGAACAGCACGATGAAGGTGGACGCCACATCCAGCGGCGCAGAGAAAATGCCCTCAAGCGTCAGGTAGTTCTGCCCGATGATCCGCGAAATCGAATACCCCCGATGATCCAGCGGCTCCGGCATGTAAGGCCCGAAATAGGCATAGGCCAGAAACAGGAGGGTGATCGCCGGCAGCACCCACCCGGTCGTTCGGCGGGTAGCCTCGAGGATGCATGCGACCAGCCCGATCCCCAACCACAGCTCGATGTCGATGGGCCGCGTGGCCCGCGTCTTCACATCCTCGACATGCGTGATCAGGTAGATCAGCGCAGCAGCCGACAGCGCCACAAGCAGCCAGTCGACCCACTGCACGCGGTCACGCCCCGGAGCAGACGGCAGGACGGGGTAGAGCAGGAAGGAAAGCACCAGCACGAAGAGCAGGAACAGCGACCTGAACTCTGTCGTGCCGATCGAGTACTGCGTCCAGTACAGCGACAGGCACGCCAGCAGGAACAGCACCACATTCACGACGATGCGCATGCGTCCGGTCAGCTGCCGGACCGGTTGCTCTTCCGACAGCAGGATCTCTTCGGGACTACGTCTCACTTGATCGCGCCACGCGCCTTGTAGAACGCAATGGCGGCCGGATGGAACGGAATGGCGGTCTTCACCGACGATGCCGCGAGCGACAGCGCCTTGGCGTCAGGATGGATCTTCCTCACCTCGGCAAGATTATCGAAGATGCCGGACAGGATCTTGTTCACCGTTTCCGCCTTCATGTCCGCGCTGACGAACATCAGATTCGACACACCCACGCCAGGCACGTCGGCGCCGACACTGGCATATGTCCCCTTGGGCAGCGTGAAGCTGCGATAGAGGCCTGGATGCTTCTTGTTCAGGGCAGGCAATAGCTCTCCCGTCGCCACGAATGTGACCTTGATGCGCCCTGTCGTCACGAGATCGCTGACGGCGGATGTCGGCAGGCCACCGATCCAGAAGAAGGCATCAATCTTGCCGTCATTGAGAGCCGCAGCCGATTCTGAAACGCTGAGGTTCTCGCGGGTGACATCCTTCGAAGGCCGCAGACCGGCAGCCTCGAGGAGACGATCGGCAATAGCTTCGGTGCTCGACCCGGCCGATCCGACCGAAATGCGCTTGCCCTTGAGCTTGCTGATGCTGGTGGCCTTGAGATCAGCCCGCGCCACGACGTGGACATAGCTGTCATAGAGCAGCGCCAGCGCCGCAATCTTCTGCGGCCCCGTATCTGTATAGGCGCCCGTGCCCTTGAGA
Organism: Micropepsaceae bacterium; assembly: GCA_044375275.1. Taxonomy (GTDB): domain Bacteria; phylum Pseudomonadota; class Alphaproteobacteria; order Micropepsales; family Micropepsaceae; genus SZUA-430. Next base: position 16,438 of record JBILMZ010000005.1, on the reverse strand, counting down.
CCATCCACCGCCGAGTCGATGGTGGAGAACCCGATATCGGCCTCACCCGCCCCGACCAGCTTCACATTGTCCACCGATCCGCCAGTCACCTCTGCCGTGACCTGCATGCCGGCCACCTTCTGCGTCAGGACACGCGCAATGCCGCCGCCATAGGGAAAGTAAACGCCGCCGGTTCCGCCCGTCGCGATCGACAGGCGCAGCTTGGAGGCGGCGAACACTGTGCCTGCGGCGAGACCGCACACCAGCAATGCCAGGAGCGCTCTTCTCATCATCTCGGATACCCTCGAAAAATACTGGCTGATTTTGACTTGCGGTTGAGGTCATATCAAATCAGCGCCGGGACGTGGAACCGTCATGATCAAGATTACCGATAAAATCAGCATCGACGAAGCGGAAATCCGCGAAACCTTTGTCCGCGCGTCGGGCCCGGGCGGCCAGAATGTGAACAAGCTCTCGACCGCAGTCGAATTGCGGTTCGACGCACGCTTCTCGCCGAACCTGCCCACCGACGTCTCCATCCGCCTCCAGAAGCTCGCAGGTAACCGCCTGACCAAGGATGGCGTGATCGTGATCGAGGCGCAGCGGCACCGCACCCAGGACCGCAACCGCACAGACGCGTTGGAAAAGCTCGTCGAACTCATCAGGCAGGCGACACATGTTCCAAAACCGCGCCGGGCGACCAAGCCCTCAAGGGCCGCCAAGGCAGAACGCGTCGATCGTAAAAAGCAGCGCGGCCGTGTGAAAAACCTGCGCGGCTCCAAAACCGATTTTGACTGAGGACCCGGCACAATGTCCCTTCGCCATGCACTGACCGCAGCGCTGCTCATGCTTTTCTCGGCAAGCTTGGCCGCCACCCAGCCTGCCACGCAGCCAGTCGTGAACGTGGTGGACACCGCATCACTGAACGCCCTCGACCAGGGAGGCTTCAGTTTCGCCGAGCAGATCGGCGCACGGAAGGCCGCATCAACCCGCGCCCTCTATGACGCAAGCCCCGCCTACAGGAGCCTTGCAGACACCATCGGCAAGCCATTGCCACACGACACCCGCACAGATCAGCTTCCCCAACGGGTACCGTCAGGCGCCGGTGACATTCCCGACATGGTGCGCCTCTTGCGCAACTTCGAAGACAAGGGACGCCGGTCAGCCAACGACACCAAGGGCGGCTTCTTCATTCGGCATCTCTCGAACAACTCGCAACATCCCTACACGATCGAATTTGACGGTGACGAACCCCGCCACTTCGACACGCGATGGCTTCAGTCTCCTCTTGCTCAACTCAGGCTCATTGCCGTCATCAACCGCATGGACCGCGCTGACTTTGATCGGGCCTCTTGCGGCGAAGTGCGCTTCATCTACCGGCTAAGCTATCGCACCGCCCAGTCCGCATCTTCCCTGCCCTTCTTCCTGAACGTCGTGAAAACCTACCCGAAGCTCCCTGACTGCGCTGCCTTTGCCAGGCGATGGCTGCCGTCCGGCACGAGTACACTCTCCGCCGAAGCGCTCAGGACTGGCGCACTGCGTGACCTGACGCTCAAGCAGATCGAACTCAATTTCCAGTCGTTGCGCTTCACCTCCGGCTACATGCACGATTTTGGCGGCCAGGCCATGTACATGCAAAGGATCTTCAAGCAGGCCGGAGAAATCCTGAAGCCGGTGCCGCTGGAAAACACACCCGATGTGCAGGCCATCCAGCGCGATCCCCGGATGCTGGAGCGGTTCATGCAGTTCCTGAAATCAGGCGACAATCTGAAGAAACTCGACAACGGCACGCTCGTCGTCAATTTCGACGAGAATTTCCTCACGCAGTTTTCCGTCTCCTGGTCAACCCTCGGACGGGCCAGGACGGCCAACAAACCCTATGCCCGGCTCTTCGCCGATCGCAAAGACCTGCTGGACACGATCAGCATCAACGGCCTCAGGCATATCAAGTCGCGAGACGCATTGGTCGAGCGCCTCGACAACATGACATGCATGGGCTGCCACCAGTCCGGCGGCACGGCCGGATTCCACATGCTGGGTCGCGCGGAGGACAGCTTCTCTCACCACTTCAATCGTCAGCAGCTGCCGCTCTCTCCGCATGCCTATGCCGAAATCGCGCGACGTCAGGATTACGTTGCGCGTGTAGCGTCGCGATTGCCACCCAACACGTTCAAGCCGCACTCGGGTTTCACGGAAGCGTCCTGGAGCAGTCCGGACACCGCACCACGCTTCAAGCCCGCAACGCTCGGGCATCTTTGCACCAGCGAGCAGCACTTTGCGGGAGCCCCGACCTGCGCAGCTGTCAACGGTCAGCCAACATCTTGCGTTCAGACTGTCACCGCGGCGGCAGGCAATGTTGTCTTCGGAGAATGCACGGTATCCGGTGGCCGCACCTTTGCCGGCGCTGTCTGCTGGAAGGGCGAGATCAGCGAAGCACGGACAATGCCAACAGACAGGGGCGCCATCCCGAGCTTCAACCTTTACGCCTTCCAGGACAAATGGAAGCTCAAGGGCTCGGCCTACAGGGGCGGAGAACTCGGCAACCTGCGATGCGTACTGCCCCAGAGCGGAGCGCCACTGGGTCGCGCGAGCAGGAAATGCACATTGTCTGAAGAAAACCTCGACGGCATCAACCCCGCACAGGCAATGCCGGCACACCTCTGCGCCAATCAGGGCGGCAATGGCTTTGACCTTTGTGCAGCATCAGGAAACGCAGGCGCATGCCTTGAGTCCCGTGTCGTCCGCGGCATGCTCGACACTTGTTCGCCTGCCAAGGCGTGCCGTGAGGATTACATCTGCCAGAAGCTTCCTGACTATGATCGCATCTCGGCGGCGCACTACGGCAACACGCGCAACGGCAACCGCGTGAACCTGTCCTCTCCCGACAGGATCAGCGGCACGACCCTCGCGGCGCTGCACGACAGGGAAATCGGATTCTGCGTCCCGACCTACTTCCTGTTCAACATGCGGCTGGACGGCCACCCAAGCCCCGTCACGGGCAAGCCACCAGGCTCACCACGCATTGACCGCTCGCAACCGGTGCGGGGATATGCGCGCTAGGCTTTGCGATCAGGTCGCTTGAAATGGTCAGCAATGATCTGGGCGATCGTTGAGGTCACGCGCTCGCCGGTCTTGATGTGCAGGAACTCGTTCGGTCCGTGCGCATTGGAATGCGGACCAAGAACACCCGTGATCACGAACTGCGTCTCCGGGAACTTCTCCCCGAGCATGCCCATGAACGGGATCGTCCCGCCCTCGCCCATGTAGACAACGGGCTTTCCGAACGCCATCTGCGAGGCACGGGCCACGGAAGCCTCCAGCCACGGCGCCAGCGGCGGCGCGTTCCATCCAGTGCCGCCACGGTCAAAAGATACCGAGACTTCGGCACCATACGGAGGATCCGCGAGAAGAAGGCGCTCGACAGTTTCGATCGCCTGGTCCGCGCTGAGCGTCGGCGGCCACCGGAATGAGAGCTTCAGGGTCGTATAGGGCAGCAGCACGTTGCCTGCATTCGCTGAGGGCGTGAGCCCATCTGCCCCGATGATGGCGAGTTGCGGTCGCCAGGTGCGGTTCAGCACGAGCTCGGCAAGATCATCTCCCATCGGAAGCGTGCCACCGGCAAAGGGCAGCTTCGAATACACTTCCGGACCAAGGACGCCAGCCGCAGCGCGCGCCTGCTCGATCCGTTGCGGCGGCACCTGCACGTAAAGTTCGTCCGGCAGGATGCGGCCCGTCGCTTCATCTTCGATCCGCGACAGGAGACGCCGGGCAATGCGGAAGCTGGAAGGTACGATGCCGGAGGCATCACCTGAATGAACACCCTCGGTCAGCACGCGCACGGTCAGTGTTCCGACACCATTCCCGCGCAGCGACGTCGTCAGCCAGAGCTGGTCATAGTTGCCGCAACCGGAATCAAGGCAGATCACAAGCGAAGGCTTGCCGATGCGCGCCGCCAGATGATCGATGTAAAACGGAAGGTCATAGCTGCCCGACTCTTCACACGCCTCGATCAGGATGACACAGCGCGCATGCGGCACATTCTGGTCTTTGAGGGCAAGCAAGGCCGCAAGCGATCCGTACATGGCATAGCCATCATCAGCCCCACCTCGCCCGTACAGCTTTCCGTCCTTCAGGACGGGCGTCCACGGACCAAAGCCTTCCCACCAGCCCGACATTTCCGGCTGCTTGTCCAGATGGCCGTACAGAAGAATGGTGTCGTCATTCGATCCGGGAACCTCGATGAGGATGACCGGCGTACGCCCCTCAAGCTGCACGACTTCAAGCGTTGCGCCCGGCAGAGCCGCAAGTCGCTCGCGCGCCCATTTTTCCATCAGGCGAACGGCATCGCTCATGTAGCCGTGCTTGGCCCAATCGGCATCATAGGCAGGCGATTTGTTCGGGATCCGTATGTAGTCGACGAGGGACGGCACGATTGCATCCCCCCAGTTCTGGTGAACGTGGGATTGCAGGCGAACAGGATCAAACATGGAGCGTTACCGTTTGGCGACGAAAGGAAGGGTTGATGTCAGTCCGCCATCGACAGGGATGGCTTGACCATTCACGTAAGAAGCATCGTCAGACGCCAGGAAAAGCGCCATGTTTGCGATCTCGGCAGGAACGCCGTAGCGCGCTGTCGGGTTGAGTTGTCCGATCCTGCCCTCATTGCCACGCGCACGCGCCCCATCAAAGATCGGTTTGGTCATGCCGGTTTCGATAAGCCCCGGACAGATCGCATTGACCCGCACTCCCGTCCCGTAAAGCTCGTTCGCTGTAGTCTGGACAAGCGAAATCACGCCCGCCTTCGAAGCCGAATAGGGGGTCGGCCCGGCATTTGCGCGAATACCGGCGACCGATGCCGTGCAGATGATGGATCCCCGTTTGGCCGACACCATGAGAGGCACGACGTGCTTGATCGCAAGGAACGGCCCGATCAGGTTCACCCTCAGGATTTCCTGCCACTGCTCAATTGTCTGCTCCGTGACGGGGACATATCCGCCCGAAATCCCTGCATTAGCATACATGACATCAATACCGCCCAGCTGCCGGACCGCTGTCGTCACATACGACTTCACATCAGCTTCGTTGCCGACGTCGCAGGTCATCACATGAACCGTCCCCCCACTCTCGCGAATGGCAGCTGCCGTCTCTTCAACAGCTTCGGTCTTGTCGACGCAAAGGACGGCGGCACCTTCCTTTGCGAACAGCATGGAAGTTGCGCGTCCGATCCCCGACCCCGCGCCTGTTACGATTGCTCGCTTGCCCGATAGCCGTCCCATTGCGTTCTCCTACCGGTACTCGTCATTGATGGATTCAAGGATGGCTGACCCGGGGCAAAGTTCCCTTTCGCCCAGCCTGTTCAACGGGCTGTCCACGGTCCCGAGAAAGCTGTGCAGGTCACGCGGATGTGAGTCGAGATAAAGCAGGCCCGTGACCAGTTCCCCCTTGGCGTGGTGGCGCTGGAGGAAGTCCATGGCGGAAACCTTGTCGGTCGGATCATAGCTCGGCTCGATCTTGTGCAGGCGGATGATGGATCCGTCGTGCTGCTCGACGTCATGGGAAGACCCGGGAGCATAGTCGGCCGTGATCTCGTCGCGCCCTTCGATGAAGTCAACCCGGTTGACCGCCTCGTTGTGCTCGCGGACGAAGTCAAAGCTCTTGGTCGATCCGGCATGGTTGTTGAAGGCAATGCAGGGGCTGATCACGTCGATGAATGCCGGTCCGTTGTGCGTCATCGCCGCCTTGATCAGCGGCACGAGTTGCCCCTTGTCGCCGGAGAAAGACCGGGCAACGAAAGTTGCACCCGCAAGAAGGGCCATGCCGACGAGATCAATCGGCGAGTCATTGTTCGTGCCACCAGCCTTCGATTTCGAACCGCGGTCAGCGGTTGCCGAAAACTGACCCTTTGTCAGCCCGTACACACCATTGTTCTCGGTGATGTACACCATGTTCACGCCACGCCGGATGCAATGCACAAACTGACCGAGCCCGATCGAGGCCGAGTCGCCATCCCCTGAAATGCCCAGATAGAGCAACTCCTTGTTGGCCAGGTTGGCACCCGTTAGGACGGACGGCATGCGGCCATGCACGGAGTTGAAGCCGTGGCTTTGCCCCAGGAAATAGTCAGGCGTCTTGGACGAACATCCGATGCCGGACAGTTTCGCCACCCGGTGAGGCTCGATATTGAGTTCGAAGCAGGCCTGTATCAGCGCGGCGGATATGGAGTCATGGCCACACCCCGCACACAGCGTCGAGATCGCACCTTCATAGTCACGGTGCGTGAAGCCTCTGGCATTCACTTCAAGGCCAGGATGCCTGAATTTGGGTTTTGCAAGATAGGTCATGAACTCACCCTTTTGCGCGGCGCAGCCTCGAAAGCGGCAAGACGATCCGAGATTTCCTTATTGATGAACCGGGCCGTGATGGGCGTCCCGTCGAAATGCAGGATGGACGAGAACCGCGCGGGATCAATGGCGCACTCATTTACCAGCAAGGTGCGCATCTGCGCGTCCCGGTTCTGCTCCACGATGAAGACATGGTCATGCTGGTTGATGAATTCCGGAACGCTGCTGTGAAACGGAAAGGCACGCAGCCTCATGGCGTCGATGTGGATCCCGCTGTCTGAGAGCGCAACCATCGCCTCGTCCATGGCGGCAGAAGTGGACCCGAAGTAGATCACCCCGAGTTTTGTCGGTTGCGTCGCCTTCGTGATGCGGGGTTGCGGAAGGATCGTCTTCGCGGTTTCAAGCTTCCTCAGAAGCCGCTGCATGTTGTCAACGTAGTCCGAGCCTTCCTCGGAATACTTGGCATAGCGATTGCGCGATGTGCCCCGCGTGAAGTAGGCGCCTTTCGTGGGATGCGTGCCTGGCAGCGTTCGATACGGGATGGCATCCCCGTCAACATCGAGATAGCGGCCGAACTCCTTGCCGGCTTCAAGCTGCTCTGCCGTCATGACCTTGCCCCGGTCATAGACGCGCTTGTCGTCCCACGTGAACGGACGCGTCAGCCAGTCATTCATCCCGATGTCGAGGTCAAGCAGGACGAACACGGGCGTCTGCAATCGTTCGGCAAAGTCGAACGCATCAGCCGCAAGCTCGAACGCTTCCGTCGGATCTTCGGGAAGCAGCAGCACATGCTTCGTGTCGCCATGGCTGGCATAAGCACAGACAAGCAGGTCAGATTGCTGAGTGCGCGTCGGCATTCCGGTTGAAGGTCCGCCACGCTGGATGTCGAATATGACCGCAGGAATCTCGGCGAAATAAGCAAGCCCCAGGAACTCCTGCATCAGCGAAATGCCAGGGCCGGACGTTGCGGTGAAGGCACGCGCACCATTCCAGCCGGCGCCGATGACGGACCCGATGGCCGACAACTCGTCTTCCGACTGGATGATGGCAAAGCGGTTGGCTTTGGTTTGCGGGTCAACGCGCAGCTTCTTGCAGTGCGCTGCAAAGGCTTCGGCCATGGAAGTGGATGGCGTGATCGGATACCACGCGGCAACCGTGGCGCCACCATACACAGCCCCCAGGGCAGCCGCGTCATTGCCATCGATGAAAATCTGGTTGCCCACACCATTCGCACGACGGACACTAAGACCGCACGCGTCCTTCAAGTGATTGAGAACATGGTCACGCCCCAGCCCCAGAGCCTCGAGGTTCGGCTTGATGAGGCGATCCTTGCCCGCATATTGCTCGCCGACCAGCGTCTCCAGGACACCGTGCTCAATGTCGAGAAGCGCCGCAAGCGCGCCGACATAGATCATGTTCTTGAGCAACTGCCGGTCGCGCGGCAGCTCATAGCGACTATTGGCAATCTCTGTCAGCGGCACGCCGATGACGTTGACATCATCACGGAACTTGGAATCCGGCAGTGGCTTGGTGGAGTCATAGAACAGGTAACCGCCGGGCTCGATCTCCCGAACGTCCTTGTCCCATGTCTGCGGGTTCATCGGCGCCATGAAGTCGACGCCACCGCGCCGGCCACGCCACCCCTCCTCAGACACCCTGACTTCATACCAGGTCGGCAGACCCTGGATGTTGGACGGAAAGATGTTGCGCGTCGCAATTGGAACGCCCATGCGCATGATGGAGCGCGCAAACATCTCGTTCGCGCTCGCGGAACCCGACCCGTTGACGTTGGCAAACTTTACGACGAAGTCATTGGTCGCTTTTATCGATTTTGGCATGAGCCGGCCTGCGCAGTTTCAAGAAGGAATTTTTGCATGTCCCACGCACCTGTAGGGCATCGCTCCGCACAAAACCCGCAATGGAGGCACATGTCCTCGTCCTTGACCATTACACGCCCTGTTTTCAGGCCAGTGCCGATGTAGAGCGCTTGCGTCATGTTGATGGACGGAGCGGTAAGCCGGGTGCGCAACTCGCGCTCTTCGCCGTTTGTCGTGAAGGTAATGCTGTCCGTTGGACAGATATCGACGCAGGCATCGCACTCGATGCAGAGCTTTGGCGCAAACACGGTCTGGACGTCACAGTTCAGGCAGCGCTGCGTTTCCTTGAACCCGTCAGCCCTGTCAAACCCGAGTTCGACTTCGGCCGTCAGGTCCTTCAGCGCGAGTTCATTGGGCAGATGCGGAACACGATAGCGGTCATCCGGCGAGATATCGTTGTCGTAGGACCACTCGTGGATTCCCATCTTCTGGCTCATGAGGTTCACGAGCGGCGGCAGCCGGTCGGTTACCGGCTTGCCATTGAGGAACAGGTCGATCGAAACGGCCGCACCGTGTCCATGGGCGACAGCCCAGATGATGTTCTTGGGTCCGAAAGCGGCATCCCCGCCAAAGAACACGCGCGGATTGGAAGACTGGTAGGTGTTCTCGCCAACGACAGGCATGCCCCACTTGTCGAATTCGATCCCGGTGTCACGCTCGATCCAGGGAAACGCATTCTCTTGGCCCACGGCAACAAGCACATCATCACACGGCATGTGTACGTCCGGCTCACCGGCAGGAACGAGCGTCCGCTTGCCCTTCGCGTCATACTCAGCCTTGACCTTCTCGAACGTCATGCCGGTCAGCTTGCCGTTCTCGTGCACGAATGATTTGGGCACGAGGAAGTTATGGATGGGGATGCCTTCCCGCATCGAGTCTTCCTTTTCCCAGGGACTCGCTTTCATTTCCTCAAAGCCGGACCGCACCACCACCCGCACGTCTTCGCCGCCAAGCCGACGGGAGGTGCGACAGCAGTCCATCGCGGTGTTGCCACCACCCAGAACGATAACCCGCTTGCCAATCTTTTCTGTGTGCCCGAACGAAACGGACGCCAGCCAGTCAATACCAACATGGATGTTCGACGATGCCTCCTTGCGCCCCGGAACCTCGAGATCCCTTCCGCGTGGAGCGCCCGACCCGACAAACACCGCATCAAATCCTTCATCCAGCACAGCCTTCATGCTTGTGACGCGCTGTCCTGAACGGAACTCGGGCTCAAGATCGAGAATGAAGCCCACCTCCTCGTCGAGAACCTTTTCAGGCAGGCGAAATTTCGGAATCTGCGTGCGCATCATGCCGCCGGCAGCGGCATCCTGCTCGTAGATCACCACCTGGTATCCCAGCGGCAGCAGGTCACGCGCCACCGTCAGTGAAGCGGGACCGGCGCCAATCAGCGCAACACGCTTTCCGTTTCGCGTCGACGAAGGCTTTGGGAGCCGAGCCCTCACGTCACCCTTGTTGTCAGCGGCAACGCGTTTGAGGCGACAGATCGCAACCGGCTCTTCCTCGACCCGCCCTCGCCTGCAGGCGGGTTCGCAGGGCCGGTCGCAGGTTCGACCCAGAACACCGGGAAACACATTCGAGCGCCAGTTGACCATGTAGGCATCGGCGTAACGGCCTTGCGCGATTAGCCGGATATACTCGGGGACCGGCGTATGCGCGGGACAGGCCCACTGACAGTCCACGACCTTGTGGAAGTAATCGGGGTCAGAGATGTCTGTCGGCTTCATCCCCTGCTTGGAAATGTCAGGCTTCGGCTCCATGGCGTCAACAGTCATCTCGCGCCCGTCTCCCTCCGAGAACTCATCATTTTCCTGGGGTCGGAGCAAAGCCCCGAACCCTGCTTGAAGACACTATACAATCACGTTCGCCCCGCGCCAGAGGCAAACGCGCCGAAGAAAGGGTTCCGGTCTATCGCAGTCGCACACGGCACTGCTAATCTCGCCCGTATCTGCCTGAAGCGGGCAACTGACCTGAGGAACAGTGCATGACAGTCAAGTCCACGGAACTCGCATCGTCACCCAGACGCCTCGATCCCGCGATGTTGAGAAGGACATGCAGCTCCGAAAAGCTCGGGTTCGCCACGACAGACGAACTGCCGGCCTTTGAAGGGCTGGTTGGACAAAGCCGGGCACTCGAAGCACTTGACCTCGGGGCCCGCATCGACAAGCCCGGCTTCAACATGTTCATCCTGGGCGAGCGCGGGACAGCCCGCCACGGCATCGTCAGGACCCTGGTCGAGAAGCACGCATCCAGATTGCCGTCGCCACAGGACTGGATCTACGTCGCAAACTGGGAACAGCCGGACAGGCCACGCGCCATTCCATTGCCGGCCGGGCGCGGCCAGCGCTTCAAGTCCGCCCTCGACGCTGCCCTTGAGGAGTTGATTTCGCTCGTCCCGGCCATTTTTGAGAGCCCTGACTACAAGGCCAAGCGTCGCTCCGCGCTCGACACCATCAACACCGAACAGGAACATGCCTTCGAAGCGCTCAGCACCAAGGCGAGGGCGGAAGGCATTGCGCTTCTGAGGACACAGTCCGGTTTCAGCTTTGCTCCGATCGCAGACAAAGCTGTCATGCCGCCGGAAACGTTCAACGCCCTTCCCGAAGACCAGCGAAAGACCATTCTGGACAAAATCGAGGCGCTCCAGTCCGAGCTCGCCGTCATCATTGAAAAACTTCCTGTGTGGGAGCGCGAACGCCGACAGAAGCAGTCCGCTCTCGATCACGAACATGCGCGACTGGTTGTAACGGACGTCATGAAAGACGTCGAACACACCGTTTCGGACTTGCCCGCACTCGTCGAGCACATAAGGGCACTGAACGAAGAGCTGGTCCGCTATTTCGGCGTGTTCCGCTTCCTGTCGATCGCCAGACAGGACGAAGAAGGAGAACCGCAGGAAACCCTTGAGCAGGATGACCCCAAGCTCAAGCGGTTCCGCGTGAACCTGCTGGTGGGTGACGGCGCCAAGCCGTCCGCCCCCGTGGTAACAGAAGACAATCCATCCATTGGCAACCTGATCGGCCGTATTGAGCAGCAGGCTCACATGGGGGCCCTGTTCACGGATTTCTCCCTCATTCGTCCGGGATCGTTGCATCTTGCAAATGGGGGGTACCTGCTGATCGATGCGCGCAGGCTCCTCCTCGAACCTTACGCTTGGGAAATGCTCAAGCGCGCCCTGCGGGCACGTTCGATCTCCATCGAGTCCCCGACGGACCGGATGTCCATCATGGCCACGCTGACGCTCAAGCCGGATCCCATCCCCCTGAATGTAAAGGTCGTGCTGTTTGGTGACAGGGCGCTGTATTACGCACTGTTTGCTGGCGACCCTGACTTTTCGGAACTTTTCAAGATCGCCGTGGAGTTCGAGGACACCGTCGAGTGGAACGATGCAACCACCCGGGACTATGCGCACCTGATCGCATCGATCGCGCGACGGGAAGGACTGAAACCCCTGTCAGCCGCCGCCGTGTCGCTGGTCATGGAAGAGTCATCGCGGGAAGCGGAAGACTCGCGCAAGCTGTCCCTGCGGGTCGGAAGCCTGGCCGATCATCTGCGCGAGGCCGACTTCTGGGCGACCGAAGCAGGACACGACGTCATCGATGCCGTCGACATCGAGCGCGCCACATTGGCCTGGAAGCAGCGGCATGAACGCATCCGTGTGCAGGGCCAGGAGATGATTGAGCGGAACATCATGCTCGTCGATACGGCTGGAGCAAAGATCGGCCAGATCAATGGCCTGAGCGTGACATCCTACGGCGGATACGCCTTCGGCCGCCCCGTTCGGATCACAGCAAGCGTACGCGTCGGCACGGGCGAGGTCATGGACGTGGAGCGCGAAGTGGAACTGGGAGGCCCATTGCACTCGAAGGGGGTTCTCATCATCAGCTCCTATCTGTCATCGACCTACGCCAGCCAGGTCCCCCATTCACTTCATGCAAGCATCGTCTTTGAGCAGTCATATGGCGGAATCGACGGCGACAGCGCCTCGTCGACCGAACTCTACGCCATACTCTCTGCCCTCTCGGGCATCCCGATCCGGCAGGGCCTTGCGGTAACCGGCTCGGTCAACCAGAGGGGAGAAGTTCAGGCAATCGGCGGCGTGAACGAAAAGATCGAGGGCTTCTTCGCGTTGTGCAAGTTCCGCGGTCTCGATGGGACTCAAGGGGTGCTGATCCCCAAGGCGAACGAACAGCACCTCATGCTCGACAAGGAGATCGTGGACGCCTGCCGCAAGGGTCTGTTCCATGTCTTCTCGGTTTCTACCATCGATGAAGGCATGGAAATCCTGTCGGGTCTGCCGTCGGGGACACGCGCCGCAGGCGGACAATATCCGTCGGGCTCCATCAATCATGGAGTTGAGGAAAAGCTGCTCGCCTTCGCTGAGACGCGCCGCGCCTTCCTTCAACCGGTCATTCGAGGCTAGGACTCGATAACCGAACGATTGATGTCACTGATGCGGGAGGTTCCAACAAGGGCCATGCTTGTTCGCAGCTCGCGCTTCATGGTTTCAAGCACGGAGACAACCCCCGCCTCCCCTTTCGCAGCGACACCATAGACCCAGGCGCGACCGATCAGGCAGGCACGGGCCCCAAGCGCAAGCGCCCGCGTCACGTCCTGCCCCGAGCGGATGCCGCCATCCATCAGCACGATGGTCTTGTCGCCAACGGCATCGACAATACGTGGCAGCATGGAGATGGATGAGCGCGCAGCATCAAGCTGGCGTCCGCCATGGTTCGACACAACGAGCCCGTCTGCACCTGTCGCTGCCGCCTCCTGCGCATCATCCGCATCAAGCACGCCCTTCAGGATAAGAGGGCCCTTCCAGATGCTGCGTATCCACTCCAGATCCTTCCATGTCACGCTGGGATCGAGCGCCGTGGTAGTCCAGTGAAGCAGCGCACCAAGTGACCTGGCGTCCTGCACAACGCCGGCCAGATTGCCGAATGTCAGCGGCTGCCCCTTGACGCCAACGTCGTAGATCCAGGAGGGCCGAGAAGCGAAATTGGCTGCCATGCGCAGGCGGGATAACAGGGGCAGCTTGACGCCCATTCCATTGCGTATGTCCCGATAGCGCGTCCCCAGCACCGGCAAATCGACCGTAAACACCAGGGCACCGCATTGCGCTGCCTGGGCCCGCGACAGGATCTCGCGAACGACACCGCGGTCCCGCATCATGTAGAGCTGGAACCAGAATGGCGCGGTCACCGCCCGCCTCACTTCCTCGATTGGGCAGATCCCCACGGTCGACAATGTGAAGGGAATGCCGATCGTCTGCGCCGCCTTTGCCGCCTGGACCTCGGCGCGCCGCGCCATCATGCCGGCAAACCCGACAGGGGCGAGTATGAGAGGCAACTCCATCTTCTGACCGAAGAGTGTCACGGAGGTGTCGAGCGATGAAACATCCCTGAGGACCTTTTGCTTGAGCGACAGCTTCTGCAGGTCGAGCCGGTTTGCTTGCAATGTGACTTCTTCGAAGGCGCCACCATCAAGGTAGTCAAACATCAATTGCGGCAAGCGCCGCTTTGCAAGTTCGCGATAGTCGGAGACGGATGCGGGAGCGAGCATGATGTGGTCCTCGTCAGCAGCTACGCACGGCCATAGCGCGTTGCCATGTCCTGAACCGTCGCGTGAAATTCCTGCACGGTTTCATCGATGATCTGGCGAACAGGCTTGACGCTGTCAATACGCCCTGCCACCTGCCCTGAAAGCGCGATCGATGCTTCCATGTCGCCGCCAAAATAGAGATCCTGGGCCCGCCCGAACTCGGCCATGACCGGAGGACCCTGGTAGTCGGGAACGAGTTCGCGCTCGAGCCGGGTGGTCTTCTGGGTCCGAAGCGCGCGAAGCGCCGGGCGCGAGAACTGGTTCAGGAACACGGTCCCGGTGTCCTCGGCATCGATGATCGCCTGCTTCCAGTTTGCATGCACGGGAGACTCGGCCGCCGATACCATGCGCGTACCCATCTGTACGCCTTCGGCACCAAGGGCAAACGCAGCCGCCATGGTCCGTCCGCAGGTGATGCCGCCGGCGGCAATGATGGGAACGTTGACCTTCTCCCGAACAAGCGGCAGCAGCACCATCGACATGACGGATTGCGGATTTTTGAACCCGCCGCCTTCCCCACCTTCGACGACAAGACCGTCGACACCGGCATCCACCGCCTTGAGGGCAGCCTTCAGGGTCGGCACCACGTGAAAGACCGTCAAGCCAAGGGCCTTGAACTCGCGACAGAACTTTGTGGGATCACCTGCAGAGGTCGTCACGAACTTCACGCCCTGCTGGACGATCGCCTCGTCGACAAACTTGACGATGTTTGGATCCCGGACAAACGCCAGCGCAATGTTGACGCCGAATGGATGGGGCGACAGCGCCTTCATGTTCCGGATTTCCTGCCGGATGACGTCGAGTTCTCCCGACGAAGTCTCGATGATGCCCATGCCCCCGGCATTTGACACCGCAGACGCCAGCGGTGACCGTGCAATCCATCCCATCGGAGCCTGGACAATGGGGTACTTCACGCCCATCAGCCGCGTGAGCCTGTTTTCTATCGCCATGTGATTATCCGTTGTCCAGGGGAGTGAGTGGAATCAGTTCTTGTGCAGGCGCTTTACCTTCACCACTTTGACCTCGCGGGCATCGTGAAGCAGGATTAGCTCCACTTCACTGCCTTGCCGGCCAGAGAGCTTGCCGGCGAGATAATAGAATGGAACGCCACCCCGCGCGTAGTCTCCGTCAATTGCGATGACCGCATCTCCAACCACGATACCGGCCTGCGCAGCAGCCCCGCCCTTTGTGACCTCCGTGAACGTTGGATACAGGTCACCTTCCTGAAGCCGCGCGCCAATCCCGTAACGCTCATGGGGCGGAGGAATGTCAGCCCGCAGGTCTGCATGAGCCAAAAGCAAAAGGAAAAGGCTGGCCAGTAACGTGAAATTTCGCATGGACTGCACCATCAACCGTGAAATCGCTGCCAAGGTTACCAATGGCCGCTCGCTCACACAACGCGCTATTGACGCAACGCCGCATTTCGTCGAAAGCTCCCGCTGCCATGAGACCAAGCATCATCTTACTCGTTGCCGCACTCGCGACACTGTCTGCCTGCGGAGACTCCTCCAAGCAGCAGGCAGCCTCGTCAGGTCCGCCGGTGAGAAAGTCCTGCACGACACCTGAGCAGGCAGGGATGAAGGCTGCAGACCTCACCCGCAAACTGGTCGAGCTCAAGACGCAGGGAACAATCTCGGCGGAGGAATACAGCTCCCTGAATGGAATGATGAGCAACGCCTTCAGGGCCTGGGCCGAACAGCAGGATCTGAAGACCTATTGCGCCACACTTGACCGCGTGTCGAAGACGGCAGGGCTCGACTAGGATCCTGCCCGCTCCTTCTTGAGCAGCGCGCGCTTGCGCGGAACACCATAGGCATAGCCTCCTGCATCGCCGTTGCTTCCGACGACGCGATGACAGGGAATGAACACCGCAATCTTGTTGGCGCCGCAGGCTTGCGCAACCGCGCGATACCCCTTTGGATGCCCGATGGCACGCGCGACCTCCGCATAGCTGCGCGTTTCACCCCGCGGAATATTGGTGAGCGCCTGCCAGACCTTCTCCTGAAAGACGGTTCCCCGAATATCCAGGGGCAGGTTCAGCAATGCCGCACTCTCCGAGACAGCCTTCTCGGTTTCTCGAAGTTCTTTCTCCATGTCCCTGTCATCACGAATGAGTTGGGCTTTCGGATAGTGTGACCTTACAGCCTCGAGAGCATCCTCTGTCGTGTCGCCGAAGGTGAGTGCACATAACCCACGCTCACTCAGGCCAATCGCAAGGAAACCCAGGGAGCAGCGACGAACGCCAACTCGAATGACGAGCTCTTCGCCACCAGAGCGGACATCCCCCGGGCGCACACCCAAACGACGGCCTGCATCATAGGCCCTGCTGAATGACGCAAAGCCGGAATCTTGTATGGCACGCGTGACCGATTTGCCGCCGCGCAGACCCTGCTGGAACTTCTGCGTGGCTCTCGCCAGCAGGAATTGCTTGGGCGTCAGGCCAAGGCTGGATTTGAACAGCCGGCCAAGCCTCGCTTCGCTCAGCCCCGACAGCCGGGCAAGCGTTGCAACCTTTACCGGACCATCTTCCTCCGATGCCAGTTGATCCGCTCGCTTGACGACTTCCTCTATCTGGGTCTGAAGAGACTGCCCATCACGGAGGCATCGCTTGCAGGACCGAAACCCCGCCTTCCT
>JBILMZ010000225.1:0-5406 GCA_044375275.1 Micropepsaceae bacterium | reverse complement strand
ATGGACGCCACGATGCGCCGGGCCCGCGCCTGTTCCTGCAGAACGTCGCCCAGGTCCAGGATGATCTTCTCCACGTCGGCGATGGACGAGGGCCAGGCGACCAGATGCACCGGAACGCCGATCGATGCAGCAAGGCGATTGGCGTGTCGGCCCGTCTGCACATCGCCGATGATCAGGTCCGGCTGCAGCTGTATGATTTCCTCTGCGCGGGCGTGGTTCACGCGGTAGCCACGCGCCTTGTCGGCCAGGTTCGAGATCTGGCTGTCGGTCGCCAGGCTTGATACCGAGACGATGTGGGCTGGGTTGGCCAGCAGCAGCACGAGCTGGTCCGCGCAGACATTTGTCGACACGATGCGCTGCGGACGCGCCTGCGCATCGCCCGCCGACACAGCGAGAAGTGCTGCGGCGACAAGGGCGATGACCGGTTTGATGATGGTGCGCGCTGACATTTCCGTTCTATAGTCCCCCAACCGATTTCAACGCAAGAAACTGGTTTGCCATGAGCTACGAAACCCTGCAGATCCGCAAAGATGGTGCCGTTGACTGGGTCACCCTGAACCGGCCGGACAGCCTCAACGCCCTGAACCGGCAGATGGTGGATGACCTGCTCGACTACACGCAAAGCCTCTACTGGGACAAAGCCGTTCGCGTGGTGGTGCTGCAGGGAGCGGGTCGCGCCTTCTGCGCAGGGCTGGACCTGAAGGAACGGGACAACTCCCCGCGCTCGCCGACGAACGGGCTCACGAGCCAGCGGCGCATCAGCGAGATCGTCATGCGCATGCGGCGCTGCCCGCAGCCATTCATCTCGCTCGTGCAGGGTGCTGCCTGCGGCGGCGGCTTTGCGCTGGCGCTCGCGAGCGACATCCGCATTGCCGGACAGAGCGCGCGCATGAATGCCGCCTTCATCCGCATCGGCCTTTCGGCGTGCGACATCGGCGTGAGCTATTTCCTGCCGCGCCTCGTGGGTGTGTCCGTTGCCTCCGAGCTGATGCTTACGGGTCGCTTCATCAACGCGGAACGCGCGTTGCGTGTCGGGCTGGTCAGCGATGTCGTGGCGGATGACAAGCTGGCGGAAGCGGCGCAGGTCTATCTGAAGGACATGCTGACAACGTCGCCGCTGGGCCTGCGGATGACGAAGGAATGCCTCAACATGAGCGTTGATACCGGCAGCCTTGAGGCTGCAATTGCCATGGAGGATCGCAACCAGATCCTGTGCGCGCAGACGCAGGACTTCCCGGAGGGCATTCGGGCCTTCCTCGAGAAGCGTGATCCCAACTATCAGGACCGCTGACGTGAGCACACCGCGTTTCATTCGTCTCGCCGGTGGTCCGAACGAAGTGATCTTCGACATGGCGCCTTCCGGCGGCAGGCTGCCACGCATCCTCCATTTTGGCGCACGGCTTGAGGGCACAGATCCTGAGGCGCTGGTGGCGGCCGAACCGCAGGTGCTGTGGGGGGCGCGCATGGACGCGCCACGCGGCACAAGTGTCCTGCCCGGAACGGAGGCGGGGCACTTCGGCCTTGCTGCGATGGAGCCCGGCTTCGAGAATTGCTGGTCGGTCGAAGGCGCCACGCATGCGGGGGACCATCTGAAGATCCGGCTGCGCGTGAAAGCCGATGAGGGCTCGGCCCTGCTTGAGCTTACGTACCGGATGCATATGCAGGGCGTGCTGGCAGCGCGCGTGACTGTCGTGTCGGGCGACGACAGACTGGTGTCCCGCATCAGGCAGATTACATCCCTCGCCTTGTCCCTGCCCTGCGATGCCTACGAGATCCTGACATTCGGCGGTGACTGGGCACGGGAGTTCCGGGAACACCGTCAGCGTGTTGGCTCCGGCAGCCATGTCATCGAGAGCCGCCGCGGGCGTGGCGGGCATGACGGCTTCCCTGGCCTGTTTGCGGGCACTCCCGGTTTCAGTGACTGCCATGGCGCCGTCCATGCGTTCACGCTGGGCTGGAGTGGTAGCCACCGGATGACCGTCGAGCGGACGCGTGAAGGACAGATCGTCCTTCATGGCCGGGCGCTGCTCGACGAGGCGGATCGCATTGACGCGGGCTACTCAACTCCCTGGTGCTATGCGGCGCATTCGGCGCATGGCCTCAACGGCGTCGCGCAGATGCTGCATGAATTCATCAAGGGGGAGATCCTTCCGGGCGACGTGACGGCGACCCCGCGCCCCGTGCACTACAACACGTGGGAAGCCGTGTATTTCGACCACAAGCTCGAAACGCTGAAGGGACTTGCAGACAAGGCCGCCTCGGTGGGAGCCGAGCGCTTTGTGCTTGATGACGGATGGTTCAAAGGCCGCGCGAACGACACGGCCGGGCTCGGCGACTGGGAGTGTGATCCGGGCAAGTATCCGGCGGGACTGGCGCCGCTCGCGGCGCATGTCAGCGGTCTCGGCATGACATTCGGGCTGTGGGTTGAACCGGAAATGGTCAACCCCGACAGCGATCTGGCGCGACAGCATCCCGACTGGATCAGGACGGATGCGGGCTCGACGGCCCTGCAACGTCACCAGGCCGTGCTCGACCTGTCGCGCACGGACGTGCGGGATCATCTGTTTGCGATGCTTCATGCCCAGCTGAGCGCATGTGACATCAGCTATCTCAAGTGGGACATGAACCGTGATCTCACCGGCACGGGACACAAGGCGCAGGTCGAAGGGTTGCATGCGCTCATCGACCGGCTGCGCGCCGTCCATCCACGCGTCGAGATCGAAACCTGCGCGAGTGGTGGCGGGCGCTGTGACTTCGGCATGCTCGCGCGAACCGAGCGCGTTTGGGTCTCGGACACGAATGATGCGCTTGACCGCCTCGACATCCAGCGCAACGCGAACCTCTTCCTGCCGCTCGCCATTGCCGGCGTGCATGTCGGCCCCGCCACCTGCCACATCACGGGGCGACGGCTCGGCATGGACCTTCGTGCACACGTGGCCCTGTTCGGTCACATGGGGCTTGAGCTTGACCTGCGCGAGGTCGAGGAACGTGACCTTGCCCGGCTTGCGCAGCACATCCAGACCTACAAGGCCCATCGGACGCTCCTGCATGGCGGGCGCTACTGGCGCGTGCCGTTGGCGGACGGCGATCACGTCGCTCAAGGCGTGACGGCAACCGATGGCCGCGAGGGACTTTTCCTCGTTGTGCGGACAGGTTCGCGCGAGCTTGGCCGCGGCGCCCTGGTCCGCCTGCCCGGTCTTGAGGCAGGCCTGCAGTATCGTGTCGCAGCACCCGGGCCGCTTTCCAGGAGCGTCGAGGGTACCCTGGCCCCGTCGCTGCGGGATGGTAAGCTTTTGATGAACGGCTGCGCACTAGCGTCACGCGGGCTGGACCTGTTCCTGCCGCGGCCGGAGACCTCCCTCCTGCTTCACGTCAAAGCGGTGTGACGTGAGTTGCCTTCTTTACCCGCGCAAGCCATAGTTTCCGCAAGATTTCCTCCAATGGATTCCGGACATGCCCTCCTATAAAGCGCCCGTCGCCGACTACGAGTTTCTCCTGTTTGATGTCCTGCAGATCGACAAGCACAAGGACCTTCCCGGCTATGCCGAGCTCGACCAGGCTACGGTCCATGCGGTGCTGGAAGGCGCGGGAACTTTCGTGTCGGAAGTGCTGCAGCCGCTGAACCAGTCGGGTGACGAGGAAGGCTGCCATTTCGAGAACGGTGTCGTCCGCACGCCGAAGGGTTTCAAGGAAGCCTACAAGTCGTTCTGCGAATCCGGATGGAACCGGCTGGGCGTTCCCGAGCAGTTCGGCGGCGCGGGCTTGCCGATCCTTTTGACCTTCGCCGTTTCGGAAATGGGCAATTCCGCGAACCAGGCCTTCGCCATGTACCCGGGCCTCACGAGCGCAGCCTACGCGGCCCTGCTGGGAACCGGCGCACCGTGGATGCGCGAGCATGTCGCAACGAAGATGATTGAGGGCGAGTGGACGGGAACGATGTGCCTGACCGAACCGCATTGCGGCACGGATCTGCGCCTGATGAAGACGAAGGCGGTGGAGCAGCCCGACGGCACCTATCGGATCCACGGCACGAAGATCTATATCTCGGGCGGCGACCATGACCTGACCGACAATATCATTCACATGGTGATCGCGAAGATTCCCGACGAAAACGGCAAGGTCCATGACGACCTGTCGACTGTAAACTTCTTCATGGTGCCGAAGTTCATCGTCAGCGAGGACGGCAAGGTCGGCGCGCGCAATGCTGTCAATACGGGCTCCATCGAGAAGAAGATGGGCATCAAGGGCAGTGCGACCTGCGTGCTGAACTTCGACGGTGCGGTTGCCTGGCGGCTTGGCCCCAAGCCCCAGGCCAAGGGCACGGGTGACAAGAAGTCGTCGTCGGAAGGCATGAAGGGCATGTTTGGCATGATGAATGCCGCGCGCATCGGCGTCGGCGTACAGGGCGTAGCGGTTGCCGAAGTCGCCTACCAGAATGCCGTTGCCTATGCCCGCGAGCGGCTTGTCGGACGTTCGCTGACCGGCGCGAAGAACCCGGAACTGCCGGCCGATCCGCTCCTGGTGCATCCGGACGTGCGCCGCATGCTCCTGTTTGCGCGTTCGGCCGCGGAAGGCGGACGTTCGCTTGCGGCCCTCATCACGTTCCTCATGGGCGTGGCACAGAGCAGTCGCCCGGAAGCCGAGCGGCAGGAAGCGTCCGATATCGCCGACCTGCTGACCCCGGTCATCAAGGCGTTCTGTACAGACCTGGGCTTTGAGGCGGCCAACGCGGCGATGCAGTGCTTTGGCGGGCATGGCTATATCCGGTCCTATGGAATGGAACAGTTCGTGCGCGACTCGCGCATCAACCAGACCTATGAAGGCGCCAATGGCGTGCAGGCACTCGACCTCGTCGGCCGCAAGCTTGGCCGCGCTGGTGGCCGTGCACCGATGGCGCTGTTCGGCATGATCAACCGCTTCCTGGAAGCTGAATCCGGGGACGCGATGAAGCCCTATGTGGAGCCGGTGAAGGTCGCCCTTGGCCGCCTGCAGGAGTCAACGATGTGGCTGGCCCAGAACGGCCTGCGCAATCCCGACAATGCCGGTGCAGGCTCGGTGGATTACCTGCGCATGTTCGGCATCGTGGTCGTCGGCTATCTCTGGGCCCGCCAGGCCAAGGCGGCGCTCGTGCGTCTTGAGGGCAAGCCGGCCAATGCGGGCTTCTATGAAGCCAAGCTTGCCTCGGCCCGGTTCTGGATGGAGCGGATGGTGCCGGACACGGCCTCGCTGGTCGAGCGCGTCAAGGCAGGTGCGGATGGACTGATGACGCTGGATGCGGCTAACTTCTGAGGCGTAGAAGGTTTCACGCGAAAGCGCGAAATGAACAGAATACGCGAAGTTTCTCCCCTAAACGCGGAGCGTTTGGGGGAGTGGGTGCGCACCAACGCGGGAGCACCCGAGGGGGGC
>JBILMZ010000224.1:0-5409 GCA_044375275.1 Micropepsaceae bacterium | reverse complement strand
ACGGCCCAGGCCTCGAACACCAGTGACGGTTTCTTCCGCCTGCGTCAGCTGGGAAAGGAAGCCACCGACGACCATTGCGGACGTACACCACATCATCAGCATCAGTGCCATGTCCCACCACAGGACCGGCAGCGGCTGCACCGCGCCTGGAAACGCTGCGGCCAGAAGGCCACGGTTCAGCGCGCGCATTTCGCCCGGATCGATCAGACGCCCGGATCCGGCGCGCGCATCACCATTCCGGACGGCGTCGGCACAAAGGCGGATGGACGCAGCGGGCGAACTGTTGCGGATGGCATCACATTGCCGCCGCTGGTCCTCGAGTGTCAGGATGACACTCCTCTCGAGCCCGAGAGGTTCCCCCTTTATGGATTGCCGGAAACTGGCAGCATCAAAGAGATCATGCCGCGCCAGCACGCGCTGCATCGCTTCCGCCAGGCGCGAGGCGCGGTTTCTGTCATTGAGCGAACCGAGAAAAGCACGACACGCGCTGATGTCCTGCGCCGTCGAACCGGGAATGATCGCGATCCCGCCCGCTGACAGTGGAGGAGAGATGAAACGCAGGCGTTCCCTGCATCCGTCGGTGAGGCGTGAGCTTGCTGACACAACGCCCAGCATTGGGGAAATCGACTGGAAAAAGACCTGAGCCAGCGCTTCATCCGTCGGCCGGATTTCATTGTAGAAGATGGTGAGGCGCTCGCGCGTCGTGAGCAAGCCCAGCAGCCGCGATCCGGGAGTTTGCTCAAGTCCCGGGCTCGGAAGGGCTTGCAGGCGAAGTGCAACTTCCTTCAGCATCGCGAGGAGGGTGCGCGACTCATCCGGGCTGAGTGGCGTCTCGGCCTGTCCCTCATCACGGCCGGCGACAGCGGCAGCGATGCGCTTGATGCCATCGAAATCGCCCGTCAGTTCGCGCGCAAAATCCTCGAAGGCCGAAGCAGAGAGTTCGAAAACAACGACAAGCGAAAGCCCCGCGAGAAATGCGCGTCGCGTATGTCCGCCCAGCCTGAACTCGCCGCTGTCGATGGTTTCCCACAGCCGCTCGGCGGTCCACGCCACTGCCAGCGACACGACAAGGCCTGCAACGACGCCCGTGGCCTTGGCCGCGAAATCGCCCTGCTCGAACATGTGCGTGAACACCACGTAGAGGACAAATCCGCAAACGACCCCGAATACCCCGCAAGCTGCAGCGATGAGACCCGACTTCAGCCCGGCGCTCGCATCAGAGATGGCGGACTTCGGAGATCTGATTAGGTTTTCCACAATGCGTTCCCATGGCGAACTCGACGCGCAAGGCGACAGACTATCGCCAGGCCATCATGTTTGCCATGCCCCCTGCACGCTGACGGGACACTGAGCCGGTCAAGGTCAGATTTAACGTGACCTTGTCTGTACTTGAGGTAAATTTTGCCCTCTTTAGCGGGGACGCTTTGCTTGAAAGACGATCTTGAAATCGCGCGCGCCGCGCGCATGAAGCCGATTGAGGAAGTCGCGAGAACTGTCGGCATTCCGGCTGACGCGCTGCACGCCTATGGTCGCCACAAGGCGAAGCTCTCATTTGACTTCATCGACGGGCTCAAGTCGAAGCCCGAAGGCAAGCTCATCCTGGTCACCGCGATCACGCCGACACCGGCGGGTGAGGGCAAGACGACGACGACCGTTGGTCTGACGGACGGCCTCAACCATATTGGCAAGCGCGCGGTTGGTTGCATCCGCGAACCGTCGCTCGGCCCCTGCTTCGGCATGAAGGGTGGAGCGGCCGGCGGCGGCCACGCGCAGGTCGTGCCGATGGAGGACATCAACCTCCACTTCACGGGCGACTTCCACGCCATCACGGCGGCCAACAACCTGCTCGCTGCCATGGTCGACAACCACATCTATTGGGGCAACGCCCTGCAGATCGATCCGCGCCGCGTGTTCTGGCGCCGCGTGATGGACATGAACGACCGCGCGCTGCGCGAGATCGTCAGTTCGCTGGGCGGTGTCTCGAACGGCTTTCCGCGCGAGGACGGCTTTGACATCACGGTCGCCTCCGAGGTCATGGCGATTTTCTGCCTGTCGCGCGACCTGGCCGACCTGGAGCGCCGCCTCGGCAACATCGTCGTGGCGCAAACCCGAGAAAAGAAGAACATCACGGCGCGCGACATCGGCGCGGCCGGCGCCATGACCGTCCTGCTCAAGGACGCGCTGATGCCGAACCTTGTGCAAACGCTGGAGAACAATCCCGTCTTCGTGCATGGCGGCCCGTTTGCGAATATTGCGCATGGCTGCAACTCCGTCCTGGCCACCACGACGGCCTTGCGGTTGGCCGACTACGTCGTGACCGAAGCGGGCTTCGGCGCGGATCTCGGCGCCGAGAAATTCTTCGACATCAAGTGCCGTAAGGCAGGCCTGAAGCCGGCCGCAGCCGTGATCGTCGCCACGGTCCGCGCGCTGAAAATGCATGGCGGCGTCGCGAAGGATCGCCTGCGCGAGGCAAACGTGGAGGCTGTCCGCCGGGGCAGTTCCAACCTCGCGCGCCACCTTGCCAATGTGAAATCGTTCGGCGTCCCGGTTGTGGTCGGCATCAACCGCTTCAGCGACGACACCGACGCCGAGATCGCCGCTGTCCAGGAAGCGGCCGCAGCGCAGGGCGCGCGCGCCATCCTGTGCACGCATTGGGCCGATGGCGGAAAGGGCGCCGCTGAACTCGCCAACGAAGTGTTGCGCCTGGCGGAAGGGAGCCCCTCCCGTTTCAAGCCGCTTTATCCCGACGACATGCCGCTTCTCGAGAAGGTTCGCATGATCGCGACGTCGCTGTATGGGGCGTCCGGCATCTCAGCCGACAAGGCCGTATTGGACCGTTTCGAGGAACTGGAGCGCAGCGGCTATGGTCATCTGCCCGTGTGCATGGCCAAGACGCAGTACTCTTTCTCGACCGATCCGAAGCTGGTGGGCGCGCCCTCCGGCCATACGATCCCGATCCGCGAGATCCGCCTGTCGGCCGGGGCAGAGTTCGTGGTCGTGATCGCCGGCGACATCATGACAATGCCCGGCCTGCCGCGCGTGCCGGCCGCCAACGCAATCCGCCTGAACGAGCGCGGCCTGGTCGAGGGCCTTTTCTGATCTCGGCGTTACGTCTGTTGGGCGAAGGTCCCGAAGCCTCCCAACACAGGGTTGTTTTTGCTCACTCTCAGACGCGGGTGTGACGGGAACCGGATTGCGTCGGGAGCGCCAGCCTGAAAGGATCCTGACGCTTGTTCTCCCACGGAGTGCGTCATGAACAGAGTTTCTTCAGTCGCCAGCCTGATCGTTGCGGCGTCGCTGGCCGGTCTTTCACCAGCCCTTGCAGACGGCGGCATGTCCGAATCTCCCTCCGGAACCTACGCTGGCGCGAGGGTCGGCTACAGCTGGCTTGATACAACGGCGCGCGCCGGAACCGGATCCGATAACTCATATGAAGCAGATGGCGCTTTCGGCACCCTCGTCGTCGGACACGATTATCCGTCGAGCGGACCCTGGGTTCTCGGCGCAGTGCTGGACTTTTCCATGGGCGACGCAAACGGCCGGGCAGAAGAGCCAGGCCCGGTCGTGTTCAAGGTGAAGCAGGAATGGGAAGCCTCGCTCCGCGGTCGCGCCGGCTATCGCATGGATGGGTTCATGCCCTATGCCACGGCCGGCATCACCTATGCTTCATTCGAAACGCAGTATCGCCAGCTGGCTCTGCCGTTCATTTCCGATGACACCCAGTCGGTCGGATGGACGATCGGTGCAGGCGTCGACGTTCCGGTGAACGAACGTTGGACCATGGTCGCCGAGTATCGCTACACCGACTACGGCGATGATGTGGATGCCATGGGCACGATCGACGGCCCGTACGAGATCAGCTCAAGCCAGCTCTATTTCGGCGTGAATTACCGCTTCTGACGAAGCCGGCCGGATCTGCAAACGGATCCGGCCTCCTTGCTTCCCTCTATTTTCCCTGCGCGACCGACCAGGCGTAAAGCGCGACGGCAGCCGCATTCGAGACATTGAGGCTCGGCATCACCTTCGTGGTGGGCAACCGAACGCTGAAATCGCAGTTCTCGCGGGTGAGCCTGCGAATGCCTTCTCCTTCCGAACCGAGCACCAGGATGGTGTCACGCTGAAGGTCCAGGGTTTCGAGCGTCTCCGTTGCCTCGTCGGCAAACGCCAGCCGCAGGAACCCGTCCCGGCCCAGTTGCTCCAGCGTCCGGGCGATGTTGGTCACGCCCACGACGGGAACGCTCTCCAGCGCGCCGCTTGCCGCCTTGGCCAGGACGCCACTGAGGGGAGGGGAGTGCCGGTCCTGCACGATGATCGCGCTGGCGCCGAAAGCGGCAGCCGACCGGATCACCGCACCGAAGTTATGGGGATCAGTCACTTGGTCGAGCAAGATCAGGCAGCACGGCCGTTTGGCGGTTTCGAGCACGCCTGCGACGTCTTGTTCCTCCAGCGGGTAAACATGAACGGCGAGCCCCTGGTGGACCGCCTCCCGGGGGACGACTCGCGAGATAACAGCCGGTTCGGCGATCTCGACGGGCACCTTCATCTTCTGTGCAATCGCCAGAACCGCGGGGTCCGTGCCCGGGGAAGCAAGCACTTTTCGGCACTTTCGCGCCGGATTCCGCAGGGCTGCCGTCGCCGCATGCGTCCCCCAGAGCCAGAAGAGGCTGCCTGTGTCTCCGCGGTCCTTGTGGCCCGACGGACGGTTTCTATCTCTGTGTCTGGTCATTGTGCCGCCCCGAAAGCGGTGGGAAGATAGGGGTTAACCAGTTGACAAGCCATGGACTATTTCGCCATACACCCCGCTCTCATGCCCCTGTAATGGTGGGCAGACGCAGGCGCGATCCCAAGAGATAGGATAAAATTCACAAACAGCACAAGCAAGCACGCACGCGGCTCAAGATCGCGCATGTCCTTTTTGGGGGGAGTGTCCCGAGTGGCAAAGGGGGCGGACTGTAAATCCGCTGGCTTACGCCTTCGTAGGTTCGAGTCCTACCTCCCCCACCATCCTTTTCCGGTGGTGTCCGGCAGGGTGGGCAGGGCAACGCAGACGATGGTAGGGCAGTTCGCCGTCAGGCGTACAGTGTGTTTTGCGTAAGGTTGGAAAAGAAACGGATTGATACGGCTGAAGCCGGACGAGAAGCGGGTGTAGCTCAATGGTAGAGCAGAAGCCTTCCAAGCTTACGACGAGGGTTCGATTCCCTTCACCCGCTCCAGCTTCCTCCAGTGTCTTGGCTTCGATGTGCGCAAACGGAATGAATAGAGTTGAACTAAGGATCTGACGAATGGGCAAAGCGAAATTTGAGCGGAACAAGCCGCACTGCAACATTGGCACGATTGGGCACGTCGACCACGGGAAGACGTCGCTGACGGCAGCGATCACGAAGATTCTGGCGAAGGCTGGCGGCGCGA
>JBILMZ010000050.1:0-17828 GCA_044375275.1 Micropepsaceae bacterium | reverse complement strand
TCCAGGACATCCAGCGTTGAGTGGGAAACGCCTGATGCTCCACGTGCCACGAGATCCCTGGTGACGGGTTCGAGGCGGCTTTCGGTCCTGGCCACGAGGAAGAACCTTGCGCTCTCGCTGGCCCACAGCCTGGCGCAATGCTGGGCGATGGCCGATGTGGCACCGATGATGAGGATGCGCTTCACGCTGTGACCCGCTTCCAGAACGCTGACATGAGTGCCGGGTCCCGCAGGCGTTCGACATCGCGCCATGCGGGGTAGGCGGCCTGAAAGTGCTTCGCCGTCATGTGGGCATCCTTTGCGGGATAGAGCCTGCCGTCATTCTCGTGCACGATTCTGTCCAGCTCGGGAAGCAGCCCTGTTTCCAGTCGGGCGGATTGCGGGAAGTCTATCGCAAGCGAGATGCCGCGCACAGGGAATGACAGCAGTCCCGGGGAGGAGATGTCGCCGCATCGCTTGAGCACGGTCAGAAACGAAGCGCGGCCTGAGCCCGCAACGGCCTGCAGGAGGGCTGCAATGCCGGTCTCGGCTTTCGCGTCCGGGATCACGCACTGGAACTGCTGGAAGCCCCGTCGGCCATAGAGGCGGTTCCAGTCATGGATGCGGTCCAGTGGGTGGAAATAGGGCTCGTGGTGGACGGTGCGTGACTGTTCCCGGGCAGGCGCCATTCGCCAGTGAAGGGGATTGAACATGCGCGTGGTGAGGCCATTCACGATCGGCACAAGCGGGTCGAAGGGAACACGCAAATTGTGTCGTGGCGGGCTTGCGGCCGTGTGGACCCCGGCGTGTTCGGCTGCGATGTAGATGCCCCTTCCCAGGTTCTTGCCGCGTGCCAGGCAATCGATCCAGGCAACGCCGTATTCATGTGTCGCGTCGAAGCGGCTGGACAGGTCAAAGAACGAGGCCAGATCGTTGAACCGCACGGTGAGGGTGTCGACAGCGGCGGACTTCACCGGCATCAGCTGCAATTCCACCCAGGCGATGATCCCGGTCAGTCCGAGGCCACCTACGGTGGCGCGGAAGAGCTCGGCGTTTTCGGTCGCCGAGCATGTAACGAGGTTCGCGTCAGAGCGCTGCAGGGCAAACGCGCAGACGTGGCGACCGAACGTGCCTTTCCGATGATGGTTCTTTCCGTGCACGTCGTTGGCGACGGCGCCGCCGAGCGTCACGAACTTCGTGCCGGGTGAGACGGGCAGGAACCAGCCTTTGGGCACGCTCAGTTGCAGGATCTCGCCGAGTGTCACGCCGGCTTCCGCGCGGATGATGCCGGTTGTCCAGTCAACGCTCATCATGCGGTCCAGCGTCTTCATGTGCAGGACCTCGCCGGACACGGCGAGACAACTGTCGCCATAGGAGCGGCCATTGCCATAGGCGAGGGTGGGTTTCGCTCGTTCCTTCAGGGCGAGCGGGATTTCATCGATCCACGCAATCTCCCGTCCGGCCTGTGGTGTTCGCGGATAGCGGCCCCATCCCATCAGGCCGTTCGTCATGATGCGGCGAGGAAGGTGAGGAGGAAGATCACGCCTGCGGCCTGGCTGACCCAGTCCCGCGCGGCGAAGACGACGGGGTCTTCATGCATCTGGCCCCGATGGGTGAGCATCCAGACGCGGGTGATCCAGAACAGCAGGACGGGGCAGGCCAGCCACAGCACTTCAGGGTTGCTGTAGAGCGCGACCGTGCTCTGTTCGCGAATGTAAAGCGCCAGCACGAGCACGGCCAGGTAGCCGGAAGCGGCGCCGAGCGAAGAGATCATCTCGAGGTCGGTCGTGTCGTAGTCGCGACCGCGGGTCTTTCCGGGCCGTCCTCGCTCCAGCGCATCACGGACCTCCGCGTAGCGCTTGGCGAGCGCGAGGCTCAGGAAGAGAAACATTGCAAAGGCGAGCAGCCAGAATGTGAGTGTCAGGCTGAGCGCTGCGACACCGGCAAAGATGCGCAGCGTGTAGAGCATCGCAAGCGCGATCACATCGAGTGCCATGACCCGCTTCAAAGCCATCGAATAGGTGAGTGTCAGCGTGTAGTACGCCGCCAGCACGGCTGAAAAGAGCGGTGGAAGTGTGGCCAGCGCGATCGTGAATGACAGTGAAAGCAGCAGCGGAAAGGCCACCAGGCCGGAACCGATGGGAAGTGTTCCGGCGGCGAATGGCCTGAAGCGCTTCTGTCGATGGTGCCTGTCATCGGCCAGGTCGAGGATGTCGTTCAGCACGTAGACACTGGATGCGCATAGCCCGAAGGCAATCACCGCGATCACGGCCTGGATGAGCATGGCCGGATTGTTAAACTGATGTGCGGCGAGCAACGGCACGAAGATCAGTGCGTTCTTGACCCATTGGTGTATCCGCAGCGCCCTCAGCCACTCCTTGGCTGTGTCTTGGCCTTCCCGGGTTGAGGCGGGCACGGCCGGTCCGGCCGGCACGATGCTGTCGAAGCAGCCGAGGTGGCGAGCCACCTCCTTCACCGTGTCATCATTGAATGCCGCCGCGAGTTCGGTCCTGCCGCCGGCGGCCCTGAACGCCTGCACCCTCGCCAGCGTGTCTGCATCATAGGGCAGGACAGTGACGTCAATGTGCGTGGGCTGGCGGGTGATGAACGACAGGGACTTGAGAGATGCGGCCGCGCGCTCGCCCTTCAGGCCGTGCCGCAGCAACTGGCCGTCGAGGTGCACTGTCAGGACATTGCCTGACACCGCCCCGGTGCTGGCTTGTGCTGATGTCGTTGTGCTGCCCATCGCGGTGATTTCGAGACCTCGATTGCAAATCTAGCTGCTTTGGTGTCCATGTCAAAAAGCGTGGTGTGGTATTGTCGCCTCAGTGACAGGACCGGCGCCTCATTCACGAGCCAACTGCCATGGTTTTTTCATGTCCCTGAAATTCTCGCGCGCCCAATCATGAAGACTGCCCTGCTTTATGCCCTTGGTGCGGTGCTCGCCATCGTGGTGAATATCGGGACGCAGGAGTTGTCCCTGATCCTGCTGTCTGCGTTCCCGTGGGTCGTGGTGCTGTCGGTGATCGCGGGGACCGGGACGGGGCTGGTCTTCAAGTATGTCTGGGACAGGCTGCTGATATTCGGGTTTCGTCCGGCCACGGCCTCGCGGGACCTGCGGGCATTTGGCGGCTACACCCTGACCGGGGTGGGTACCACAGCCATCTTCTGGGGATTTGAGTTCGGCTTCGACTTCCTGTTCGGGACGAAGCTCATGCGGTATGTCGGCGGTGTGATCGGCCTCGCCATCGGCTACGCCATCAAGTACCAGCTCGACAAGCGCTATGTGTTTGTCGGCGGCAGCAGTCCTACTTCGTGACGGTGCACGAGGATATGCCAAGGCGCGCAAAGCCTGGATCCCGCCAATAGTCTCCGCCACGATAGCGGTCAAAAAGGTCCGGCGGGAGAATGGTCTTGCGTTCGACGTATTCCACCTTTCGGCGAACCTTGTGGAGGCCGGGAACCCCCAGCTGCTGGTCAAACTCGTCTCCGCCTTCAAACTCCACATTGCTGAAGTCATGCCTGAACCGTGGCAGATCGAGGACCGAATAGAGGTGGTCCATGGTCTTTGCAGGTTCCCTTGCCAGAGCCTCGTAATCCACAATGATCAGCCTGTCTGCGTTTGGGCCAAATACGGCCTCGCGCACGGCGTGGGACGGAAACCCTACAGCACCCTGCAGGCCACCCAGCGTGTCTGCCCGCGCGTACACCGTGTTCCCGTTGGTCATCGTGAAGAGCTTCGACATCAACAGCGGGGTCTGCTGATACAGGCGTTCAAACGAGTCGATGATCCAGGAAAACTCGCGAACGCAGGCGATTACCTTTGCCTGCGGATAAAGTTGCGCCAGCGTCGCCATCTTGGCGCACCATCCGCGGCTGGAATCGAATACGACTTTGTCCTTGGCGATGTCTTCGTAGTACCCGCGGATCACGCCCCGCATTGATGACGCACGCTGCTCGTCCGTTGTCAGGGCGGCCCACTCCTGCTGGGCCCCGAGCGCGTTGTAGACGCCAGTGACCATGGCGAGTACGGGGCTGGACATGCTGGCGTGAAAAGACGGATTCTGGCGCAAAATGGCGGACAAAAGCGTGGAGCCGGACCTCGGTGTGCCGGAAATGAAGTGAATCGCTTTCATTGCCGATTGAAGCCATAAAAACCAAGGCTTCTCAATGGTTAAGCAAAATCGGCATTGATTTCGCGCAAGGCGACAAACGCGCGAATCTGGTTCGTCGAGCTGCGACAAAACGCACTGGAATCTTTGAGGCGTTCCCGCTTAACTAGCCGTGGGCAGAGTCATGCGTGCCCGGCGGCCTGAAGGTCAGAGCAATGGACTACGAAAGTCAATTCAATCAAGCGCTTACCCAGGTCAAACGCGAAGGCCGCTATCGGGTGTTTGCCGATATCGTGCGCAAGCGCGGAGCCTTTCCTGACGCCGTGCAGATCACAGAGAACGGGGACCGGCAGATCACGGTCTGGTGTTCGAATGACTATCTGGGCATGGGCCAGAACCCTCTCGTGCTCAAGGCGATGCATGACGCCATCGACGTCGCCGGCGCTGGTTCAGGCGGGACCCGCAACATCTCCGGCACCACGCACTACCATGTCGAACTGGAACGGGAACTGGCGGACCTTCACCAGAAGGAAGCCGCGCTGCTTTTCACTTCCGGCTTCATCGCCAATGAGGCGGCCCTGGCCACGCTCGGAAACGTGCTGCCCAACTGCATCATCTTTTCCGATGCGCTCAATCACGCCTCGATGATCGAAGGCATGCGCCACAGCAAGGCGCAACGCGTCATCTGGCGCCACAACGACCTTGGCCATCTCGAAGACCTGCTGTCGCGCGCCGATCCCTCTGCGGCAAAGATCATCGCCTTCGAGTCCGTCTATTCCATGGATGGAGACATTGCGCCCATTGGCGACATTTGCGATCTCGCCCGGCGCTTTGGAGCCTTGACGTATCTCGACGAGGTGCACGCCGTGGGCATGTATGGCCCGCGAGGGGCAGGCGTCGCAGAGCGCGATGGTGTCATGTCACGCGTGGACATCATCAACGGAACGCTGGCAAAGGCGTTTGGCGTCATGGGTGGCTACATTGCCGCCAGCGCCCGGTTCATTGATGTCGTACGCTCCTTTGCGCCCGGGTTCATCTTTACGACTTCCATTCCGCCGGTACTGGCTGCCGGGGCGCTTGCCAGCGTTTGTCATCTCAAGTCGAGCCAGGTCGAGCGGCAGCTTCACCAGGAGCGGGCGGCAACGCTGAAGCGCCTGCTTGCCGAGGCGGGGCTTCCAGTCATGCCGTCGACGAGCCACATCATTCCGCTGATTGTCGGTGATCCGATCAGCTGCAAGGAAGTGTCGGACATGCTGATGGCTGAGCACAGCATCTATGTTCAACCGATCAACTATCCGACCGTTCCGCGCGGAACAGAGCGGCTGCGACTGACACCATCGCCGTTCCATGATGACCGCAAGATGCGGGATCTCATTCATGCGCTCGACAGCGCGTGGTCGCGCCTCAAGATCAAACGGGCAGCGTGACGGCCATTCATGCGCCTGAGCATCATCCTCGAGATTACCCGCATCGGGAACGCCCAGAAGGTGACGGCGATTGACGAGTTCTCCGGGACGGAGGTCAGCTTCATTGCGCCGGTCAACGCGCCGCGGTCCGAAATCGAGAAGCTGGCCCGCGCCAAGCTCATCTATGTGATCAACAAGAAATCCGCGGATTCGTGACCTTTTGCATCGCAGCGCCCATTAACCAAGACGAAGCGAATTCCAGCGTAATAGGATTAGCGGGATTGATCCACTCGCGCGCAAGTGCTTGAGTTGGATCGTGGGTGAGGCCGGTACCGGGTACTAGACCGGGTATGACAATCAAGGGGGCTGGGTGCTATGAGATGCCCGTTCTGCCAGCATGACGACTCCCAGGTTAAGGACAGTCGTCCGACCGAGGATAACGCTGCGATCAGGCGTCGCCGCGTCTGTCCTGCATGCGGAGCCCGGTTCACGACATTCGAACGCGTTCAGCTGCGCGATCTCATCGTCATCAAGAAGAGCGGGCGCCGAACGCCCTTTGACCGCGACAAGCTCATGCGGTCCATCCAGCACGCCATTCGCAAGAGGCCTGTCGAGCCCGAGCGGATCGAACGGATGGTCAACGGCATCGTGCGTCGCCTCGAGAGTTCAGGTGAAACCGAAATTCCGTCGTCGACGATTGGTGAACTCGTGATGCAAGGCCTGTCAAACCTCGATGCGGTTGCCTATGTGCGCTTTGCATCGGTGTACAGGAACTTCCGCGAAGCGAAGGACTTCGAGCACATCCTCGGACAGCTGCACGAACCCGAGAACAAGGGCCCGTAAGCCACGCGCCCGTCATCGGACACAGACGAACGGTACATGCGTCTGGCCTTGCGGCTGGCACAGCGCGGTCTTGGGCGCGTGTGGCCGAACCCTGCCGTCGGATGCGTGATCGTTGATGCCCGCGGCACGATTGCCGGACAGGGCTGGACGCAGGATGGTGGCCGGCCACATGCCGAGACCGAAGCGTTGCGCCAGGCGGGAGTGCTCGCCCGGGGTGCCACGGCCTATGTCACGCTTGAGCCCTGCGCCCACCAGGGACAGACAGGCCCGTGCGCCGAAGCCCTGCTTGCAGCAGGCGTCTCGCGGGTGGTTTCGGCCTGCGAGGATCCCGATCAACGCGTTGCCGGTCGCGGGCATGCCAAACTGAGAGAGGGCGGGGTCGAGGTCCTGACGGGTGTCCTGCAGTCTGAGACTCGCGCCCTCAACGCGGGTTTCCTGTCACGCATCCAGAAGCAGCGCCCCTTCGTGACACTGAAGCTTGCGAGCACGCTCGACGGGAGGATTGCGCTCCCGTCCGGCGAGAGCAAATGGATCACGGGTGAAGCCGCGCGCGCCCATGCGCATCTCGTGCGCGCGCAGCATGATGCCGTGCTTGTGGGGATCGGCACGGTGCTGGCGGATGATCCCGAACTTACCTGCCGGCTGCCTGGTGTGGATCACCGGCGTCTGATCCGGATTGTGGCTGACAGTCGGGCGCGGCTGCCGGCCCTGTCGAAACTTGCCCAGGGCGCCTTGCGACAGCCTGTCTGGCTGATCACAGGCCCCAAGGCGGAAACCGCACAGCTTCAGGCAAGCAATGTGCGGGTCATTCCTGTTGCGGCCCCTGATGGTGTGATTGATCTCGCAGCCGCCCTGTTTGCGCTGGCCGAGGCAGGATTGACGCGGGTGCTGGTGGAAGGCGGAGCTCGCCTCGCTTCATCCCTTCTCAAATCGGGGCTTGCCGACCAGTTGCTCTGGTACCGGGCCCCTTGCGTCATGGGTGATGGTGCCTCTGCGGTTTCTGGCCTTGGCATCAGCCGTCTGGCTGAAATGCCACGGGTTATGCGCAAAGAGACAATTCGCCTCGGCGAAGATGTGCTGGAAACTTATCTCTTTGGCACCTAATACTCTGGCGCATGTTTACAGGCATCATCACCGACGTAGGAACGGTCGAACTCGTCTCGCGACGGGGCGATACGACGTTCAAGATCCGGACCAAATATGATCCGGCCGGCATTCCCATTGGCGCGTCGATTGCGTGCTCTGGTGCCTGCCTCACCGTGATCGCCAAGGGCGGCCAGGGTGGCGACGCCTGGTTCTCGGTCGAGGTCTCTGCCGAAACGATGTCCAAGACGACGCTGGGTGACTGGCAGCCGGGGCACGCCATCAATCTGGAGAAGTCCCTTCGGGTCGGCGACGAGATTGGCGGTCACATCGTGAGTGGCCATGTCGACGGCGTGGGTGAAGTCCTGTCGGTCACGCCCGAAGGCGATTCAACGCGTTTCAAGATCAAGGCGCCGAAGGAACTGGCGCGCTTCATTGCGCCCAAGGGCTCGATTGCCATCGACGGGACGTCGCTCACCGTCAACGAAGTTGACCGGTCGACGTTCGGCGTCAACATCATTCCGCATACTTCAAAGGAAACGACCTGGGGCACGGTCAAGGCCGGGCAGAAGGTCAATCTGGAAATCGACATGCTGGCTCGATATCTGGCGCGGCTGAAGGAGTTCGCATGAGCCACAGCGAGTTTCACGACTACATCTCTCCGCCTGAAGCGATCATCGAGGATGCGCGCAACGGGCGCATGTTCATCCTCGTCGACGCCGAGGACCGCGAGAATGAAGGTGATGTGATCATTCCGGCGCAGATGGCGACACCGGAAGCCATCAACTTCATGGCCAAGCATGCGCGCGGGCTCGTCTGCCTTGCGATGACGCAGGAGCGGGCGCAGCATCTCAATCTGCCGATGATGAGCCAGGCCAATGGCCAGCGGAACCAGACGGCTTTCACGGTCTCGATCGAAGCACGCGAAGGCGTGACGACTGGCATCTCGGCGCATGATCGTGCGCGCACGATCGGTGTGGCGATCGACTCGTCCAAAGGGTCTGGCGACATCGTCACGCCGGGGCATGTGTTTCCGCTTGTGGCCCGTCGCGGCGGTGTTCTTGTTCGCGCGGGTCACACCGAAGCGGCCGTCGACATTGCGCGCCTGGCGGGCCTCGTGCCGGCCGGCGTGATCTGCGAAGTCATGAATGATGATGGCACGATGGCGCGCCTGCCGGACCTCGTGAAGTTCGCACAGCTGCATGGCCTGAAAGTCGGAACCATCGCCGACCTGATTGCATATCGCCGGCGGCATGACCATTTCATCACGCGATCCGTCGAAACCGACATCGAAAGCCATTTTGGCGGCCGGTTCCGCATGATGCTCTATGTCAATACGGTTGAGTATGCAGAGCACATCGCGCTTGTCGTCGGCGATGTGTCGACGCCCGAGCCCGTTCTCGTCCGCATGCATGCAATCAACCTGCTGGATGACCTGCTTGCGGTGAAGGGCGGGCGTGACGATGTACTCGGACGGTCGATGGAGATCGTGGCCAAGGAAGGGCGGGGGGTCGTCGTTCTCATTCGTGAGAGCCGTGCGACTTACATCTCCGACCTGCTCTTGCGCAAGGAGCCCAGTGCCGAGACGACGCCGCAGCGGCTCAAGGAATACGGCGTCGGTGCGCAGATCCTCCTCGACCTGGGCGTGAAGGACATGATCCTTCTCACGAACTCGGCGACGCGAAAGATCGTGGGACTGGAAGGGTATGGCCTGCGTGTTGTGGGGACACGTCTTGTTGGCTCGAAATTTGAGGCGTGACGAATGACCAAGCAACCAATCCGCGTGCTGATCGTTGAAGCCCGCTACTATGCCGATATCTCGGATGCCCTTCTGGCGGGGGCGCAACGCGTGCTGAAGGCAGAAGGCGTCGAGTGTGACGTGATCTCCGTGCCGGGCGCGCTTGAGATCCCGAGCGCGATCGCCATGGCCAGTTCTGCCGGGCACCATGCCGGACCGACCTTCGATGCCTTCGTGGCGCTGGGTTGCGTGATCCGGGGCGAGACGACGCATTACGAGATCGTGTCGGGCGAGTCTGCCCGCGGACTGATGGACCTGACTACCAGCCAGCGCCTCGCCATCGGGAATGGCATTCTCACGGTGGAGAATGAGGCGCAGGCCTGGGCGCGGGTCGATGCTTCAAAGGTGGAACACAAGGGCGAGAATGCGGCCAAAGCCGCCGTGGCCATGGTTCGCCTGCGCCGGCAGCTCAACCTGGGTCACCGCTGAGATGAGCGACGGCGAAAAGACCAGACCCAAGCGTCGCACTGACGGTCGTTCGCGCAGCGTGTCACGCCTGACCGTCGTGCAGGCGCTGTACCAGATGGAACTGTCCGGCCAGGACAGCGAAAGCGCCATCGCCGAGTTCCTTGAGCACCGGATCGGCGAGGTCATCGACGAGATGGAGTTCGCCGAAGCGGATCACAAATATTTCGCGGGCATCCTGCGTGGTGTTGTCGAACGGCAGGACGAAATCGACCGTGCCCTGGCAAAGGCGACGGGCAAGACCTGGAGCTATGACCGGATCGACGCGATGATGCGGGCGATTTTCCGGGCTGGCACGTTTGAGCTCATGTCCAGCGTGACGGTGCCGGTGAAGGTTGTCCTCGCCGAGTACCTGAACGTCGCCTCGGCCTTTTTCGAGGACGGGAGCGATGAGCTGACTTTCATCGGCGGTGTGCTGCACCGCGTTGCGCGCGATGTCCGGCCCGCCGAACCTGCTGCCGCAGACCCGCAGGTGCCATGAGCCGGAAGACGCCGCTCCCAGGTGAATTCGACCTGATCGAGCGGTATCTTGCTCCCCTGGCCCGGGGTGAAAAGGGCGCCTTCGGGCTGAAGGATGATGCTGCGTTTCTCGCGCCACGGGCTGGAAACGGCTTCATCATCACGGCCGACGCAATTGTTGAAGGCGTGCATTTCCTGCGAACGGATCCTCCGGACGAGATTGCACAGAAGGCCCTGCGTGTGAACCTGTCGGATCTCGCCGCCAAGGGCGCCCGCCCGCGTACCTATTTCATGACGACGGCGTGGGCCGGGTGGATTGACGAGCGATGGATCGCGTCATTTGCGTCAGGGCTGGCGCGGGACCAGAAACAGTTCGGCGTCACGCTTGGTGGTGGGGACACCGTGCGGACCATGGGTCCCCTCAGCATTTCGATCACGGCGCTGGGTGAAATCAGGCAAGGAATGATGGTCCGGCGCAACGGCGCGGCGCCGAGCGATGATGTCTGGGTAACAGGCACCATCGGCGATGCCGGGCTTGGACTGAGGTTGGCGATTGCTCCTGCAGGCCTGGTGGCGGCGGCAGATCGAAAGTACCTGCTGCAACGCTATCGTGTTCCCGAGCCTCGCGTTTCCTTTGGTCTGGGGCTGGCCCGGTTGGCCAGTGCAGCCGTTGATGTTTCCGATGGCCTGGTTGCGGATGCCGGGCATGTCGCGCGGCAGTCAGGCCTTGCCCTGACACTAGCGCTTGATGCGATTCCGACTTCTGCTGCAGCGCAGCGTGCGCTGGCGGCGGGACTGGCCCACGTTCAGGACCTGGTCGTGGCCGGCGATGACTACGAGATCCTGTTCACGGCACCCGTCGCCAACCGGCGCAGGATCGAGGCGCTTGCAGCCAAATGCAGCATTCGCCTCAGCCGTATCGGTTCATGCCAGAAAGGGCCGGCAGAGGTGTTTGTCCTGCACGAAGATGGTGAGCCGCTTCAATTTGCGCAGGCGGGATTTACTCATTTTTAAGCAAACGATGAACGGTTGTTTCACGGGCCGTTAAAGCCGCGCGTGCACAATGCATCCCGGGAAATGGTGGTGGAGTATCCGAGATGCGTTTCATCATGGCGCTCATTCTGCTGATGATCGTTTTCAGTGTCAGCGCGCAGAACGAACAGAAAAAGGCCGAAGCGGTTGCGAAGTAAGGCTGCCTTGCGCCTTACGCACTGGTCGCTTGTGGCTGCTGTGCTGGCCATGGGTTTGGCCCCGCTACCGGCTGAAGCGGCGGGTGGCGGGCATGGCTCCAAAAAGAAGGCCGCGAAGGAAGAGAGCGTGCCCGCGGTTCCCTCCGTGAACATGCCGATGCTGGTCGCGCCGGTCATGATCAAGGGGAAACTGGCGCGCTACGTCTATCTCAATGTGACGCTCGTCCTGCCCGATGAGTCCAACAAAATGATGCTTCTGGAGAAGGTTCCGTACATCCAGGACGCATTCCTGCGTGAAGTACATCGCGGAACTATCGCGCTGGGGGAAGACCCGGACATGCTCGACGAGGCGGGGCTTGGGCGCCGTCTGTTGGACGCTTGTATCAAGGTTGTCGGGCCTGACATCGTTAAGAAAGTCGATTTCCGGGACTTGGCGACAGACTTCCGCTAGTCGCAAATCCAGCCCTACGGCTCATTTGCCGCAATTCCCAAGCGTTCCAGTATTGCAAGCCATTTGCACGTTTGGCATGTTCCGCCGTCTTTTTGGCCGGGGGGCCAAGTGAGTCGTCTCGCGACTTGCGTCTGTGCGTGAATGCGCGCATCCCTCCGAGTCCAAGCCCGGAACATGGGTTCATCCCGTTTCCGGCTAACTTCATCAGGGTCTGAGGGCACATGGATACCGGGACTGGACTTATCATCACTATTGCATGCGCAATCCTTGCGCTTGTGTATGGAGCGATCACCATCAGGTCGATCCTGGCCTTGCCGACAGGCAATGCGCGCATGCAGGAAATTGCAGGCGCCATCCAGGAAGGCGCAGCTGCCTATCTGCGGCGCCAGTACACGACCATCGGTTATGTGGCGGTGGGCGTTGCCATCGTGCTGACCATCGCTTTCCAGAATGTCATCGTGCCGCTCGGCTTCCTGATCGGCGCCGCGCTGTCAGGTGCTGCCGGCTTCATTGGCATGCTCGTCTCGGTGCGCGCCAACGTGCGCACCACCGAAGCATCACGCAAGGGCCTGGCTCAGGGTCTTGATGTTGCCTTCAAGTCGGGCGCGTCGACCGGCATGCTCGTGGTGGGCCTCGCCCTTCTCGGCATGGCGGGCTTCTATGCGCTCCTGACCGGCGCTTTCGGCCTCGATGTCAACAATGAACTCCAGAACCGCCAGGTCAACGAAGCTCTCGTGGCTCTCGCGCTCGGCGCATCGGTCATCTCGATTTTCGCCCGTCTCGGCGGCGGCATCTTCACCAAGGGTGCGGACGTCGGCGGCGACATGGTCGGCAAGGTCGAGGCAGGCATTCCCGAAGATGATCCACGCAACCCCGCCACGATCGCCGACAACGTCGGTGACAATGTTGGTGACTGCGCCGGCATGGCCGCTGACCTTTTCGAAACCTACGTCGTCACCATTGGCGCCACGATGGTTCTGGCCTCCATCTACTTCACGGATGCCGACAAGAGCCTGATGATGATGTACCCGCTCCTGATTTCGGGCGTTTGCATCCTGGC
Organism: Micropepsaceae bacterium; assembly: GCA_044375275.1. GTDB lineage: Bacteria > Pseudomonadota > Alphaproteobacteria > Micropepsales > Micropepsaceae > SZUA-430. Next base: position 4,983 of record JBILMZ010000050.1, on the reverse strand, counting down.
GTCGATTGCCGGCACGTTCTTTGTCCGTCTGGGCAAGAACAACAACATCATGGGCGCGCTCTACAAGGGTCTGGTGATCACGGCGATCCTGTCGCTGGTGCTCATCGGTGGCCTGACGTCCCAGTATATCGGCTTTGACCGTACGCTGACGACGATCACCGGCACCTTCACGGGCATGTCGATGTTCCTCTGCGCCGTTACCGGTCTTGCCGTCACCGGCCTGATCGTCTGGATCACGGAGTACTATACGGGCACGGGCTATCGCCCGGTGCGCGAGATCGCGAAGGCGTCTGTCACCGGTCACGGTACGAACGTCATCCAGGGTCTCGCGGTGTCGATGGAATCGACGGCGCTTCCGGCCCTCGTGATCGTGTGGGGCATCATTGTGGCCTACACGCTCGCCGGCCTGTTCGGCATCGCCATCGCCACGACCACCATGCTCGCCCTTGCCGGCATGATCGTTGCGCTCGACGCCTTTGGTCCCGTTACCGACAATGCCGGTGGCATTGCCGAAATGGCAGGCCTCGACAAGGAAGTCCGCAAGACGACGGACGCGCTCGACGCCGTTGGCAACACCACGAAGGCCGTTACCAAGGGCTATGCCATTGGTTCGGCCGGCCTTGGCGCTCTCGTGCTGTTTGCAGCCTACACCGCGGACCTGGCCTACTTCCGCGAGAAGGCAACGGCAGAGCTCTATCCGTTCTTCCTTGAAGGCGGAGAGAAGATCCAGGTCAGCTTCAGCCTTGCCAATCCGTGGGTGGTCGTTGGCCTCTTCCTGGGTGGCATGCTGCCTTACCTGTTTGCATCGATGGGCATGACCGCCGTTGGTCGCGCAGCCTCGGCCGTCGTGGAGGAAGTGCGTCGCCAGTTCAAGGAAAAGCCGGGCATCATGAAGGGTACGGAGAAGCCGGACTATGGTCGCGCCGTGGACATGCTCACTGTCGCGGCCATCCGCGAGATGATCATTCCGTCGCTGCTGCCGGTGCTTTCGCCGATCCTGCTGTTCCTCGGTGTCTGGGCCATCCAGGGCAAGGGCGCAGCCCTCTCGGCCGTTGGCGCCATGCTCATGGGCGTTATCCTGACCGGCCTGTTCGTTGCCATCTCGATGACCTCGGGCGGCGGCGCGTGGGACAACGCCAAGAAGTACATCGAAGACGGCCACTTCGGCGGCAAGGGCTCTGACGCCCACAAGGCTGCCGTGACCGGCGATACCGTCGGCGACCCGTACAAGGACACGGCGGGTCCGGCCATCAATCCGATGATCAAGATCACGAACATCGTGGCGCTGTTGCTGCTGGCCGCGCTGGCTCACCTCTGAGCCAGCCCCGGCAACGGCAAGACAAAATGAAAGGGCCCCGGAAACGGGGCCCTTTTTTTGTGATCGGAAACTGTTGGCGGCAGGAACGCTGGTCGTCGATGCCTATTCGCCGCTTCCGCCGGGACGGCCCGGGCCATTCTGGGCGCCAGGCACGCCGGCCGGAATGCCGCCCATGTTGCCGAACAGCTGCTGCAGCAGGGTCATTTCCTTGCCGCGGCTGGGTGTTTCGCGGTCGACGAGGGCGATGACCTGTCCGTCCTCGATGCCGTATTTGCGAACGTCGGCCACCTTGCCGTCATCGTTGAACTCCACCGCCAGGATCTGACGCTTTGTCACATCCGGATGGAAGAACGCATAGCGCTCCTGTTCCGTGGAAATGTAGTACCAGGTCGGGTCACCAAAGGCGGCCGTGCTGGAGGGTGTGCCCAGCTTTTCCTGGACGCTGTCACGGGTATCTGCGCCAATCTTGATGGCTCCGACCCGTTCTTCGTCCGGAATATAGCCCCGGACGTCCTTGATCGGGGCACAGGCGGCCAGGCCTGAAAACACAAGGGCACCGGCCAGGAAAATTCGTGTAGACATTGGATTGCTCCCAAACGTGGGGGAAACTATGGCAGATTGACCTACCGCCCGGCTATCCTAATTTCAAGTGAGGCGGTTCAAATCCGGGAAATTCAGGGCTGTGCGTTCTATCTTTTCTTTCATGTCCAGGGGGCGCGAAGCTACCCGACAGGGAGCATTCATCTACAACTCGATCGTCGACCAGGCTCGTCGACCCGAGTTCTATGAAGCGCTCGACATTCCCGACACGATCGACGGCCGCTTTGACCTCATCGTGCTGCATGCGGGGCTGTATCTGCCGCGACTCAAGGCCGTGAAGGGCGAGGGCAATCGCCTGTCGCAGGCCATGTTCGACCAGATGTTTGCCAATCTCGAGTTCAACCTGCGCGAACTGGGCGTGGGCGACATGGGCGTGCCCAAGCGCATGAAGACCATGCTCTCGGCGTTCTATGGGCGGGTGTCGGCCTATGAGGCGGCGCTTCGTGCTGGGGATATGCCTGCCCTGCGGGCCGCGCTTCACCGCAATGTCTACCGCACGGCGGAGGTGGATCCGGCGCGCCTCGATTCGCTGGCCAGCTACGTGCGTGCAGCTTCGGAATCGCTGAAGGCGGCTGGCGACGACGTGATCGTGGCAGGCGCGTTCGAGTGGCCGGCGCCATGACCAAAACTCCAGCGCCTCCCGCCGCTCATGGCTTCCGGAAGCTCCTGGCGGTCCGGAAAGTCGGCGACAGCGGCCTCGTTCATGCGCTTTCTGCTTCTACCGAGGAATGCGCCGGGATCGCTGAATTTCTGGATGTTCTGAAAGTGTCAGGCCTGCGTGCCGAGTTCCGGATCACCCGGTGGCGGTCGCGGGGCCTAAAACTCGAAGGGACGCTGGATACACGTGTGGAGCAGGCCTGCGTCGTCACGCTCGAACCCGTCGAAAGCACCATCCACGCCTCGTTTGAGCGCCGCTTCCTGCCCGCAGACATGATCGGTCCCGAGGGTGGCACGGAGGAGGTATTCGTTGATCCGGAAGGCGAAGACCCGCCCGAGCCGCTGACACACGAGCTTGACCTGGGTGAAGTCGTGGTGGAGGAGCTGGCCCTGAATCTCGACCCCTATCCGCGCAAGCCGGGGATCGCCTTCGAAGACAAGATCAGCGACCCCGAGCCCCCCAAGGCGAATCCCTTTGCCAAGCTGGCCCGGCTGAAGCCAAAACTGCCGCCGAAGCCCTGAGCCGGGCCTGTTCCGGCACTCTGCGCCCTTATGACCACAGGAATTGACGGAATTCGGCGAAAGGGAGGGGTTGAAACCGGGCGAAGTTTCCTATTGTATCCGGCGCTCAATTTCGGCCTTGCCCCCGGTGCGGGTTAACCATTGCATCGGACCCGGGCGTCCATTGAATCAAGGAGAGGAGACCCATGGCGGTCCCCAAAAGAAAAGTCAGCCCGTCCCGTCGCAACATGCGTCGCTCGCACCATGCCCTGACGCGTCCGGGTTATGCCGAGTGCAGCAACTGCGGCGAAACCAAGCGCCCGCACCATGTCTGCCCGAAGTGCCATCACTATGATGGCCGCGAAGTTTCGAAGACAAAGGCCAGCTAGCGTCCGTGACATCGGCGGCGCATAGTTCCCCGATGATTTGCAGGTCGTTGGCTGAAAGGCCGTGGTCTGGAAGGCTATTGTCTGAAAGGACTGGGCGCGCGTGACACGCGAGATCGTTGTATCTGTCGATGGCATGGGCGGAGACAACGCTCCGCAGGCCGTCATTGACGGGCTTGCCATTGCCCATATCCGTCACCCCAAGGCAAAATTTCTCCTTCACGGCGATCACGCCCGGCTGCAGTCCATCCTTCTGACGCGGCCCGCCCTCAAGAACGCAACCCAGATCGTGCATTGCGACGATGTCGTGGGCATGGATGACAAGCCTTCGCAGGCATTACGCCGCGGGCGGAACACATCCATGTGGCGGGCAATCGATTCTGTCCGCAACAAGGAAGCACAGGTTGTCGTCAGTGCCGGCAATACCGGTGCGCTGATGGCGATGGCCAAGGTGCAGCTGCGGACCGTCCCCGGCCTTTCACGTCCGGCCATTGCCGCCATCTGGCCAACGATCCGGGGACAGTCTGTTGTCCTCGACGTGGGTGCCAACATCGACACTGACGCCCGCCAGCTTTTCGACTTCGCCCTGATCGGTGAGGCCTATGCGCGCGTGGTGCTCGGCCTGGACCGGCCGAGCGTCGGACTGCTGAACGTGGGTGCCGAGGAAATGAAGGGCAACGAAGCCGTCAAGGCTGCCGCGGCCGCGCTCAAGAGTTCGGGGCTTCCGCTCCGGTTTTATGGTTTTGTCGAGGGGGATGACATCAGCACGGGTACCGTGGATGTCGTGGTGACTTCGGGCTTCACGGGCAACATTGCGCTGAAGGCCGCCGAAGGAACGGCGCGGCTGATCGGCCATTACATCAAGTCGGCCATGGCCCGCTCGTTCCTGTCGCGCATCGGCTATGTGTTTGCGCGTCCCGGCTTTGATGTGCTTCGCCAGAAACTCGATCCGCGGGCCGTCAATGGCGGCGTGTTCCTTGGCCTGAATGGCGTCGTCGTGAAAAGCCACGGCGGTACGGACGGCGTTGGCTTTGCCACGGCGCTGGACCTGGCGGTGGAAATGGGTGGCAGCGATTTTGTACAGCGCGTTGCCGATGCCATGGCGAACCTGCCTGCCTCGGCGCTGGCGCTTGAGGGTTCCCGCGCAGAACCTGTCCCCGAGATAAGCGCTGCTACCGAAGCGACTGTTTCCTGATGCCTGTCATCCGTTCCCAGGTTGCAGGCGTTGGCGCCTATCTGCCGTCGCATGTGCTGACGAATGCCGACCTCGCGCAGAAACTGGATACCAGTGACGCGTGGATCATCGAGCGCACGGGCATTCGTGAACGGCGCATTGCCGCTGACGGCGAACTGACTTCCGATCTCGCGCTGGCGGCAGCGCAGGAGGCCTTGCGTGCGGCGCAGATCCGTCCCTCGGCCGTGGACATGATCGTTCTTGCCACCGCCACGCCGGACGAAACATTTCCGGCGACGGCCACGACCGTGCAGGCCCGCCTTGGCATGACGCGCGGCTTTGCCTTT
>JBILMZ010000004.1:0-49397 GCA_044375275.1 Micropepsaceae bacterium | reverse complement strand
ATCAGCCCATCGGCAAAACTCAGTTGAGACGTTGTTTTGGCCGCCATCGAATCATCTCCTGGATACCCAAAAACTGAATCACAGATCGATAATTCTGCAAACTTCCCGCTGAAGCGGGGGAAGAAACGCAGGGGAGCGTGTGCCGTCGAAGCGAGGGAAGAAACAACTTGGTTTCCTCCCCCGCTTTAGCGGGGCGAGGTGGCTGCGGGGCGCGGGACGCGACGCGCAGACGGAGGGGGGCCTTCAGATCTCGTTCTCAACCGGCGCCTTGCCGCGGATCGCCAGGATGGCGACGCCGAGGAAGGCGATGGCGGCGCCGATGGCTATGCGTTCGGTCAGGGGTTCGCTGAGGAGCGTGATGCCGAAGATGACGCCGAGGATCGGTGAGAGCAGCGACAGCGGTGCGAGCAGCGAGACTTCGTAACGCTGCAGGAGCCAGTAATAGACATTGTGGCCGATGAGGCTGGCACCGAACGCGGTGTAGAGCAGCGCACCCCAGGACATCAGGTCAGCGGACTGGATTGCTTCCCACTGCCCTGTCTCGAACACGAAGCTGGCGGCCAGAAGCAGCGGCGCGGTCGCGGCGGATGTCCAGGACTGAAGCTGGAAGACGCCCACATTCGTCAGGCGGCGCATCAGGATGGCGGCGACGGCACCCGACAGGGCTGCGGCCGCCGAGAACAGGACGCCCGCCGGCGCATCGAGGATGTGCGGTTCGACGCTGATGATGGCGACGCCCAGAAATGTCATGGCGATGCCCATCCAGCGCCGCCAGCGCACGACTTCACCCAGCAGCACGATGGACATCAGTGTTGCGAAAGGCGCGTTGAGCTGGACCACGACGGCGACGATGGAGGCTTCCGTCAGGGCTATGCCGATGAACATCAGACCGAAATGGATCGCGCCATTGAACAACGCGATCAGTAAGACCTCGCGCATGCGACCGGGCGCCCATTTCAGGAATGGCAGGAGGCACAGAAGCAGCATCGCAAAGCGCAAGCCGACAAAGAGCAAGGGCGGAAAGTGGTTCACGCCCACCTTTGACGCCACGAAATTGAAGCCCCAGATCGTGCAAATCCCGACCAGCAGCAGAAAATGATTGACCGCCATTTCGCGCCCGGAGCCTTCGAATACCGCCGTTAAACCCATCAGATACGAACAAGGTCCGCGCAGCCAGTACTGCCGAATGCAGGGCTGTCATGCAATGCGTGCAATTGAGGCTGCCGCCCGTCCGGGAGGTGTGCTAGTGATTCCCATCGCAATAAGAAAGAAAAGAACGACAATGGCCAGGGTTCCTTCCGTCCGCGTCCGCTTCACCGATGGCACTTCAATGGATCTGCCGGAAAACGATTCCGTGCAGGTTGTCACGGCCGGCCCCGAAGCCTCGGCCCAGGAAGGCTGGCAGCCGATCGGCACGGGTGACGGGCCTGCCCAGTTCGCGAAGGTGGTGAAGGCCCGCGCTGCAGCCCTGAAACAGGGACAGCGTGTCGTGACGCTGCGCGGCGTGCTGCTGGTCGAGGGTGCGCGGCGCCTTTAGGGCGAATGGCACCTCGTATCTTGCCTATCACCTGCACGCGCGTCTTGACTCTCGAGTAGGCTCAAGCAGCTTTCATTTACCATCGATTCCGACTCTTGGCTTCCTGCGATAACGCGCGGCGCACGGATCCGGATGTCGTACTCCGTTCAGTCACTTGCCAGCGGTACCTGCGGGTAGCGGACGTTCCCGTCCTGGAACCGGTGACATCCACAAACGAAAGCCAATCGTAACTTCTGCGCGCCATGCTTCGTGCATGAGCTCGCTCGACCCTGCTGCCGGACAGATCGACCTGACGACGGCCGTTGCAGGCCAGCGTTCTCCCATGCTGTTTGACTACAAGCTTGCCCTGCACACGCCAGCGCTGCGCGAAATGCTGGCCGTGTGGGAAGACAAACGTGGCGCGCGCGCCATGCCGGGCCGCGCGGATTTCGGCATGCGTGACCTTGTGAATGTTCTGCCGCAGACCGGCATCGTCGAACTGCGTCACGAGCCCCAGGGTGCGCGCTTTTTCGTTCGCCTGAATGGATCGGCGCTTGATCACTTCTTTGCGCCGCTGACGGGACGGTACATCGACGAAGCCGTGTCCCCTTATTTTGCGGAGCGCTGGGCCTCGCTCTTCATGGCGCCGATGACTTCCCGCGCACCGGTGCGCGGCTTGAGCCGCACCGAGTTCCGGAACCAGCTCTATCTTGTGGGCGAAGGCCTGCTGCTGCCCCTGTCGGAAAATGGAGAGACCGCTTCAGGCGTGCTCTTTGCCATCTTCCACTACAGCAGCAATGAAGTGAACGCCTGCCGGGCGCAGGTCTATGAAGCGCTGTCGGAAGAGCACGCGCGCTACTGCCGCGACGAGGTCACGTCAAAGGCGTAAAGCCAGTCCTGCATGGAATTGACCGTACCCGGCAACAGCTTCGCTGCCAGCCACATCGGGCCATAGGTCACGAGCCTGCCCGCTGCCGAGCGCTGATGGTAACGACCCATCTGTGCGCGCGCCGCCATCTGCACGCGTGCGGTGCGTGGCTTGCGGGCGGCTTCGTAGTCCAGCAGCGCCTGCGCCGGGTCTGTTCCAGACGCCAGGCACTGTGCGAGTACCCAGCCATCCTCAATGGCCATGACCGCGCCCTGCGCCAGGAAGGGCAACATCGGATGGCAGGCATCACCCAGCAGTGTCGCGCGACCTGCGCTCCAGGACGCCATGGGATCGCGGTCGTGCAGGGCCCAGCGGTAGCAGTCGCTGGCCTGTTCGAGAATTGCCGCCACGGGAGGCGCAAAGCCTGCAAAGTCCGCGCGCAACTCGTCTGCACTGCCCTTCTGCGTCCAGCCTTCCTCACGCCAGCTGTCCCGCTCGACCACGCCGACGAAGTTCACCAGTTCGCCGCGGCGCAGATAATAGGTCACTGCGTGGCGTCCGGGGCCGACCCAAATGCAGGCATTCGGCGGCACCAGGCGGCGCAGGTCCGGTGTTGCGGGGACGACCAGGCGCCAGGCCACATTGCCCGTGAAGCGCGGATGCTCGTCACCCTGCAGCGCACGCCTGACGACGGAGTGAATGCCATCCGCGCCGACAAGCACATCGCCCTTTGCCCTGCTGCCGTCGATGAAGCGGGCCTCGACGCCGTCTGCTCCCTGCGTGATCGTCTCCACCGCGTGACCCATGTGAAGGGCTGACGGCACGCGCGCCTGCAATGTGCGCGCGAGAAGATCATGCAGGTCGGCGCGGTGCACGTGGAGATAAGGCGCGCCGTATTTCTGCGCGGCGATGGTCTTGATGGGAATGGAGAACACGGTTGACCCCGTATCTCCCATGCGCATTTCGAGCGCCTCGGGTTCGAAGGAAATCGCGCGCAGTTCATCCAGAAGGCCGAGGCGTTCAATAACTTTCACGCCGTTGGGGCTGATCTGGATGCCGGCGCCGACTTCCGCGAGCACCGGGCTTTTCTCGTGGACTTCGACGTCGAGGCCCGCGTGATGGAGGCTCAGCGCGGCAGCGAGGCCGCCAATGCCGCCACCAACGACGAGCGCCTTCATTCAGCGGCCACGCGCACCGGCGGCTCGGGCATGGACAGACGTTGCAGCACGTCCTCATCGGACATTGACAGTATCGCGCGGTAAACATCGGGCGGATAGACCTGGTGCGGCTTCGCTGGATCGTAAGGCGGCTGTTTCACCTTGCCGCCTTCGCCCTTGTACGGCGCGGGCGCCTTGAAGCGCGCGAGTTCCTCGTCGTTGATGCCGGCCAGCGCCTGCACTTCCGGATCGATCCAGGCGCGCGCATCGATGGCGCTGGACGAGGTCGCGATTTCGAGGCTGAGGCCTTCGGGGCCTGCAAAATAGATCGACTTGCACATGCCGTGGTCGAGCGGGCCGATCACGTTCACGCCGCGCGAGCGGATGCGGTCGCGCATGTTCAGCAGTTCCTCGTCGCTGTCGACGTTGAAGGCCAGGTGCTGCATGGCGCCCGGCGCCGTCGGCAGGCCAGGGTTTCCGGCGTGGCTCACGCCGAGTTGCGGTTTCGTGTCCCTGATCCTGTCATTGTAGACGAAAGCGACCGATGCCCTGTCATTCAGGCGCATGAAGCCGTGCCACGTGCCTGCCACGCCATGCATCCAGTAGAGGGCGACCAGTTCCATGCCCAGCACGTCCGAGAAAAACTCGATCTGTGCCTTCATGTTGCCGGTTGAAATGGCGAGGTGGTGCAGTCCGTTGGCGCGGGTCATTGGCGGGATCCTCCTGTTCCGGGCTGGCCCCCAGAATACCATGGCAGCGGTCCGTCCGCGCAAGGGTCAGGTGTAGCCGAATTCCTTCCAGTAGCGCGGAATGAACAGGTGCTTGCCCTTTATGGCCGAGGTGAGGAACGGGCCCACGGCCAAGCCTTTCTTCGTGATCGGCAGCACGCTTGCGCCCTTGCGTGCGCCGAGTGGCACGAGGATCGGCGCCACCGGCCAGGGTGCGTAGCGCGGCAGCGTTTCAACCGGCTTGCCGTCGAGTGCTGCCAGGATCGTCTTGGCGAGCCAGGGTTCCTGACGCATGACTGCGACGATCGTCATGGCGTCACCGGTTGCGGCGGCATCGCCGAAGGCAAAGAGCGTTTTACTGCCGGCGGGCCTCAGCCACGGATCCACAGTGACCCGCCCCAGACGGTCGAATGTCGCGCCGGAGATGGCCTTGAACAATGAAGCTTCTGCCTTTGCACCGATCACCGGGAACACGATGCCCAGAGGCAGTGTCTCCCCGGTCGACAGGGTCACGCTGCCCTGGAAGGGTTCCATCGTGGATTGAAGGTTTGTCGCGGTCGTGGCGTGATGTACCCGGACATTCATGGCTTTGAGCTGCGCATCAAGCCGGCGCCCGAGGCCCGGCGCGTAACCGGGGAAGAGTGTCGGCGACGAGGACACGAGGTGGATGGTCTTGCCCCGCATCGTGGTCGCGATCTCGCCCGCGAGTTCCGTGCCTACGGCGCCCGCACCAACGATGGTGATCGTGGCCGTCCCGGCGACCCGCTCGCTCGCCGCCTTGATGGCCTGGCGCAGCATGTCGAGATTGTCGGTTTGCGGCTTGAAGGGGCGCGCATAGGTGGAGCCTGTTGCCACGACGATGGCATCGGCCTGCAATGTCGGGCCCGAGGCCAGCGTCACGGTGCGATCGGAGATGGCCGTCGCCCGATCACGCACGACCTTGCCCCGCTTCAGCAGGCGATCGTAGGGAATGGCGATGCGGTCGAACAGCTTGGGATCGACGATGGCGCGCATCGCTGCCACGTTGTGAAAGAAGTGGTCGCGTGGCTCCACCAGCACCACATCAACATGCCGATCCAGGCCACGTGCCAGCGAACTGCCCGCATAGCCACCGCCGACAATGATCACGCGCTTGGTGTTCTTTCCTGACATGCCTGCTCCGGAGACTGAAGTTGGACGGCGCGCCGGGTCAGCGCGGCCGTGCGCCCAGATACACTGCGATGGCTGCCGGTACCAGAGCACTGGCGCCTGCGACGAGGCCGAAGAGCGCTCCTGTGAGGAAAACGAAAACGGCCGCCATCACGAGCAACACCGACAGGCGCAAGGTGAGGCTCCAGCCCCCAGGTGGGCGAAAAGCTATCAGGGCAAGCGACACGCCTGATGCAATCCAGACGCCGAACATCACGGCGACAATGCGTGCGAGGTCTTCCACTGCGACTGTTCCTTCAGTGCCAAAGGCCGAGGATGAGGCCGTAGATCGTGTATTGCGCCACGTGGTAGCCGCCATTGATGGCGAGCAGGGAAAAAGGCCTACGTTCGAACTGGTAGTTGATGCCGTAGGACCCGGTGATCCAGAAGAAGCCGGTGGCTGCGCCGGCGGCCACCGCAAAGGTGAGGTCCGGCTTCGGTCCGATGAACATGGCGAAGCAGGCCGCGCCCAAAAGCGACCAGATGAAGGCGATCCCGAATTTCGCCGCCATATTGTCTTTCTTCACTGCCTCCTCGTCCACGCCGGACGCGGCCAGCCAGGGCTTGGCGAACAATACGGGTGAGTACCACAGGCCACCCAGCACGAAGGCGCTGATGGCGGCTACCAGGACGGCAAGCCAGTTGATTGTCGACAGATCCATTGGGGTGTTCCTCCTGCCCTGCCCTTTGTTTGCGGGGACATGCAGTTCGTCCCCAATCAGGCGGTGCGCTGGCGCGAACGATAGTCGAAGTCGGTGGCCTGCGCAAAAAAGCTCTTGCACCAGGCCCGCCGGACCGGAACAGGGGGGCTTGAAACTGATCGGTTTTTTTATATAATAACCGTTATGCCATTAAAAGTTGACCACAACACCCGACGCCTTGAGATCGCAGACGCTGCGCTCGATGCCATTGCAGAACGCGGCCTTGACGCGGTTCGCCTGGTTGACATCGCGCATGCAACCGCGGCCACGACCGGACAGATTGTCCATTATTTCCCGGACAAGGACGCCGTGCTGCTCGCGGCACTGGACGCCATCATGGAGCAGCTGCTCGCCAGGGATGGTCAGCCTGAAAGTGCGGAAGAGCTGCTTTCAGCGCTCGCCGATGCCCTTCCACTCGACACGGAGCGGCGGCGCCAATGGAACATCTGGCTCCAGTTCGCAAGCCGCGCCTCCCACAACCCTTCATTCGCTTCGCGCCATGCGCACTACTATCGGCAGATCACGCGTGATGTCGCTTGCTCCCTGAGCCGCGTGGTCGACCGCCGCTCGAACGCCGAGGTGCTGGCTGATGCCATCGTCGCCGTCGTCGATGGCATTGGCGTGCGCGCGACGCTGGAGCCAAAAGACTGGCCGGCATCCCGCCAGAAGGCTCTTCTGGAGCTCATGCTCAAGCCGATGCTCGGACTGCCCCAATCATCCCGCAAATCCCCAAGGACGAGGAAGTAGCGATGACAAGGACATTGCAGACATTCAGCCGTGACGCGGATACCGCTGAACTCCTGGCTGCCATGGAGGCTGACGGCGCCCTGATCATCCGGGACGCCATGGCCCCGGGACTGTGCGCGCGCATCGAAACGGAACTGCGGCCGCATATTGAACGATCATCACGCGGGATTGATCCCTTCACCGGCTATTCGACCACCCGTACCGGAGCCCTTGTTGCCCGCTCTCCTGCTGCGCGGGAACTGGTTCTCGACGGTGGTATCCGCAAGCTTGCCGATGCGTTCCTCCTGCCCTCCTGCGAGCGCTACCAGCTGCACCTCACGCAGGCGATCCGCCTGCTTCCGGGCCAGGGCGCGCAGATCCTGCATCGCGACAGGCTGGCGTGGGGGCACTGCCTGCCCCGCACGATGGAGCCGCAACTCAATACAATCTGGGCCCTCACGCCCTTCACGACCGAAAACGGTGCCACGCAAGTCGTTCCCGGCAGCCATCTCTGGGACTGGTCACGCAGCGCGGCGCCGCACGAGATCACACAGGCGGCGATGCCCCAGGGTTCGGTCCTGGTCTATAGCGGGTCGGTGATCCATGGCGGCGGAGAGAACCGGTCGGCCCGTGAACGGATCGGCGTGAACGTCACCTACTGCCTGGGCTGGCTTCGACAGGAAGAAAACCAGTATCTGTCCTGCCCTCCTGAAATCGCGCGCACGCTCAGTCCGGAACTGCAGGACCTTCTCGGTTACTCGATGGGTTCCTACGCGCTGGGATATTTCAGCATGCTCAATCCCCCCGAGGGCATGCCCGATACATTGCCGCCGGAAAGCGCACTGGGACGCCTGCCACAAAGAGCCCCGTCCCTCGGGGCTGTTGCCTCGGGCTTTGTACCGGCCAGCGGAGACGGCGCGTAACGCGTCAGGCGGTACGCAGGTGCCAACGATAGTCGAAGTCGGTGACCTGCGCAAAGAAGCGTTCGCACTCGGCGCGCTTCACGGCCGAGTAGATCTTCACGAAGGGCGCGCCGAAGTAGTTGGCGATGAACTTCGAGTCCTCGAAGGAATCGAGGGCATCGAACCAGTTCAGCATCAAGCCTTCGGCCTTGGTCTCGTAGCCATTGCCGGTCGTCGCCGGGCCGGGATCGATGCGGTTCACGATGCCGTGGTGCATGCCGGCCAGCACGGCTGCGGCTGCAAGATAGGGATTGGCGTCGGCGCCCGAGATGCGATGCTCGACGTGGCGACTCTTGGCGGGACCGGCCGGGATGCGCAGCGAAACCGTCCGGTTGTTGACGCCCCAGGTCGGTGCGACCGGTGCGTAGGTGTTGCGGCGGAACCTGCGATACGAGTTCGCGTTCGGCGCAAAGATTGCCATGCAGTCATTGATCGTCGACGCCATGCCACCAATCGCGTGATGGAGAAGCTGGTTGCCGGTCGGATCATCCGTCGCGAAGTGGTTGTTGCCCTTGTCGTCGTTCAGGCTGAGATGGATGTGCATGCCCGAACCGGCGGTGTCGGAGAACGGCTTGGCCATGAAGCAGGCGATCATGCCGTGCTTCTCGGCGACGCCCTTCACGAGGCGCTTGTACTGGATGGCTTCGTCGACGGCCTGGAGGGCATCCGCGCGGTGGGTGAGCGTGATTTCCATCTGGCCCGGCGCATACTCGGAGATGACGCTCTCGGCGGGCAGGCCCTGCGCATCGCAGGCGGCATAGAGTTCACGCAGGAACGGATCGTAGTCGTCGAGTTCCTGGATCGAGTAGACCTGGATCTGGTCGTTGTAGAGGCCACCGGGCGCGAGCGCCGGCTGAATCTTGCCGTGGCGCGCGGCTTCCTTGTCGATGAGGTAGAACTCGAGCTCGATGGCGATCACCGGGTGATAGCCATCCTTCTTCATGCGCTCGGACACGAGCTGCAGGCGCAGGCGCGGATCTGCATCGGCGATGGGGCCGGCATCCGGCCTGAACGAGAGATAGACCTGACCGGTCTTCTCGAGCCAGGGCGTGCGCTTCAGTGTCCCCGGTATTGGCGAGGCGAAGCAGTCGCGATCGCCGATCTCCCACAAAAGTCCTGCTTCCTCGACGTCCTCGCCCAGCACGGTGAGCGCAAACATCGACGCCGGGAAGGCGCGACCGGTTTCGAAAACCGCGCGCAGTTCATGCGGGCGCAAGCCCTTGCCCCGCTGGATGCCGACGGGATCGGTCAGGATGACATGCACCAGTTCGACGTCCGGATGCTTCTTCAGGAAGGTGTCCAGCTCCTGCATCGGTTCATTCTGTTTCTTCGGATCAAGCATGGTTCAACTCGTCGATGATTGCAGAGAGCGCACTTGCCAGCTGGCGGATGTCGGCGCGCGTCGTTTGCGGGCATACCAGCATCATATTGTGAAAAGGTGTAATCATTATTCCACGATTAAGCAGGCCAAGGTGCAGGCATTTCTCGAGGCTGTCGCAGAATGCCGCCTCGGCCTGACGTCCCGTGCGCGGCGGCACCGGGCAGAACTGGAATTCGCAGCGGCTTCCGATCTGCGTCACCGACCAGGCGAGGCCCCTGGACGTTAACACCTGGTCAAGGTCTGCCTTCAGGTAGCCGGCCAAGTCTATCATGCCCTCGTAGGCTTCATCCGTCATGACGGATTTCAGGTTCGCGCGCATGGCGTGCATGGCGAAGGCATTGGCCGATAGCGTCGTGCCCATGCCGGAGTGGCCGTGACCGTCACCGGTTGCCTGCGCCCGGGCTTGCGTCATGCGTGCGGCGACTGCAGGCGTCACGCCAAAGACCGCGCAGGGAATGCCGCCGGCGACGGGCTTGCCGAGGACGAAGATGTCGGGCTCAAGGCCATGCAGGCGCGTCCAGCCGCCGGGGCCGGTGGAGATCGTGTGGGTCTCGTCGATGATCAGCAGCGTGCCGGTTTCGCGCGTCAGGCGGCGCAGTGAGTCGTGGAACCCCTTGTCGGGCAGTACCATGCCGATATTCGTCATCGCGGGTTCGGCGATCACGGCTGCGATGTCACCCTTGCGCAGGGCGGCTTCGAGTGCCGGCAGATCATTGAACTCGACCACCACTGTCGTGCGCGCAACGTCGGCCACCGAGCCCAGCTGGCCGGGGCGCGGCACCGTCCGGCCTTCGTGCAGGCGGGCCATCGTTTCCTCGACGGTGCCGTGATAGCAGCCATCGAACACGAGGATCTTCGTGCGGCCGGTGATGGCCCTTGCCCATCGCAGGGCATAGCGGTTCGCGTCGGTCGCTGTCGCTGCCACCTGCCAGTAGGTGAGGCCAAAACGGCGCGCGAGTTCCTCACCGACCCACACGGCATCTTCGCCGGGCAGCATCGTCGTGTAGCCACGTGTTGCCTGCGCACGGATGGCGTCGGCAACAGGCGTCGGCGCATGGCCGAACATCGTGCCGGTGTCTCCCAGGCAGAAGTCCGTGTAGACGTGGCCGTCGACATCGGTGAAGCGCGCACCCTGTGCGTGATCCACGAAGAGCGGGAAAGGTGTCGGCCAGTCGGCCATCCAGTGCATCGGCACGCCACCATAAAGGTGTGCGCCGGCGCGGCGGGAAAGTTCTGCGCTGCGCGGGTTCGCCGCTGCAAAGCGCTGGCGTTCCTTGTCCATCACGCGCGCGATGGCAGACGGGGAGAATGGAATGACTGCGTTCAAGATGCCAAGCAGATCCATTGTTGCGCGAAGGAGGCCTGCTTCGCGTATGACTGCCTCACATGTACTTTGACCTATTCCCCCTGCGTATGCAAACCTCCTCCCAAACACAGGCGGACCTTCACACCATGCAGCAACGACGCAAATTCTGGGGTTGGGGCCTCGAAGGACAGGACGTGAGCGAGGCCGAGACGAGCCTGCTCCGGCATGTATTCAGTTCGCGGTTCGGGGTGGCGCTGGACATGATCCCTGCGCCGCGGCTCGAGGACTTTACGCTGCGTGCGCCGCGCGTGACGCCGCCGCCCTCGCTGGCGGCCAAGGCGACGTCTGATCCCCATGAACGGCTCGTGCATGCCTACGGGAAGTCTTTCCCCGACTATGTGCGGATGATGGAGCGTCATGTCCCCTCTCCGCCCGACCTTGTCTTCTATCCCGAGAATGAAGGAGATGTGACGGCGATCCTCGACTGGGCCTCGTCCTGCAATGCGGCGGTCATTCCGTTTGGCGGTGGCTCAAGTGTCTGCGGTGGCGTGGAGTGCGATGCGGGCGATGCCTATGCCGCCGTCGTGTCCCTCGACATGGCGCGGATGGGGCGCGTGCTCGAGATTGATCGCACAAGCCGCGCGGCGCGCATCGAGGCCGGAACCTATGGGCCTGCCCTTGAAGCGCAACTGAAGCCGCACGGGCTGACGCTGCGCCACTATCCGCAAAGCTTCGAGTTCTCGACGCTGGGCGGCTGGATTGCGACGCGCTCGGGTGGCCACTTTGCGACGCTCTACACGCATATCGATGACTTTGTCGAAGCCATGCGCGTCGTGACGCCCCGAGGCCTTGTCGAGACACGGCGGCTTCCCGGGTCGGGTGCCGGACCTCAGCCGGAACGCATGTTCATCGGCTCGGAGGGTATCCTCGGCGTCATCACCGAAGCGTGGATGCGGGTGCAGGACGTGCCGACATTCAGGGCTTCGGCGTCCGTGCGCTTTTCCCATTTCCTGAAGGGGGCTGAGGCCGTTCGTGCGCTGGCGCAGTCGGGCCTCAATCCCTCCAACTGCCGCCTCATCGATGCACAGGAAGCGCTGGGCACGGGTGCCGGTGACGGGTCGGCCTCGCTGATGGTGCTGGCGTTCGAGAGCGCTGATCATCCGCAGGAGGCCCGACTGGCGCGTGCGATCGAGATCGTGCGAGCCCATGGCGGCGAAACGGAAGCAGCCAAGGCCAAGGGCGACAGCGCCCATCGTGAAGGTGCGGCCGGCGCCTGGCGGAATGCCTTCCTGCGTGCGCCCTATTTCCGGGAAGTGCTGACGCCGATGAGCGTCATCGTCGACACGTTCGAAACCGCCTGCACGTGGGACCGGTTCCCCGCGTTCCATGCGGAGATCAACAGGCGCATGCATGATGTGCTGCATCGTGTCACCGGACATGCGGGCAGCGTCACTTGCCGCTTCACGCATGCCTATCCGGACGGGCCTGCGCCCTATTACACTTTCCAGGCGCCGGGACGGCCGGGAGCGCTCATGGAGCAGTGGCGCGTGATCAAGGCGGAAGCCAATGCGGCCGTCGTCTCAGCCGGTGGCACCATCACGCATCATCATGCGGTCGGGCGCGACCATCGCTCGGGCTATCAGGCCGAATGCCCGCCCCTCTTTGCGGATGCGCTGCGAGCGACGAAGAAGGTCCTTGATCCGGCTGGCATCCTCAATCCGGGCGTACTGATTGATCCTGATGGACGAAGCGTGGGTGTACGCGGCGCCATGCAGGGCGCGTGAACGAGACCAACGTCTTCCCGCCGGATTACGGTGCGAGAGCGTTCTCGAGACGCTGATAGAGCGCGTTTCCGGGCGCGAATATCTGCGAGGGCTTGTGCAGCATCACAACGGCGTCGGGCCTGCGGGCGCGCAGGAGCGACACAACGGCATCAACATTGCGCTCGGGTACCAGCAAGGATGTGCTTCCGGCTACCTGCTGCGCTTGAACGACAGAGGCGCCGGATGCCTGCAGTTCGGCCAGCAGGGGCGCCTCCAGCGACTCGCCCGGCAGCTCCACAATGCGCGACGCCTTTCCCAGGACACGCGCACCGATGCGGTCGAGCAGTGAACGTGCTGCCTCGCGCACGGGCGCTGTCCATGCGGCGCGCAGGCTTGCGGCCAGTGACGCTTCGCTCCTGAGGATAACGCCGTCGTCGAGGATCTTCAGCTCGTTCGCCGTGAGCGTTGCGCCGGTCGTCGTGATGTCCACGATCACTTCCGCTGTTCCTGCGGCGGGCGCGCCTTCGGTGGCGCCAAGGCTTTCAATGATACGGTAATCGGCGATGCCGTGATCCGCGAAAAAGCGGCGCGCGAGCGTCACGAACTTGGTGGCCACGCGCAGCTTGCGCTGGTGGCGTGCGTGGAAGGCGGCGGCGACGTCATCCAGGTCCGCCATCGTCGACACATCGATCCAGGACCGCGGCACCGCCACGACAACATCCGCGCGTCCGAAACCCAGACGCTCGATCACCCTCACATGGCTTTCTGCATTGTTCTCGGCGAGGAGGTCTTCGCCCGTCACGCCCATGTGGACGCGACCCGTCAGCAACTCTTCTGCGATCTCGGCGGCCGAGAGAAGCGACACGCTGACATTGTCGGTGCCCGACAGCTTCGCCGTGTAATCGCGCGCTCCACCCGACTGCACCAGCTTCATGCCGGCATCGGCGAGATAGTCGAGCGTCTGCTCCTGCAGGCGTCCCTTGGAAGGAATGGCGATCACGAGCTTTGTCATGGGCGACCTGCCTGCTGGCCGACGGCTGCGAGAAGCCGGTCACAGAAGACCGCCAGTCCGATTGCCGGCGTTGGCTTGGCTGCACCAAGGGATGACAGCAAGCCATCATAGCGCCCGCCGCCTGCAACGGGTTGGGCGAGCGACTGTGCCCGCAGTTCGAAGACGAAGCCTGAGTAGTATTCCATGTTTCGACCAAACTGGGACGCATATTCCAGCCGCGCCAGATCAATCCCTCCACTGGCAAGCAGGTCGAGGCGCTGCTGCAGTGCGTCGAGGGCGGCATCCATCTTCACCGCGCTGGCGTCAGCCAGCTTCCGGATGGAGGCCACACAGGTCTTTGCGCTGGCGCGCAGGGACAGGAATGACTCGATTGTCGCGGCCGCGGCAGGCGACAGCCTCGCCGTCGCCGCGTCCGATGCGCGTTCGATCATGCGGTCCGCGATTTCATCGAAGCTGCGGGTGCCGATGACGCGGATGCCGCTGAGGCCCATCGCGTCGCGCAGCATTTCCCTGGCACGCTGGGGCTGTTGGCCCTTCAGGGAGGCCGCAAACTGGTTTTCCTGTCCGGCATCGCTGGTCATGCGCTGCAGCAGGTCACGCAGGCGCTTCGGGTGCCACGCGTGGCGGCGGATCCGCGCTGCGGCATTCGCCGGAAGACCCAAGGCTTCCAGCATCGCGCGGAACAGGTTCACATCGCCGATGGTGATGCTGGAGCTGCGAAGGCCCGTCTTCTGCAGCGCCTTGTGCGTCAGCATCAGGACCTCGATGTCCTTTGCTGCCGTGTTCGCCACCGAAAAACTCTCGACACCTGCCTGCCAGGACTGTCCCGCCTGCTCCGGCGCCAGCGGATCATGACGGAACACCGGGCCTGCATAGCAAAGCTTCAGCGGGCTGGTGCAATCGGGCACGCGGGAAAGATAGATCTGTGCCGCCGGAATCGTGAGGTCCGGGCGCAGGCACATCTCTGCACCGTCCGGCCCCGTGAAGACATAGGTCTGGCTTCGCAGTTCTTCTCCCATGCGGTTCAGGAACGCGTCGGCGGGCTGCACGATAGATGGCTCAACGCGCTCGGCGCCAAAGGCCACGAACTCGGCAAGCAGGGTTGCAGCCTGTGCTTCCAGCGCTCCGATATTGGCGGCGTTGTAAGGGCGGCGTGACGTGCTCACCGGATCTGTCCCAGCATCGCGCGCACGCCCTCGACGAGACCGGCACGCGGGATTGTTACCTGTGCATCAGCGCCCTTGGCCCACTCGCTGCGGTCCTTGATGTCCCGCGCGTGCTCGGCGCCCAGCACGAGGTTCTTGAGCGTCACCACGCCCTTCTCGCGTTCGTCACTGCCTTCGATGACGGCAATCGGGCTCTGCCGCTTGTCGGCATATTTCATCTGCGCCTTCATGCCGGAGGTCCCCGTATAGAGTTCTGTCCGGATGCCTGCCGCCCGCAATTCGCGCACCATCGCGAAGTATTGCGGCACGGCTTCGCGGTCCATGACCAGCACGACGATGGGTCCCCACGACCTTGCCTGCGCACCCTGGCGCGCCGCCAGCGCGGCCTGAAGACGGCTGACGCCGATGGAAATGCCGGTAGCTGGCACCTGGACGCCCTTGAACCGTGTCACCAGATCATCATAACGGCCGCCGGAGGCGACGGCACCGAAGCGGACAATCTGGCCGTCCTCGTTCTTCACCGGAAAGGTCAGCTCGGCCTCGACAACTGGCCCCGTGTAATAGGCGAGCCCCCGCACGATGGCCGGATCGAAGATCACGCGATCCTGCTGGTAGCCATTGCCTTCGAGGACGGCATCGATCTCGCGCAGTTCGCTGACGCCTTCGCGTCCCTGTACGCTATCACCGACGAGCGTGTCGAGTTCGCGGCACACGTCCTTGCGGCTTGCGCCCGCTACCTGCGTGAAGGCGATCACGCGAGCGATGGCGTTCGGGGACAGGTTCGCCCCCTTGGTAAAGTCGCCGGAATCATCCTTGCGACCGGGGCCCAGCAACTGGCTCACGCCCTCGTGTCCCAATCGGTCCAGCTTGTCGATGGCGCGCAGCACGCCCAGACGCTGCGCTTCGTGCTCGACGCCCGCGCTGATGCCGATGGCCTCGAGAATGCCGTTCAGGATCTTGCGGTTGTTGACTTTCACGGCGTACTCGCCACCGAGGCCCAGCGCCTCGAAGACGTCGCAGAGCATCATGTAGCCTTCGGCGTCGGCGACCGGCGAGGCCGTGCCAACCGTGTCGGCATCGAACTGCGTGAACTCGCGGAAGCGTCCAGGCCCCGGCTTCTCGTTGCGGTACACCTGCCCTACCTGGTAGCGGCGAAAGGGCTTTGGCAGCGCGTCGTAGTTTTCAGCCACGAAACGCGCCAACGGTGCCGTCAGGTCATAGCGCAAGGAGAGCCACTGCTCGTCGTCATCACGGAAGGCGAACACGCCCTCGTTCGGGCGATCGAGGTCCGGCAGGAACTTGCCAAGCGAGTCCGCGAACTCGATTGCCGGCGTTTCGAGCGGGTCGAACCCATAGGACTCATAGACCGTGCGGATCGTGTCGAGCATCCGTCGTTCGGCGATCAGGTCTGCGCCCAGCCGGTCACGGAAGCCGCGCGGCTTTTCGGCGGCTGGTTTCTTGACTTTTTCTTTTGACATCCGAATGGGGCTCGCGGGGAAAAACTGCGCGTAACATGTCATGGCGGCACCTGCCAAGCCATGGCGGAAATGGCGTCATGAATGCGCCAAAAAGTCTTGCGCGGCCTGCCGGGGCAGACCGCGCAAAGGGCATTACACGTTAACGCCCGTCAAGCGCCGCGCTTACTGGGGCGGCGCGGGTGCGGGCTCAGCCGGCTTGGGTTGTGCCGCGTAGGCGACGTTTGCCAGCGTAACAACGTAAGCGCGGATGTTCTTCACATCCTCTTCCTTCAGATGATCCGCAAAGGACGCCATGCCGTTGTCCTTGAGCTCACCATCGAGCACGATTTCCTTGTAGCGCGCGAAGACTTCAGGCGTCGACATGCGCAGGTCCGGCAACGCACCGGAGCTCATCGCAAAGAACCCATGGCAGGCGGCGCAGTAACGATGATACGTCTGCCCACCTTTGGTAATCTGGGCTGCCGTGAACTTGTCGGCAGGCGGTGCCTGCATGGGTGGCTGCACGGTCGCTTCCACATCAATCGCCTTGGTGCCGCCGATCCTGTAGGCGAGGATGCGACCGTTGTTCGGATATTTGTTGATTGCATTTGCCGGTTCCGGTGACAGCGTCACGCCGACGCCACCCCAGCCTGCCAGAACAGCGACGTACTGCTCGCCATCGACTGCATAGGTTATCGGCGGGGCAATGATGCCGATGCGGGTTTCGCTCTTCCACACCTCTTCACCGGTGTCTGCCTTCCAGGCGCGGAACATGCCGTCTCCAGCGCCCTGGAACACAAGATTGCCGGCAGTGGTGAGCACGCCACCATTCCAGAACGTCGGCAGCTTGCTGCGCCAGACTTCCTTCTGGTTCACGGGATCCCAAGCGATCAGGTTTCCTTCCACCGCGGGGAGCGGCTGGCCTGCCTTGAGGGCCGCTTCCGTCAGCGTTGCGATCATCCCGAAGTCGACACCTGTGTTCCATACGCCGGGCTTTATCGAGCGCGTGCTGTCTGAGGCAAACAGGAATGGCGTCAGCTGGGAAGGAATGTAGACCAGCTTCGTCTGGGGGTTGAACGCCATTGGCTGCCAGTTGTGGCCACCATGCGGAGATGGCTGCACCATCTTGGGGGTGTTTCGATAGGCGTTCGATGTGTCCTCGATCGGACGACCGTTTGCATCGAGACCCTTGGCCCACGTCACCGGGACGTAATTCTTGCCGGAAATGAACTTTCCGGTTTCGCGGTCCAGCACATAGAAGAAGCCGTTCTTCGGCGCGTGAAGCAGTGTCTTGCGCTTCTGGCCGTCGATCTCAAGGTCCGCCAGGATGATGTGCTGCGTGGCTGTAAAGTCCCACGTGTCACCCGGTGTCTGCTGGAAGTACCAAGCCATCTCACCCGTGTCGGGCCTGATCGCGATGACCGAAGACAGATAAAGGTTGTCACCACCGCCGGGCGACCTGAGATAGCGGCTCCATGGCGAACCATTGCCGGTGCCGATGTAGAGCAGATCGAGATCGGCGTCATAGGCCATCGAATCCCAGACGGTGCCGCCACCGCCCACTTCCCAGTATTTCCAGCCCTGCGGGTCCGCCTTCCAGGTCGGAAGGGCTGCCTTCAGATGCTCGCTTTCCACGGGAACGCGCGGATCTCCGGGGACAGTATAGAAGCGCCAGAGCTGACGGCCGGTCTGCGCATCGAACGCCGTGATGTAGCCGCGCACGCCGAGTTCGGCGCCGCCATTGCCGATGATGACCTTGTCCTTCACGATACGCGGCGCGCCGGTAATCACGTAGGGCTTGGAGCGATCGATCGTGTTGACGTCCCAGACGGGCTTTCCGGTCTTCGCATCCAGCGCGACGAGGCGTCCGTCGAGCGTGCCCACATAAACGCGGCCCTTCCAGACTGCGACGCCACGGTTGACGACGTCACAGCATGGCTTGCGGCCCCATTCGCGCGGCACCTCGGGATCGTACGTCCAGAGCTGTTCGCCCGTCTTTGCATCGATCGCGTAGACGACGCTCCACGCTCCGGAGGCGAACATGACGCCGTCCTTCACGATGGGTGTCGCTTCGAGGCCGCGGATCGTGTTCGTGTCGTAGCTCCAGGCGAGGCCGAGGTCCTTGACGTTGCCGGCATTGATCTTGTCGAGGGGCGAGAAGCGCTGCTCGGAATAGGTACGTCCGTGCGCCATCCAGTTCTGCGCCTCGCTGTCGGCCGCAAGGATCCTGGCGCCGTCAATGTCAGCCGCCTGCGACAGCATTTTCTGCATCGCCTGCGTCTGGGAAATGTCGGGGGTCTGCGTTCCCGAAATCACGTTTGTGACCGTCGTTGCCGGGCCGCCAAAGCGTGCGCCCAGCACAGGTATGGCGAGCACAGCGCCTACAGCAGCCGCGACCAGCCAAAGGCGCGAGTTCTCTGAAGCCATCTTGGATTTCCCGTCTTGAACAACAATTGCGTGACGGGAATAGCGTAACGACAGCATTTGGCCGCTGCAACGGGTGACCTAGGCTGCACCACCCGATATTCCACACTTGGGAAGTGTGACCGCGAAGGTGCTCTCCGCTTCCAAGCGAACATCGCCTGCATGCAAGCGCGCGATCTGACGGACCAAAGCCAGGCCCAGTCCCGTGCCGGAATCTGAACTGGACTGCACGGATTTGCGGAAGAATGGTTCGAAGATGCGGTCGCGATCCTGTTCGGGGACGCCGTTGCCGTGGTCGGTCACGCGCAGGATCACGCTTTCGCCTGCGCCAAGAACAGTTACGTCAACCGGTGGCTTGCCATGCCGCAGGGCATTCTCGATCAGGTTACGAATGATGCGGCGCAACAATCTCGGATCTCCCCTGACCGTCAACAGCTCACCCGACACGCCAATGTCCTCATAGCGCGCAGCCTCCTCTGCTGCGAGTGCGAGAAGGTCGACGTCTTCCACAGTGTCGAGCCCGCGCAGCGCCTCAAGGCGGCTTGTCAGCAGGATCTCTTCTATGAGCGCATCGAGTTCGGCGATGTCACGCTCCACATCCGCTTTCACGCTGTCATCGGCGCTGCCCTTCAACCTGTCCACGCCCAGGCGCAGACGTGTCAGGGGCGTGCGCAGTTCGTGGCTTGCGTTGGCGAGCAGCATCCGGTGGGCGCCCACGAGTTCCTCGATGCGGCCTGCGGCGCGATTGAAACTTTCCGCCACTTTCGCGACTTCGTCCCTGCCCTCGACCTTGACCCGTACACTCAGATTGCCCGCGCCCAGTGTTTCCACGCCATGCTGAAGACGCTCAAGCCGACGGGTCAGTCCGCGGACGATCGGAAACGAACCGATCGCGAGGATGAGGGCCACGATGGCCATATGCATCAGGAAGCCGCTGCCATGCATGCGGCGCTGGAAGGGTGGCCTGATGACAATGACGCGTCTGTCCTTCAGCTGGAACTTCCAGACGGGGTTGCGTGACCACGAGCGTGGCCTGTCTGAATCAATGTCGTCAGGCGTCGGTAGTGGTGCACCTGCCGTGCCGATGAGGCGCCCCCTGCTGTCATACACCGCGAGATCCGACTCGAGCAGTTGTGACAGGCGGGCCAGGGACTTCAGCTGTTCTGCCATCGGGGCTGCCGGATCGCCCAATGCGGCCGAGGCAACCCCGGATGCCATGCCAAAGGCGTTGCGCGCCATCGCCTGTTCCGGGCCGGATGCCCAGATCGCGGCCGAAACAACAAGCGCCATGACGAGCGTGCCCACGACCGTCACATAGACCTTCAGGTACAGGCGATTGAATATCCGCATGGGCTAATCCTGCGCCTTGGCAAAGACGTATCCGGCGCCGCGCACGGTGAGCACGCGCCTTGGCCGCTTGGGGTTGTCCTCGATGGCGGAACGAATGCGTGAAATGTGCACATCGATCGAACGATCGAAAGCTTCGATGGATTCGCCCTTCAAGATGTCGAACAACGCTTCCCGGGACAGGACGCGCCCTGCACGCTCAGCCATGGCCAGCATGATTTCGTACTGGTAGGCGGTCAGTGGACGATGCACGCCGTCGATCCGCACCTCGCGCGCATCCTTGTCCACTTCAAGGCGACCAAAGCGCAGGATGTTGGCCGCGGGGGCTGCCTGCGAACGCCGGAGGACGGCCCGCAGGCGCGCCAGAAGTTCACGGGGCTCGAACGGTTTCGGCAAATAGTCATCCGCTCCCATCTCGAGACCGATGATGCGGTCGAGTGCATCCCCGCGCGCGGTCAGCATGAGAATGGGCGTACGTGCCTGTGCGCGTATCTGGCGGCAGACCTCGAGCCCGTCGATGTCCGGCAGCATAAGGTCCAGGATGATGGCATCGAATGGCGTTCGCTGCGCCATCTCCACCCCACCCTTTCCGGATGCCGCGTGCATGACGGAAAACCCGCCCTCGCGCAGATAGTCTTCAACCATCCTTGCGAGGCGCGGGTCATCTTCGACGAGTAGTATCTTTGCGGTCAACGGAGCCTGGCCCTGATCGGTTCAGGCCCTACGCAATCAAAAGTCCCATCGCTGTGCAAGCTTTGTGCGCTGCTCGGGCGTCAACACTTCGGCCGCATCGGCCACGAACTGTACGAGCTTGCGGCTGGCTTCGTCAGCGAGCTGCATCTGCTCGGTCCGAAGGGCTTCCAGTGCCACGCGATCGATGGTTTGCTGCTTCAGGATCTCGTGTGCCTTCTTGCGCGCCGCCTGGAACCGCTCGCGCAGCGGCAGGAGTTCCTTTGTTGCCGCCTCGGCGATGACCGTGAGCCGCTTCTGCTGGTCTTCGGTTGCGTCAAGGCGGCGAGAGGCAAAGCCCACCATGCGCTTCACGTGGCCTTGCGCGCGCTCAATGTCGACAGGGCCATGCATGCGGTGGTGACCGCCCCAACCGTGTCCCATGCCGCGCCAGTGGTGTTTTGCGATTCCTGCCGTTGCCAGACCACCGCCGACGATGCCGAGCACCAGTGCTGCCACCAGGGCGACATAGCCGAACCGTTTGCCGCGAGGCGCCGTTTCTTCCGTCATTTTCAATCTCCAATCCGTTCAGGTGCATGCTGCACCATTGCCTGCATCATGTGGGACCGGGGCGTTTCAGCAGAATGTCGGGATTGCAAAGATTTGTTTCAGTGCAGCGGCTTTCCGGGGGCAAATCGGGCTGGTCCGGGCGTTAACCGAGCCACTTTCACGCGTCTTTTCGGGCTTTTTGGGGTTGTACTGATGGCACGATATCGTTCTAATCCGCCCCCTCCGGATTGACATTCCCCTCCATCGACATCAGATCACCGACCCATGGCAAGATTCACGATCATTCCCGACAACACGAATATCGATTTCGTCAAGAACCGCTTCCTTGCGTTCGCGTTCGATGGCGTGTTCGTGATCATCACGATCCTGTCGCTCTGGTTCCAGGGCCTGAACCTGGGCATCGACTTCACCGGTGGTGTAGTCATCGAAGCGTCGAGCAAGACTGCCGTCAACCTCGATGAGGTACGCGAAAGGATTGAAAAGCTGGGCTTCAAGGACCCTGCGGTTCAGCAATTTGGCGACGACAAGACGATCCTGATCCGCATCAAGCCCACGGCCGACGTGTCGGGCAAAGAACAGGAAGCGGCGGCCAAAATCACGGCATCCCTTGGCGAAGGCTTCACCCTGAAGCGTTCGGAAGCTGTTGGTCCGAAGGTTTCCAACGAGTTGTTCCAGAGCGGTATCCTGGCCACGTCGCTGGGCGTTCTCATGATCGGCATCTACGTGGCGTTCCGGTTTGAATGGCAGTTCGGGCTCGCCGCGATGCTCGCAACCGGCCACGACGTTTTTGTGGCCGTGGGCATGTATTCGTTGCTGCAATTCGACTTCAACCTCACCTCTGTTGCGGCGCTGCTGCTGCTGGCGGGGTACTCGGTGAACGATACCGTGGTCGTCTTCGACCGCATTCGGGAGAACCGACGTCTTTTCAAGAAGGTGCCATTGGGCGATCTCATCAACAAGTCGACGAACCAGATGCTGTCGCGCACCTTCCTGACCAGCTTTACGACTGCGATATCCGTCCTTCCGCTGCTGTTTTTTGGCGGCGAGTCCCTGTTCGGATTTTCGGCAACGATCCTCTGGGGCATCGCGATTGGTACCTTCTCGTCCGTTTTCGTGGCCTCGTGCCTGCTGCTCTACCTGCCTGCCCTCCAGCTGGGTCAAACCCGGACGGAGCAGACTGGCGGCGTACAGGCCTGAACCCGGATCGCTTAACCTCGCATTAACCTGCCAGAAACGAGAATCCAGCCCGCAAGCTGTCGTGCGTGGAACTGGGTTCTTGTTTCGAAGCTGGCGTGATTGATGCGGAACGGCCGTTGCCGTTCGCGGGGAGCGGTCTGTGTTCGGGACGTTGCAAGCACTATTCAAGTCAAGGCGGGTCGAGGCGCAGTTGCAGGCTGCCGCGGAAGCCGCCGAGCGCGCCATACACGCCGCCGAAAGTGCGGCTGAGGCCCGCGTCCAGGCTGCCATCGCCTCGCAGAATGAAATCAGGACCGAACTTCTTGCCGTGGCGAATGCCGTGCAGCAGAAGGCCGGACAGAAACTCATCGCCGCCGTCGCCACCACCGAAGCCATGCGCCGGCAGGCCGTGGCGATGTTCGAGGCCGTGAAGCGCACGGAAGCGATGACAGCCGACGTCACGGATGCCAGCAACAACTCCGTCGAACACACAAAAGTGATCGCGAGTGCCGCCGCGCGCCTGTCTTCAACCATCCAGGCCGTCAACGCCAAGCTCGAACGGACGAGTTCCTCTACCGTCAATGCCGTGAACGCCAGCGCGCGGGCCAAGACGACGATTGGCGAGCTGTCTGTGGCGGTGTCGAAGATCGGCGAAGTCGTCGATGTGATCCGCGAGATTGCCACCCAGACCAACCTGCTTGCACTCAATGCGACGATCGAAGCGGCGCGCGCGGGGGAAGCCGGCAAGGGGTTTGCCGTGGTCGCGAACGAGGTGAAGCAACTCTCCACGCAGACCGCCCGCTCGACGGAAGAAATCCGCGCCAAGATCGACGAGATTTTCCGCGCCACGCAATGCACGGTCGATGCGAATGACGAAATTGATCGCCTGATCCGGGCCGTCGATTCCTCGGCACGGGAAGTCGGTCAGGCCATGACCGAACAGAGCCTCGCCACGAGCGAGATCGTATCCAGCGTCGAACAGACCCTGCCCGCCGTGGAGCGAGCCGCGAATGCCATGCAGGGGGTAAACCGGGAGGCCAGCGCTGCCGGGAAAATCGCGGAGGATGCGAAGGCCTGTGCGGACGGACTGACCACCGGCATTCACGAACTTCGTGACGCCATTACCGACATTCTCTCGAAGTCCACCGCAGAGCGCGACCTGCGTGGTGCCTCGCGCTTCGAGGTCAATGAGAGTGCCAGCCTTGAACCGGATGAGTATGACGTCGAAGGCCTTGAGGCCCGCACCGATGGAGACGTGTTTGCCGCCGTCAACATCGAGAACATCTCTGTCACCGGCGCACTGATCACCGGGGCCGGAAAGCTGAAAGTGGGCAATCGCGGGCGCATCTTCATCAATCGCCGGCCGGTGTCGTTCAAGGTGGTCGCCGTCACGCCCTACTCGCAGCGCATCCGGTTCACCGAGTCGTTTGACAGCGACATGCAGGCCAATTTCGACAGCCTGACGAACGGTCTGTTTCCCATTTCACAGGCCCAGGAACGGCGCGTCGGCTGAAGCCTGAACGGCTTCAGCCTGGCGTTCCGGCGGCGCAAGCGAGCGCCTTGAGACCGTCTTCCCGTGTCACGACCGGGCTATAGTCCAACTCGCTGCGGGCTTTCGCGTCCACGAGGATACAATCCCGGCTCATGATGTTGGCCGTGAACCGGGTGAGCGGCGGCTTTGATGTGATGCCAAACGTCCGCCAGAGCGTCTCGGTGACCCAGGCGATGCTGCGCACCAGCCATCCGGGCATGTCACGCAAGGGCGGCTGCACGCCAACCGCCTTCAGCATCCGGCTTGCAAACTCCCGGAAGACAACCGGCTCGCCATCGAGCACGAAATAGGCTTCTCCTCCCCGCCCCTTCGAGAGCGCCAGGTTCATGGCGTGGACGAGATTGGCGATGTTGGTGGTCGACGTCAGGGCCCTGCCGCCGTCGATCCAGGCAAACTGTCCTTTCTTCACCATCTGCGTCAAGACGGGCAGGATTGTCTGGTCTCCCTCGCCCCACACGAAGCGGGGACGCAGGACGATCGTGCGGAAGCCGGCGTCTTCGTCATTTGCCTCACGCACGGCCTTCTCTGCATGGGCCTTCGTGCGGGAATAGGGAAAGGGCGAGTCCAGCGACAGCGGGTAGTGCTCATCCACGTTGCGCATGTGCTGGCCATGGAACAACGCTGCTTCCGTTCCGATATGGATGAATCGCGCCACGTCCGCCCCCTTGGCTGCAACGAGCAACTCCTTCGTGCCGTCGACATTCACCTTCCAGTACTCGGACCAGGGCCCCCATTCCTCGACATAGGCCGCGCAATGGATCACGACATCAAATCCCTTGAGTTGCTCTGTGCGGATTGCCCCGAGGCTCGCGCGCATGGGTGTGGCTCCCAGCGCGCGGATCACGGCGTCGCTTTTCTCCGAGCGTGACATGGCGGTGATGTCGTGGTCGCGGGCATGAGCCCTGACGAAGGCGCCGCCGACGAACCCGGATGCCCCGGTAATGAAGATCTTCATGCGCGCCCTGCCTGGTTGTCAGCCGAAACATAGCGCGTTGATGCCAATTCGCAATGGATGGAATGCGCCTGGAGCGCGGCCTATGCCGCGGCGGCGACAGAGGCCGGTTGCTGGCGGATGAGATGGTCAAAGGCCGAAAGCGCAGCCTTCGAACCGTCTCCCATGGCGATGATGATCTGCTTGTAGGGCACGGTCGTGGCGTCTCCAGCGGCGAAGATGCCCGGCACCGATGTCGCGCCACGATCATCAACCTCGATCTCGCCGCGTCCGTTCAGCGCGACTGTGCCTTTCAGCCATTCGGTGTTAGGCAAAAGGCCGATCTGGACAAACACGCCGTCGAGATCGACGCGCTTCACATCTCCAGTGCTGCGCGCCTTGCAGGACAGTCCCACCACGCGCTTTCCATCACCGTGCACTTCGGTTGTCTGCGCTGAAGTCACAATCGTGACATTGCCCAGCGAACGCAGCTTGTCCTGCAGCACGGCATCGGCACGCAGCTTGTCGTCATACTCAACCAGGGTCACGTGAGCCACGATGCCGGCGAGGTCGATTGCGGCTTCAACACCCGAATTGCCGCCGCCAATCACAGCCACGCGCTTGCCCTTGAAGAGCGGACCGTCGCAATGCGGGCAGTAGGCCACGCCCCTGTTGCGGTACTCGTCTTCACCAGGCACGTTGAGCTGGCGCCAGCGCGCGCCCGTCGCCAGCACCAGGGTCTTTGCCTTCAGCCGCACGCCATTCGTGAATTCAACTTCCGTCAGGCCGCCGGGTGTGCCGGGCGGGATGAGCTTGTTGGCGGTCAGGCCATTCATGACATCAACGCCGTACTCGTTGACGTGCTCGACGAGTTTCGCCGCGAGCTTTGGTCCCTCGGTGTGCGGGACCGAGATCAGGTTCTCGATCCCCATCGTATCCAGCACCTGGCCGCCGAAACGCTCGCCGGCAATGCCGGTGCGAATTCCCTTTCGTGCGGCATAGATCGATGCTGCGGCGCCTGCCGGGCCACCACCAATGATCAGCACGTCAAACGGCTCCTTGCCGGCGAGGCTGGCGGCGGCGCGCAATGGCGCATTCTGGTCAAGCTTTGCGAGGATATCGGGCAACTCCATCCTGCCCTGCCCGAAGGGCTTGCCGTTGAGGTAGACGCTTGGCACCGCCAGGATCCCGCGCGCCTCTACTTCGTCCGGGAAGGTCGCACCATCGATCGCCGTGTGCGTGATCGACGGATTGAGGAGCGCCATCATGTTCAGCGCCTGCACGACGTCCGGGCAGTTCTGGCAGGACAGCGAGTAAAAGGTCTCGAAGTGCATCGGACCCTGCAATGCCTTCACCTGGGCCAGCAGGCTGTCGGGCTGCTTCGGCGTGACGCCGCCCGCGTAGAGCAGTGCCAGGATGAAGGAGTTGAATTCATGGCCCAGCGGCAGGCCGGCGAACCTCACGCGCGCCTCGCCGCCGCTGGAGCCGACCGTGAAGGAGGGCTTGAACCCGGCGCCATCCTTCTCGGCAATCTTCACATGATCCGACAGCTCCGCCACTTCAGCGAGCAACTCCCGCATGTTTGCAGAGGCCTCGGATCCGTCATGTGAGGCCGCAAGCTCGACCGGTGCGGTCAGGCGCTCGAGATAAGCCTTGAGCTGGGTCTTGATTGCCTGGTCAAGCATTGCGGGTTCTCCTTCACGGGTTCAGTTGGTAGCGAGCTTCAGATCTTGCCAACCAGGTCGAGCGACGGGGACAAGGTCTTCTCGCCTTCCTTCCACTTTGCAGGGCAGACTTCGCCCGGGTGCTCGTGGACGTACTTTGCGGCCTTCACCTTGCGGAGCAGCTCGCGCGCGTCGCGGCCCACACCACCGGCATTGATCTCCACGATCTGGACGCGGCCGTTCGGGTCGATCACGAATGTCCCGCGATCGGCCAGACCGGCTTCCTCGATCATCACGCCGAAGTTGCGCGTGATCGTGCCCGTCGGGTCTCCGACCATGAAGAACTCGATCTGCCTGATGGCCGGCGACGTGTCGTGCCAGGCCTTGTGCGCGAAGTGCGTGTCCGTCGACACCGCATAGATCTCGGCGCCCAGCTTCTGGAACTCGCCGTAGTTCTTCGCGAGGTCTTCAAGCTCGGTCGGGCAGACGAAGGTGAAGTCGGCCGGATAGAAGAAGACGACTGACCACTTGCCCTTCAGGTCGGCTTCGGTGACCGGGACGAACTTGCCCCAGCGGAAGGCGGTGGCCTTGAATGGCTTAACTTCAGTGTTGATGATCGACATGCGTGAGGTCCTTTCAAAAGAGCTTTGGGCCCAACGGGTGCAGGCCCTGACTCAGGAACCCTACTGAAAACCGGTCTTCGCCTGAAACGAATTATTCCTGTTTATTTAATCGTTTTTCTCGATTATAAAGACCTCCATGAAGCTGATCCCCTCGCTGCGCCAGCTGCGCTATCTCATTGCCGTCGTTGACCGTCGTCATTTCGGACAGGCGGCAGAAGCCTGCTTTGTCAGCCAATCCACCCTGAGCGCTGCCATCCAGGAACTCGAAGACCTGTTGGGAGCTCCCCTTCTTGAACGCACGAAGCGTTCGGTCGTGCCCACCCAGCTCGGCCTGCAGATCGCCGAGCGCGCGCGGGACCTGCTGAAGGGTGCCGAAGACATCGCCGACATTGCTGCGGCTGCGCGCGAGCCGATGTCGGGGCCGCTGCGGATCGGCATGATCCCGACGATCGGCCCGTTCATCGTGCCGCGCGCCATGCCGGACCTGCGCAAGCGCTTCCCGAAGCTGAAACTGTTCCTGCGCGAGGACCAGACGGCGCGGCTGCTGACCCAGCTCAGTAACGGGGAGATCGACGCGGCGCTGATCGCCCTGCCCTACGCGATCGGCGACTTTGCTTCCGCGCATATTGCGCGCGACAAATTCTGGGTCGTGTTTCCACCGCATCACGAGAAAGCGCACGCGAAGCGCATCCGCGCCAGCGAGCTTGCACTGGAAGAGCTACTGCTTCTCGAAGACGGCCACTGCCTGCGCGACCATGCGCTGGCGGCGTGCTCGCTCGAAAGCGCTCGGCGCAACGAAGGGTTCCAGGGCACCAGCCTGCACACGCTTGTGCAGATGGTCGCCAACGGGCTGGGCGTGACGCTGATACCCCAGGTCGCCATGGACGCTGGGATCCTGCGCGGACTGAAACTGCCGGTGCTGTCGCTGGAAGCCGAAACGCCTTACCGCGAGATCGGGCTTGTCTGGCGTCGCGCGTCAGGACTGTCGAAGACGCTCACGACTGTTGCTGAAGCGCTGAAAGCCAGCTGGGCTCACTGAGAGAGCCCCACTGGCTGCAGCGTCCAGTGCAAGGCCTTGGTGTTGTAGCCGAGGGCGTCCAGCTTTCCGACAAGCTCGGCCTTCAGTTCCGGCGAGATCTGCGGCGTGCGGGCGAGGATCCATAGATAGCGACCTGCCGGCTCTCCCACGAGGACCCAGCTGTAATCTTCGGAAAGCCCGATCACCCAGTAGTCACCCTCGAACGGCCAAAAGAATGTCACTGCCAGCTTGGCGTTCGTCTTTGTGTCCACGACGCGCGCGGAGCCTTCCGCGATGTTTTCCTCGCCGTTCAGGGACTTCAGGAGGCAGCGGTTTGTCACGCTGATCGTGCCATCCGGCTTGCGGCCATAGGTGGCCGTTACACCGACGCAATCGGTCTCGAAGCTGTTCTCGAATCGCGCGATTTCGTGCCACCGGCCGAGATAGCGCTCGAGGTCCACCTGCGCGACGGTCGGGAGCAGGCGCGACGGGTCGCGGTTCACCGCAGGCGACTGGCAGGCTGACAGGGAGACCAGAAGCAGCGCTACGAACGCGGCAATGCGAGATGTCATGACAAGGGTGTCCATTTTCCGGTTGCTGCCTGACGGAACGCAGCAGCCTGTGAATGGATCCTTTGTTGCAGTGACGCAATGCCTTTTTTGACCTATTTGGGCGGCGTGTAGGAGACATTCGTCTCCACCATCGAAAACCCGGTCTGCTCGTTCCACGTGGCCGTGACTTCCAGCGTCCCGTCGGGGCTGGTGAACCAGGCGCCATAGCGGCTGTTCATGCGCCTGAAGCCGGGGAAGCAGGCGGCGACGAGGCTGGCCCGCTCAGCGGCCACGCGCCTGGACCAGGACCTGTGGTCTGCATTCAAGCCCAGCGTGGAACAGGTCACAGAATGGGCGCCGGGCGCGTTACTGCGGGAGGTGCCCGTGCAGCCCTGCCCGCCGAAATACTTCCGGGAGAGTTCCGTCCGGTTGTCGATGTCGCCGAATGTGGTCGAACCTGACGCCTCCCGCCCTGAACGCGCCATGGCGGTCATCTCCTGAAGCGGGCCACATTCCGCCGATATGGCGGGAGATGCCGGAAGTGCCGTCTTTATGGTTGGAATTGGCGGCACCGTTGATGGGCGGTAAGCTGGCGTGGACGTGGCCGCAGGCGTGACCATGGTCGGCTCGCGGACGGATCCCACCACGCCGACAACCCACCCCTGGGTCTCACTTCGTGACAAATTGATGAGCCAGGCTTCATTGTCTGCCGCGTCCTTCATAATCAGACGCTCCAGTTCAAGCGGCTTCTTCTGTTTGGAAGACGCGTGCAAGAGCTGACCCGGCCTGCATGCCTGAAGCGGCTTTGCCCAGGCTTCATAAGCAGCCCTCGCAGCCTGTTCAGTTTCCTTCGGCATCAGCCAGATGCAATGAACGGCGGCGCGATTGCGGTTGGCCTCGCCCTTTCGCAGCACGGTGCAATTGTCCGCACCGAGCACAGGGACAGACAGCACACGCCAGCTCTGCGTCATGCTCGTGAGCGCGACCCCATTGAAGTTGCGGTGGGCGGGATCAATCACGTCCGTGAAGCGCTTGCAGTCGGCCGCCGCGGCGCTGCCCGCTCCAAGCAGCGTGAGTGTCACGAGGGCGGTTCGCATCATGGTCTTTTGATCCTGGCTGGTTGAGGCGGGAACCTAGGGTTAGGGCCGGCACCGGCCATATACCGCAATTGAGGGATGATTGCCGGAAATGCGCGGAAACGATAGAAGGCTTGCGCCAAGAACGTGAGAACTTTCAATGACCGAAGAACGCTTTGTCGATCCCTCGCGCCAGAATTTCGACGCCTTCAAGGCGCTGCCGCGCAATACCCCGATCAACATGCTCAATCTTGTGCGCTACCGGGACAAGGCGGTCTATCCGGAGGGGCACTCCCACGCCGGGCGCAACCTGACCGGCGCCGAGGCTTATGCCGAGTACGGCCGGACCAGCGACCCCATCTTCGAGCGGGTTGGCGGGCGGACGATCTGGCGCGGCCAAATGGAGGCGATGGTCACGGGACCTTCGGACGAGCAGTGGGATGCCTGCTTCATCGCCTACTATCCATCAGCGGGTGCGTTCCTCGCCATGGTCACGGATCCTGACTACAAGCTCGCCGTCGTGCACCGCCAGGCCGCCGTGCTGACAAGCCGCCTCATTCGGACGGCGCCGCTTGATGCGGGCAAGGGTTTCGCCGGATAGCGCCACGGCATGGCGATCTCGCCCGCCTTCTGACGCAGGAACAGGGCAAGCAGATCCGGGACATGGCCAATCGTGGTCGGCCCACCGCAGTCGCCTAGCTGCGAAACACCCACAGCCTGTTCATGACATAGCTGACCGCAGGTATCAGAGCGATCGAAACGAACAGCGAAAGCTGTGGCATCCAGTCCCTGAGAAACACCAAGATCAACAGCGAGACGCAGAAACTTCCAGAGGCAACGCTGGCAAAACGTACAAACGCCACACGATGCCTGGCGTCGGAGCGGAAGCTGAAGAAATAGTGCCCCAGGTACGAAACAGCCAATGCCGGAATGAAACCGATCACCGATGACACAACGCCATCAAAGCCCGATCGGCTGGCGTACCAGGCGATGAACATGTGAACTGCCGTCGCAGAAATTCCGACCATGAAGAACCTGATGATCTTCAGAATTTCCTGGGTCGTCAGCAACGCGTTTGCTCTTGCTGTTCCGAACCATTCTGCCAAACGCCCGCCACGATGTAAGCAGGTCGGCCCTTGACCTCCGCAAATATGCGGCTCAGGTATTCCCCGATGACTCCTAGCGAAATCAGCTGCACGCCTCCGAGGCCCAAAATGATGGTGACCAGCGAAGCATAGCCGGGAACATCGGTCCCAAAGATCAAGGTTCGCCCGACGATGAATATGGCATATGCCAATGCCGGGATGGCGATGAAAGCGCCTACGTAAGACCAGATCCTGAGCGGAACCGACGAGAATGAAAAGATCCCGTCCAGTGCCAGGCCCCACAGCTTGATGGCATTGAACTTTGACTTTCCGAACTCTCGTGGAACGCGCTTGTACCTCACTTCGGTCGACTTGTAGCCGACCCAATTGAACAGGCCCTTCATGAAGCGCACGCGCTCCGGCAATCTGTTCAGTGCATCCACCACCCGTCGATCCAGCAACCTGAAGTCGCCGGCATGCGCCGGCATCTTCGTGCTCGAGACGCGGTTGAACAACCAATAGAACCAGTTTGCCGTGACCCTCTTGGCCATGCTGTCCGATGTCCTGTCGCGCACGCCGTACACGACATCGTAGCCTTCCTTCCAAAGACGCATGAACTCCAGAACGACGCTGATGGGGTCCTGAAGGTCGACATCGACAGGAATGACAACGTCACCTGTCGATGCAGACAAGCCGGC
The DNA here is from genome assembly GCA_044375275.1 of Micropepsaceae bacterium. GTDB lineage: Bacteria > Pseudomonadota > Alphaproteobacteria > Micropepsales > Micropepsaceae > SZUA-430. The sequence goes on along the minus strand of JBILMZ010000004.1, from coordinate 18,082 downwards.
CGAGAGCGCGGCTTCCTTTCCGAAGTTGCGGGACAGGCTGACGATCAACACCCGCGGATCCGACCTGCTTCGATCAACGAGTTTCCTGAGGGTCGCGTCGCTGCTACCGTCATCAACGAACAACATCTCGAGGCGTGTCGCTGGCAGCGCCTTGTCCACCTGCTCGAAGAAGTAGTCGATTGCGTCTGCCTCGTTGAGGACAGGCACTACAAGCGTGACCAGCGGGTCAGATACGCGTCCAATCGTTTCGTGCTTCATCGACCTATCCGCCATCCCGTGGCCTTTGCAATGCCCAGTAGATCTGAATTTGCTTGATGCCTCCGACGGGTTCAACCGAGAACGTGCCTCGCCTGTCTACCTGCATCGTTGACAGGCATACCGTCTCTTCACTACCCGACCACACAACCATCATGCCCTCCTTGCCAAGCCTTTCCTTTGTAATCCAGGGGTTCTTGACGAAGCTGCAATCAACAAAGCCGGATGCGGCGCGCTCCAGGCCTGACATCACCATGGCGGCCGGCCATGTCGGGCCGCCGACGATGCGAAGCGGCGCGCCTTTGACCTGCCCTTCCCAAATCGCCTTCACCTCGGCAACGATACGCGACTGGGGCCATGCTGTTTTCTGGGGCTTCATGCCCATCGCCGGGCCAAAGAGGCTGGCACCACCCACGCCGAGCGGCGCCAGGGCGAAGAGCGTCGCACCCACGATCAATGCCACTCTGGTCCGCCAGGCCGGGATCGACGCAGGAACCTGCATTGCAAGCCAGAGGCTGATCATCACGACCATTGGCGCTGCCCACATGTCCTTGAGCTGAACGCCCCTGATGATGGCGAACAGAACCGCGAAGAGCAGCGGGGTGAATGCAGCGATAGTGATCATGCGCCCGGCTGGATGCTGCAGCACGGTTCGGAAGGACAACCCTCGAAAGAGCGCCAATCCTCCCAGGCAAAGCATGATGAGGAAAGTCGCGACGTGATCCAGGACCTGGGTCGCCAGGAATTTAAAGGCCAGGAGAACGCCTTCGATTCCCGAAGCCGGCAGCGATCTTGCTTCAGCATAGTGCAGCGGCTGGTAGCCGCTCTCGTGCAGCCAGTAAAGGTGGGGAGCCAGCAATGCGGCTGCAACGACGGCTCCGGCCCACGTGGAAGGGTTCAATAGTATCTTGCGCGGTGTCCAATGCGTGGCAAAGGCCGCCATCCATGTCAGGAACAGCAACGCTGCGCTGTACTTTGCGTACACGGCGAGTGCACCCACCAGACCCAACAGGAGCCAGTCCCTTAGCCGGTTCTCCTGAATGCACCGCCACACCAGATAGAACGACCAGGCCCAGATGGGCATCTGCACCACATTCGCGTTGAACTCAACACTGGGAACGGAGCAGTAGTACACGATCGAAAAGAAGCATACGGAGAGAAGTGCCGTGCGCGGCGTGGAAACGTCCAAGGCGAACCTGAACAGCGCCAGCCATGTCAAGACGATGCACAACTGCGAGACAAGATAGATCCCGATCACGTGATTGCCTGACAGGATCAAGGCCAGTTCCGTGATCCAGGCCTGCAATGGCGGATGCTTGTACGTGCCCCAGAGCCATTCCCGTCCCCACATGATGTTTTCAGTCACATCAAGTGGTGGCGCATCAAACGTCAGCGCAGGCACGATGGTCCACAGCAGCACCTGAGCCGCTGCAATGATGCCGAAAGCAAGCCAGGCCCGATCTCGACTGATTTCGCCTGCGCTCATTTCGGAGAATCCATCATTTCACATTCAGTCATCGTGTCTGGCAGTCATCGTGTCTGGGTCGAGACAGGTTGCCGTTTCTCTGTTGAATTGGAACCTGTTGCAAGCGTGGTTTGCGAACAGCCTGCCGGAGCAAGCGCGACAAGGTCAGTGATTAACCATTGTCAAGTGGAAAACCCCGACAACTGGCATAGCAACAGCACGCTCTCCGATGCGCCCCTGCATCCTGGTCCAGCGATTGCCGAGGGACCAGAATCAGGTGCATGATCATTCATGTCCTTGGTGGTAATTCATGGCCCAGACGCACAACCGAACCTGCCATATCTGCGAGGCCAATTGCGGCGTCGTCATCACCACTGAAGGGCGCGAGATCCTCTCGATCAAGGGGGATCCCGCCAATGCGCTGTCGCGTGGGCATATCTGCCCAAAGGCCACGGCACTTGAAGACCTGCAGAATGATCCTGATCGCCTGCGCGCGCCGCAGAAGCGTGTTGGCGATCGCTGGGAGACCATCTCGTGGGCGCAGGCTTTCTCGGAGATTGGCGAGCGCACGCGTGCCATCCTTGCACGCGACCCCAAGTCCTCCGCGATCTATGTCGGCAACCCCAATGCGCACAGCTATGGCAATGCGCTGACATCGGGCGACCTGCGCAAGGCGCTGAAGACGCAGAACAGGTACTCGGCCAGCACGGTCGACCAGATGCCGCATCAGGTCGTCAACCTCCGGCTCTATGGACATTCGGGCCTGTGGGCCGTGCCTGACATCGACCGCACGCAGACGATGATCATCATGGGCGGCAACCCGATGGCGTCGAATGGCAGCGTCTGGACGGTTCCGGACTTCCGCAATCGGGCGAAGGACCTGCAGAAGCGTGGCGGGCAGCTGGTTGTCATCGACCCGCGCCGCAGCGAGACAGCGAAGATCGCCGACCGGCACATCTTCATTCATCCGGCGACGGATGCTTACATGCTCATCGCGCTGCTCAAGACGCTGGAGCCGCGGGTGCGTGAACTTGCGCCGTGGGTCCGAAACGTCGAGGGGCTCTGGAACGCGCTTCGACCGTTTGACGTGAAGGCCTGCGTGGCGCGCGCGGGTGTCAGCCTCGATGATGTCGACTGGCTCGCCGAGCGCATGCTGGCGGGGCCAGCGGCCTTCTACGGGCGCATCGGCGCGACGACGCAGACTTATGGCACGCTGACGGCGTGGCTTATCGCGTGTGTGAACATTGTCTGCGGGCAACTGGATCGCGCGGGCGGGCTCGTGTTCCCCTCGCCCGTCGTGGACCTCGCAGCCTCATCGGGTCCGGGTACGATCGGACGGTTCCGCTCGCGTGTATCGGGCCATCCCGAAGTGCTGGGCGAGTTTCCAGCCGCAAGCCTTTCAGAAGAAATTGAAACGCCGGGCGACGGGCAGATCCGCGCGCTGTTCGTGATCGCGGGGAACCCGGTGCTCTCGACGCCCAACGGCACGCGGCTGGATCGCGCGCTCGCGCAGCTTGAGCTCATGGTCTCGGTCGACATGTACCGCAATGCCACGAGCCGGCGGGCGCATTACATCCTGCCGCCTGTCGGGCCGCTTGAGCGGGATCATTACGGGCTGTTCCTGCTGCCGATCGCCGTGCGCAACTTTGCGAAGTATTCAAAGCCGATGCTGGAGACGGCGCCAGGTGAATTGCATGACTGGGAAATCCTGCGCGGGTTGGCGGCTGCGATCAGCGGCACGGATGTGCCCGCGCCGACGCCGCGCGAGATGCTTGACCGCATGCTGAAATCGGGACCGTACAAGACAAGCCTTGAAGCACTCGAGGCTGCACCCAGCGGACTGGACTTTGGTGCGCCTGAACCGGGACGCCTGCCGGAGCGCCTGCATACGCCGGACAAGATGATCGACATCGCGCCCGCGGATTTCGTCGCCGACCTCACGCGGCTTGCGCGCGACATGCAGTCTGCGCCCGACGCGCGCCTCAAGCTGATCGGCCGTCGCCATGTCCGTTCGAACAACACGTGGCTTCACAATTCTCCACGCCTCGTGAAGGGCAAGGACCGTTGCACGCTGCTGATCCATCCTGATGATGCGCGAGCGCGTAACCTGGGTGACGGCGCGCTGGCGGAGGTCAGTTCGCGTGCCGGGGCCGTGCGGCTCAAGGTCGAGGTCACGGATGACATGATGCCGGGGACGGTTTCCATCCCGCATGGATGGGGACATGGGCTGGCCGGCATCGCGATGTCGACGGCCAGCGCGCATGCTGGTGTCAGCGTCAACGACCTGACCGACGAGACAATGCTTGATCCGCTTTCTGGGAATGCCGCGCTGTCGGGCGTTCCTGTCGACGTGCGGGGCGTGGGATAAGGCTGTTTCCCGCGACAATCCGGGCCCGTTCGCCAACTTGATCCTCGTCAAGGCAATTCGAGATCACGCCCTGTACACATCCGTACAGGGTCACGGCGCAGTTTGGCCGGATGTGGTTGATGAATGTCCAGGTCGGGACTTTTCCTGCAGGAGATCCTGCCCTTCTATGCATCACTCGTTGTGCTTGTCGGCGCAACGCTGGTGGCGGACGCGGCGCTGCATTTTTTCGGCATTGCCTGGGTCGGACGCTATCTTGGGATTCCCGGCGTCCTGCTGATCCTGCTGTCGTTTGGCCATTCGCTGCGCAAGCGCGGGTACATCAGTTCGAAGGATCCTGCCCGCCTGCTTCGTCTTCACGGTTGGCTCGCTTGGGCGGGGTCGCTGCTGGTGCTCGTGCATGCGGGCATTCACTTCAACGGATGGCTGGCCTGGCTTGCGGTGATCGCCATGCTCGTGAATGTCGCGAGCGGACTGACCGGGCGCTTCCTGATGCAACGGGCGCAGCGCTGGCTCAAGGAAGCCCGCACGGACCTCAGCGAATACGGCGTGGCCCAGGAACAAGTCGCCACGCAACTCTACTGGGAAAGCATGACAGTTGATCTCGTGCGGCAGTGGCGCAAGGTCCACGTGCCCATCACCATGACCTTTGGCGTGTTGGCGCTTGCCCATATCATCGCGGTCTTCCTGTTCTGGGGCTGGCAATGATGAGCCGCTGGCCCTGGATCCTGTCCGCCGTCTTCCTCACAGCCGTGATAGCGGCTTCGTTCCTGTATCCTCATGTGATGGTCAGCCCGGGCAAGCTGATGGCGGCCCATCGCGACCTTGAGCAAAACTGCTTTGCTTGCCATTCGCCGTTTACCGGGGTGTCGGATGCGCGCTGCGCCGCGTGCCATGTCCCTTCAGACATCGGCCTTCGCACCACCAAGGGCGTGGCGCTCGTCCGCAAGGAGAGCCGCGTGCCCTTCCACCAGGCGCTGATCGAGAAGGATTGCACGTCGTGCCACAGCGATCACCTCGTCGCCTCGCCCGGCCAGGAGACGCCGCGGCGATTCCATCATTCCCTGCTGAAGCCCGAACTGCGCAGCCAATGCCAGAGCTGTCACACCGCGCCCAAGGATACCCTCCACACTGCCCTTCGGCCGGCCTCCTGCAGTACATGCCACAGCACTGCGGGCTGGAAGCCGTCGAGCTTCGATCACAGCAAGTATTTCCCGCTGACCGGCGACCACAATGTTGGCTGCGTGTCCTGCCATGTCGGCGGCAACTTCAAGACCCATACCTGCGTCAGCTGCCACGCGCATGAGAAGAGCCGGATGATCCAGGAGCACCTGGAGGAAGGCATTCGCAACATTGACAACTGCGTGAACTGTCACACGGCCAGCGGGTTGAAGGCGAAAGAAGGCGGCGAAAAGGGCGACGACGACTGATAGCGTCGCGATACCCCAACGTTGCCCAATCCGGAAGACTGCAGGCCATGACACAGCAGAAAGACATCTCAGAGTCCGCTATCGAGATCAGCGTGCAGAATGCGGCGCAGCTGTTCGAGACGCTTGATCCCACGCCCTTCCGGGACCGCGACCTGGACCGCAATGCCGAAGCCTATATCGTTGACTGGGCGCGGGAGTTGCCGCGGGAACATGCCCTGCGCATCGTCATCCACATGCCTCAATCACAGATGCAGCTGCACCCTGCCGGTGAAACCGCAGAGGCCCTGGCCCGCTTCTTTGCCTATCGCGCGGATGCGGTATCGAGGGAGTTGCGGGAGCTCTTTCGCATCGGGCGCATGTCGCTTGCGATCGGCGTCACCGTGCTGTTTGCCTGCGTGGCTGCTGCGCAGTTTGCCGATCACCTGATCACGAGCATGCCGCTGGGCCGCATTGTCCAGGAGAGCCTTGTCATCATGGGATGGGTGGCCAACTGGCGTCCGCTCGAGATCTTTCTCTATGACTGGTGGCCGCTCAATCGCCGCCGCCTCCTCTATCGCAGGCTCGCGGCCGCGAAGATCGAACTGCGCCCGCTGAGAGGCTTCGAGCTTCATGGCTACCAGGGCAGTGGCCAACCCGCGTAGTCGAAAAATCCACCGCTGTCTTCGGGCGTGAGGCCTTCGATCACCTCAAGCAAATCGGCGGCGGCGACCTCCGGAGGGCGGACATCCAGGCCGGCCTTCGAGAAGGGTGCGGAGAGTTTCGTGTCCACGGTGCCGGGATGCAGCGCGACGCAAATGGCTTGCGGGCGCGTACGCTTCAGTTCGATGGCGGCCGTGTGGATGACCTGGTTCAGTGCCGCCTTGGACGCCCGATAGCTGTGCCAGCCGCCGAGGTGGTTGTCGCCGATGCTTCCGACTTTTGCTGACAGGGCTGCAACAACAGATCGCCCTTCCCTGGGCAACAGGGGTGTGAAGTGCTTCAGCACCAGCGCCGGGCCGATGGTGTTCTGCGCATAGGCTTTCGCCATGTGGGCGGCCGAGAGATCGCGCAAGCTGCGCTCGGGTTTGTGAACGTCGTCGTACAGAAAGCCCGTAGCCAGAAAGAGAAAGCGCGATGGCTGGCCAATCGAGGCGACATGGCGGGCGGCTGCCTCGATCGAGGCCTCGTCCAGCAGGTCCATGGCCGGGTCCGATGACCGCGAGAGGCCGATGACGGTTCCCGGAAAGCCGTTGCCTGCCAGGGCATCACGCACTGCTCGTCCGATGCCGCCGGATGCGCCAACAATGACTGCCAGGCCTGATGCCCACGGCTGGCGTGCGTCAGCCAGCGTTGCGATATCGGTCATGCGTGTCATCCTGCTTTCGCAAGGATGGTACGCGAGCGGCCCACTTCCGGTTCAGTACTGAACCCGATTCCTAGTTAATGGCCACTTCGGCAACATTGTCCTTGTCATCCCGGTCAATCCAGATGGAGTATGGGTCCACGGCAACATGCGTTGGTGACTTGTCAGTCACGAAGGTTACGGTCTGCTTTCCGGTCCGTATCGGGCGCAGCTCATAGGCCACGACACCTTCCCGGCGGAACTGAGGCTTCGTCGGATCCTCGGTGAAGACGCCCAGCGCAATGTTCTCAGACAGCGGGGCTTCGGTTTCCTTGCCTTTGCCATCGGCGTGGAACTTCCTGGCCTCGACCTCGAACGAGACGTCGAACTTGCCGTCTGCCCGCTTCTTCACTTTTGGATCGCGCGCGGCGAGCTCGTAGAGCGTGATCTTTTCGAAGAGATCGGTGATGAGCGCATCATGCTGCGGGCCCGCCGCCTCGCGCAGGATGCGCAGGAAGTCCGTCGAGCGCGGATAGGGATTGGACTTGAACCTGTAAAGCTCGACCATGCGCTTCATCGCGCCGTTGACGACCTCGGCACCGACCTCTGTCTTCAGGCGATAGAGGATCAACGCTCCCTTGTTGTAGTGGATATAGTTCTGGTTCTCGACGCGATAGAGTGGCTGCTCGCCAATGCTTTCACCAAGGCGCCCCTGCAGGTAGCGGTCACGCTCCTGGTTCAGGAATTTGCGTACCTGCTCGGGGCCATAGAGCTTTTCCATCACCAGCAGCGACGCGTAGCTTGAGAAGGATTCGCTCAGCATCGTCGAGCCCTGCACGTCTGCGCCCAGCACCTGATGTGCCCACCATTGGTGCGCGATCTCGTGCGCGGTGACAAAGGTGACCATGTCGATGGACGACGGGTCTGCGGCGAGGGCCTTGCTGTCCTGCAGGAAGCCGATGTTCTCCGAGTAGGGGATGGTGTTCGCGAAAGACTGAGCGAAGGTCGCTATTGCCGGGAACTCGATGATGCGGGCCTGGCGGAACTGGTAGGGACCGAACTCGCGCTCGTAGACCTCCATCGATTCCCTCATCGCCTTCAGCATGAGATCGACGTTGTAGGGGTGCTCCGGATGGTAATAGACCTTGAGGTCGATGTCGTTCCAGCGATCTGCCTTCACGGCGTAGCGCGCGGACTGTATCGAATAGAAGTTCTGGATGGGCGTGTCCGACCTGAATTGTACCGTGCGCCGTCCGTCTTTGGTCACGTCGGACACGACATAGCCCGGTGCAAGCGGAGTCTGGCCGGCTTCGGTCGAGACGGTGATTTCGGAGTCGACCCAGTCGGAGTCCGGCCGCAGATACGAATTGGAGCCGGCATTCTGGTCCTCCAGCGCCGGCATCCTGAGTTCGGCCGGGAGGTTTTGGCGACGGCGAACGACCGGGTTCGACAGGAAATACGACCGGTGTATTCCCAGCATCGGGGTGACATCGAAATTGTTCAGGAAGGTGCCATTGTGCAGGATGGACGTGATGTTGGCGGAATTCCTGAAGCCCTTCTGTTCGAGCACGGTCGTGAATCGGATCTTGCGCTTTTCTCCTGGCGCCATGGGCAGGTCAAAGCGGTAAATCCGATAGCTGAAGCGGTCGTATGTTTTCTGAAGGGTTGCGCCCTCGATCTCGAGCCTGCTGACCGTCAGCTCATCCGACTGGGCGATGTGCACCTCGCCCAGTGACGACTGGGTCCGGTTTTCGATGACATATTCTCCGTTCGTCACCGCGCGTGTCGCGGATGGATAGAGGGCCACGTCGAGCTTCACACCGATGATGCGCGGCTGGGGTTGCTTCTCGTATTTGAGGAGCGCGCGCTCGGCATCCGCCTGGAGCTCCTCGCGCTCGTCCCGCGTTGTGTATTCGTTGAGAATGTTGGTGTTGTAGTAGATCACGCCACCCGAAACCACGGCTGCGGCCAGCGCTGCGGCGCCGACGCTGCCCGCCGTGCCGCGCAGGCGCTGACCGAGGCGCGCGAAGCGCGGCCGATACCGGCTCTCGGTGCCCCGCGGCCAGATCGAAAAGGCGATGATGACCAGCAGCAGAGCGATGGCGCTCCAATAGACCTGCAGCCAGGTCCGGCCGATCCAGAAATAGCCCATCCCGTTCATGTCCGACAGCGGCACTTCCGTCGTGGTGCCGTAGCGGTACAACCTGTGATCGTAGCCCAGGCTCGAGAGCACTAGGTTTGAAATGATGAAGAGGCCCATCAGTCCCCACCCCACATATTTGTGGGGCGAGATGGCCTGGAGGAAGATCGCGAGGATGGCCAACTGCAGCACGTCCACGAAATTGGGCAGCAGGTACCAGACGACGTATTTCTCGAACTCGAAGTTCGGGTAACCCCTGAAGGCCTGAACACTCACGCCTATGGCCACGGCCACCAGCAGCGTGATCAACAGCACGGAAGAGATCGCCAGGATCTTGGGCGTCACGAAGACCCAGTCGGGCACAGGCGCGGCGCCAAAGAGTTCGTGTGACTTGCGTTCGCGCTCGCGCCAGACAAGCTCGCCAGCGTAGTAGGCGGCGATCAGGAAAGGTGCGATGGAGAAGGCGGTTTCGACCAAGTTGATCATGAGCCGGGTGACGGGAAGAAGCTTCCAGTCATCCAGAGAAACGCCGACCCAGACTGCGGAGAGGGCTTGTGCGGAGCCCAGCAGGATGAGGATGAAGAAGGCCGGACTGCGCATGACTTGCGCCATCTCGAAGCGTGTCCACTTCCAGGCCTGCGCTCGGACGGCGGGCGCATCGAAGCGGCGCCGGACGTTGACGGGCTGGAAGGCGCCGACAGGGACCGGCTCTTCGCGCTTTCCACCGCTACGTCGCTGCGCCCGCTCGGTGAAGCGGTAGGAAACATAGGCCAAGCCCATCAGGGCAAAGGACACCGCGAACCAGATCAGGCGGTTCTGGAGCACAAGACCGTCGAGTGGCGGCAGCATCGTGTTGCGATCGGAGGCCGTCCAGTACTTGGTCGCGATGCCAACAGGTCCCGATCCAAACGGATCCAGCAGTGCAGCCAGCGCCTCGTTCTTCAGATCAGCCAGCCATAGGCCCGATGCGACGTACAGCAGGAAGAGAATGATGACGCCGAGATAGGTCAGCGTCATCGACCGGACGATGGCGGCGATCGCGAACAGGAATGCGCTGACGATGAAGAGGGTCGGCAAGGCATGGAGGAAATAGGCTACGAGGTAGTGCATCGGGACGATGGGGCCGACACGCTCCTGGTCCAGCCACGGCATGAGGATGCCCACGAACAAACCGATGGGAACGGCCGCGAATACAAGGGCGCTGGCGAGAAAGGCGCCGGTGAAGCGGCCGAACAAATAGTCGGATTTCCTGATGCGCGTGGACCGGATGATCTGTCCATAGCCCGTGTCGTCGTCACGTACCACCACGTTGGCCACAAAGGCCGCAACGATGAACAGCGAGAAGATGCTCATCACGAGGTGCGACATCACGATGGCAAAAGGCGCGTTGATGTTCGTGTTGCCGGGCGCGCCGATCTGGATGTTGGGGCTTGCCACTGATCCGAATGCCAGGAGGCCCAGCACGAAGGCCGACACCCAGAATACGGGTGACCGCAGCTGGTAGCCGAACTCGAAGCCTGCAATTTTACCGAACATCGCGGGCCTCAGTTCTTCTGGGCGCTGTTGAGGGCGACGAAGTAGACGTCCTCGAGATCCGGGTTCACGGGCTCAAAGCCTTCTCCCGGATTGCCGTCGGCGAGGACATGGATGAGCGTGCGTCCGCCCACGAGGCGCGACAGGATCACGTTGTGCTTCGCCTTCACCTGATCGAGTTCACCCTTGGCAATGAAGGCGCGCCAGACCTTTCCCTTGAGTTCGGAGATGAGCGCATTGGGCGCACCGTGGCGTACGATGCTGCCCTTCGAGATGATGGCCATGTCGGAACAGAGCTGGGCCACGTCTTCCACGATGTGCGTCGAGAGGATCACGACCACGCTCTGGCTGACATCGGCGAGCAGGTTGAGGAAGCGGTTGCGCTCCTCGGGGTCGAGGCCTGCGGTCGGCTCGTCCACGATCAGCAGCTGGGGTTGACCGATCAGGGCCTGGGCGATGCCATAGCGCTGGCGCATGCCGCCCGAGAAGCCTGCAATGGCCTTGTTGCGCACGGCCCAGAGATTGGTCTGCTTCAGCAGGGTCTCGACGGTCTCGCGACGCTCTTTTGCATCTGAAATGCCTTTGAGCACGGCCATGTGGTCCAGCATGCGGTAGGCGCTGACACGGGGGTACACGCCGAAGTCCTGTGGCAGGTAGCCGAGCACCTGGCGCAGGCGCTCCGGTTCGCGGATGACGTCAATGTCGCCGAAGTGGATGGCGCCTTTGGAAGGTGCCTGCAATGTCGAGATCGTGCGCATGAGCGTCGACTTGCCGGCCCCGTTGGGACCCAGCAGGCCGAACAGGCCCGGCTTGATTTCAAAGCTGATATTGTTCAGCGCAACCACGCCACCACGGTAAACCTGTGTGACGCCATCTACGACCAGCATGCCCTGTCCCCTTGAATTCCCCTGCCCCTTATATCGACCCGCTCGATGACGCGCGCATCACCAAGTCGTGAGAGATCGTGGCTCACGCATTTGTGCATGAGGGACACCTGCCGCTCTCGGTCATTGGTTAAACACGATGCCCGGTGTGGATTTGCGCGCCAGACACGAGCCCGCACCGCCCTATGATCTTGACAGGCATGATGAACCAATGCCCGTTGCGTCCATTCGAAACGGAGCCGTTCCCATGCCCCCAGCCACCACACGCGCGCAGAAGCCCTTTGACGTCATTGTCGTGGGTGCCACGGGTTATGTCGGCGCCCTGATCGCCGAGTATCTGGCGACGTCCTATCGCGGCAATGAAGTGCGTTGGGCCATTGCCGGGCGCAATCGGGCGAAGCTTGAGGCGCTGAAGACATCTCTGGGAAAGCCTGCTGAAGGGCTCACCATCCTTGAAGCCGACACGGATGACGAGGATGCGCTCGACGCTTTAACGGCCAAGGGGCGCGTGATCCTGACCACCGTCGGGCCTTATGCGAAGTATGGATCAAAGCTGGTCGCGGCCTGCGTTCGCTCGGGTACGGACTATTGTGATCTCGCGGGTGAAGCGCCCTGGATCCAGCGCATGATCGACACGCACCAGGCGCAAGCCGAGGAGACCGGCGCGCGCATCGTGCCCTGCTGCGGCTTTGACTCGATCCCCTCCGACCTTGGCGTGCTGTTCCTCAATGACGAAGTGAAGAAGCGCACGGGCTCACCCTGCAGCGCGGTGCGCATGCGCGTGATGTCGATGAAGGGCGGCGCGAGTGGCGGCACCATTGCCAGCATGATGAACATGGCCGAGGAGGTCTTCCGCGACGAGCGCGTGCGGGACGCCATGAGCAATCCGTTTGCGCTGAACCCGCAGGGCGAGCGTAAGGGTCCGCGTCAGCCGGGCAGCGTGCCGGTCCGCTATGACCAGGATGCCAAGGCCTGGACAGCGCCCTTCATCATGGCCGCCATCAATACACGCGTCGTGCATCGCTCGAACGCCGTGATGGATTATGCCTATGGTCGCGACTTCACCTATGAGGAGGCGATGGTCACGGGTGGTTCGCTGCTTGGTGCGCCCACTGCCCTCGCGGTCACCGGCGCGATGGGTGCATTCGGGCTGGCCGCGGTCGTGCCGCCGACGCGCGCGCTGCTCAACCGCTTTGTGCTGCCCAAGCCTGGCGAGGGACCGACGCCGGAGCAGCGCGAGCGGGGACGCTTTGACCTGCTGTTCATTGGCACGGGCGTGGATGGCAAGACCTACAAGGCGCGCGTCACGGGTGATCGCGATCCGGGCTATGGCTCGACGGCGAAGATGATCTCGGAGGCGGCGCTCTGCCTGAACGAGTGCAAGCCTGGGGCTCCTGAAGGCGGCTTCTGGACACCTGCTTCCGCCATGGGACAGACGCTGATCGAGCGCCTGCGGGCGAATGCGGGGCTGACGTTCGGGATGGTGGAGTAGTCAGCGGCGCTTTCGGAAAATCCTGCTCAAGATTGACGCAGATGCGGATCGGGTCTTGCGCTCGCTCTTTCTGTTCGCTATCTGTTCTTTCGCATTTCAGTCATGCTCCAGGCGCCGCTGATGAGGCCTCGCGGTGCGGGCGACAGGATCGGGATGCAGGAATGTTCGTCTTCAGATGATGCTTGCAGCCCTGTGCTGCGGGCTGGCCGGAAGCATAACGCAACCCCTTACCCTTCCAGACCCCCAACCCAAAGACTTCAGGCCAGCCTGCAGTTTCCTACAAGGAGAAAAAGAAGAGAGAGCAAACCAGGCCCCGCTTCAGGTGTAGCGCTTCGAGGTTTTCTGATCGATTTCGTTGGGCGCCGTTTTTGCGGTGCCGGCGTAGCCCGTCAGGCGATCCGCCACAAAAGGATTTGTGCGACGCTCCTGGCCGAAGGTTGATGTCGGGCCGTGTCCCGGCACGAAGGTGACGTCATCGCCCAGCGGCCAGAGCTTTCCCGTGATCGAGTCGATCAGCTGCTGGTGATTGCCGCGCGGGAAATCGGTCCTGCCGATCGAACCTGCGAACAGGACATCGCCTACGAAAGCCACGCGGGCGACGCTGTTGTAGATCACGACATGGCCTGGCGTGTGGCCGGGCGTGTGAACGACACCGAATGTCGTGCCTTCCAGTTCCAGCGTGTCGCCGTCCTCGAGATAGCGGTCGGGCGTTACATTGCGCGCGCCTGACAGGCCGTAGCGCCTTGCGCTGTCCTCGATCTGGTCGAGCCAGAACTGGTCGTCACGGTGCGGGCCCTCCACCTTGATGCCGGTGCGCTCGCGCAGCTCGGCGGCCGCGCCTGCGTGGTCGAGATGTCCGTGCGTCAGCCAGATGTGCTTCAGCGTCAGGCCGAAATGGTCGAGGGCGCCCATGAGGCGGTCAATGTCGCCACCGGGATCGACGAAGGCCGCGTGCTTCGTGGCCGTGTCCCAGATCAGGGAACAGTTCTGCTGCAGGGGCGTCACCGGCACGATGCGAACCTGCAGTGCGGGCGGGGTCTCGGTCTGGCTCATGGCGCCACGATGTCGGGTTTCGTCGCGGGAGGCAAGACCGGCCGATACCGGAACGTCAGTTCAGGTGCGCCTGTCGTCCCTTGCAGCTTTTGCATTGGCCACGGACCTCGAGGCTCATTTGCGCCGCCGTAAATCCGCGACGCGTGCACAAGGCCTTGAGGGCATCGTACGCATCGCCGCTGCAAACTTCGGCTGCGGTTCCGCAATTGTCGCAGATGAGAAATGCGTGGTCGGCTGTTGCCGGCGCGTGCGAGCACAAGGCGAAGGCATTCAGGCTTTCGATCCGGTGTATGTGACCGTGCTCCAGAAGGTAGCCGAGCACGCGGTAGACCGTCGGTGGGGCCACGGCGCCGCGCTTGCGCGACAGCGCCGCTATGAGGTCGTAGGCCTTTACCGGCTTTTGCGCTGCCTTGATGAGATCAAGGATCTCGCGGCGCAGCGGGGTCAATTTCTCCCGGGCAGTGCTCATGTTTTCCCCCAGGCTGGAAAAGGATCACGCATCGGCTTGGGCCGCCACGGGCCGCCAGGCTTGTCCAGTCCTCGCGGCACATCCGTCAGGCAAGCGTCCAAGCGCGCTGTGATTGCGGCCCTATCCATCCCGACACCTATGAAAACCAATTCCTGCCTTCGGTCTCCGACTTCCGGGTCCCAGTTGTCAAGGATGAACTGGCGGGACTGTTCATCTTCGGGCCAGCGGGACCGGGGAACCGAGGCCCACCACCGCCCAAGTCCTTGGTGCTGGATCATGGTGCCAGCCTTGCTGACTTCTCCCAGCCATTCTGGGCGGGTTGCGATCCAAAAATGCCCCTTTGCACGGATCACGTTGGGCCACTCTTCGGAGAAGAACCGGTGTAGCCTTTCCGGATGAAACGGTTTGCGTGCCCGATACACGAAGCTCTCAATGCCATAGGCTTCTGTCTCAGGCGTGTGAGCGGCATACCCATAAAGTTCCTTGGCCCAGAGCGGGTGCTCGTGGGCTTTTGTAAAGTCGAAGCGACCCGTGTTGAGGACCTCTTCAAGCTGAACATCAGCGTAGTTTGTCTCGATCACCTTTGCGTCTGGATTCAGTGACGCTATGAGCGTGCGGACCTGCGTACGCTGCTCGGCGCTTGCCGAATCCACCTTGTTGACGATGACAACGTCGGCAAACTCGATCTGTTCCGCCAGCAGGGACACCAGCGCGCGCGTATCGCCCTCGCCCGCAACTTCTCCCCGATCCTCCAGAAAATCCTTCGACGCATAGTCCTTCAGAAGGTTCACCGCATCCACGACGGTCACCATCGTGTCGATCCGGGCCACGTCGGAGAGACTGACGCCATGTTCGTCGCGGAAATCAAACGTCGCTGCGACAGGCAAGGGCTCCGAGACGCCCGTACTTTCGACAAGCAGATAGTCAAATCTTCCGTCAGCAGCCAATCGGCCGACTTCCTTGAGAAGGTCATCCCTCAATGTGCAGCAAATGCACCCGTTTGACATTTCAACCAGGGTTTCGCTGGTGCGTGAAAGATCGGCACCTCCCTGCCTCACCAGTTCTGCGTCGATGTTCACCTCGCTCATGTCATTGACAATGACGGCGACGCGCAACCCCTTGCGATTGTTCAGTACCCGGTTCAGCAATGTCGTCTTTCCGGCACCCAGAAATCCCGAAAGGACGGTCACGGGCAGCCTGGCCCTTTCAGTTGCGGTATCAGTCCCAGTCATTCGTATGCTCCACTCATGGTCAAGATGAGACTTGTATTGAAGATATGTTATACTATAACATTGCACTTGCGCAACTTGATCGCAGGAAGCTCAATGAAAAACCACATCGCCGACGCATCAGGAGCAACGCTTTCAGGCCTGTGCCTCGTGCACTGTCTTGCGCTGCCCTTCCTTGGCGGCATACTTCCGTTCGCCGGATCGCTCGCCGAGGATGAGCGCATTCACATCGGCATCCTTGTGCTCGCAGCGCCTGTGGCCTGGGTGGCATTCATCAGGCCACTCTACTCTGGGAGAATGCGATGGCCCCTTCCGTTCCTTGCCGTAACGGGCCTTGTGCTCCTTGGAGCGGCATTGTTCGCTCCTCATGAACTTGAAACGCTACTCTCTGTCGCTGGTGGCCTGTGCCTTGGAGGTGCCCATCTCCTGAAACTTCGGGCCCGCAGAGGGGTTCCGCACTTTCACCTCAAGTCATGGCCACATCCTGCAGCTGACCTGCGAGGACTGAAGCGATGACAGATCAGCACTCCCGCCTGCATTGGGACAATGCTGCAAGACAATATGAAGCCCTGGCAGCGCCATTCACCCAAGCGTTTGCCCGCGTCGCGATCGAACCACTTGAACTGACACCAGCGGACCACGTAATCGACATTGCGTGCGGAACCGGCGCCGCCACACGCGTCGCGGCCGATACCGGTGCCGCAGTCACGGCCATCGACTTTTCCCAAGGCATGATAGATCGAGTTGATGCCGCACGCCTGCCCAACGTCCATGCACGTCAGATGGACGGCCAGAACCTTGTGTTTCCGGATGCCAGCTTTGACGCGGCGGTTTCCACTTTCGGCATCATGCTCTTTCCTGACTGGCAACTGGGCCTGCGTGAAATGGCGCGCGTTCTGCGCCCGGGAGGACGGGCGGCAATGACGACCTGGGCTGATCCGGACGGTGCAGCTGTGAACCTGCTACTGGTGGATGTCCGCCGATCGCTGTTTCCTGATCTCGAAGCGGTGCCACCGCCAGGCGGAATGCGGGTGCTGGCCGATGCCGAACGCCTGCGTTCGGCGCTTGAACTGGCGGGCTTTCGAGATGTGCTTGTTAAACAGGTTAGCCATGCATTCCTGCTTCCGCTTTATGTTCTCGACAACGCAGACCTTAGCTTCCGCGTGCTGCCGCACTGGACTTCGTTGACGGTGCAGCAGCAGCATCAAACGGTCGCGGAGTTCCGGCGGCGTGCCACGGGCGCTACATCAATTTCCATCCCGTCTACGGCAAATGTCGCGGTAATGTCTCGCGCCTGATCCCAAGTGAGCGCATACGACCTTTGCAGGTCTGTAACTGATCGGCTTCTGCGACGCTGGCTGCAATTCAGTTTTCAGTCCACGCGGTAGCGCCAGAAGAAGTGGATGGGCTGGCTCGCCGTCCTGCGGCCGACAAAGGCCAGCAGCGCGCCATAGAGCGTCACGGCGGCCGATGCGTAGTTGTGGGTAGACTGCCAGAACCCGCACGGCAGAAGCCCTGCCCAGAGGCCGTAGACCGTGCCTATGGCTCCGAGGATCGCACCCCAGACGCCGCGCGAGCGGTACCATGGTTTTGACCAGCCTGACTGTTCCATTGCTCACCTTGCTCCCGTTTACGGAAGACATGGGTAGCAAAGGCGAACCAATCGTGACGACTTGCAGAAGGATTTGTGACGGCTGTCCTAGCGCGCCGCTGCGAGGGACGCGTGCTCCCTCATTACACAGCGATCCGGCAGCAAGAGCGTGACGCAGGTGCCCTTGCCCGTGAACATGACGGCATTGGTGAGGACGTTGATCAGGATCTGCTGCGCGGACGATCTCAAGCCCAGCACATAGACGATGAGCTGCATGCCCGCTGCCACAAGGCTGAAGTCACCCGCGGCGAGTGGCGCCTCTATGGCGTGTCGATCGTGCCGGGCTGAAACACCTGTCGCAGGAAATTACGGTCAACAGATCATGAACCGCTCGGGGCGATGGCGCTTTTCGCGCTCGCCGGGCGATTAGAGCCGCCTTAATGGCGGTGCGTCATACTTGCGGGGACATGATCACTCGCGCACGCATGAAAATGGATCTCCTCCACTGGGCTGTCGGTACCGGCATTGCGCTGACGGTCGTTGTGATTGCCGGCGTACTGCTCCTGCGCAAGGAGGAGACTTTTGCACGCGTGATCGCCACCCCACAGGACTGCCTGCGCGCGTTTGACGATGCGACGTGCCGCCAGCTGTTGAAGCAGGCCCTCGACATCCACTACAGGCGTGCGCCGCAGTACCGCGAATTGCAGACATGCGAGATGATGCTGGGCAGCGGGGCCTGCACCCTGGCCCGCGTTCCAGGGCGACCGGACGCCTATGTTCCGGCCCTGGTGGCCGTCCTTGCTTCGCGCGATGGCCTGAATGACGCGTCGAGCCTCCTGCCGCTCCATGAAGGCA